>JBBRPP010000003.1:0-291613 GCA_038227995.1 Acidimicrobiales bacterium
CACTGCGACCCGTACTCGTGCTGATGATCGAGGACCATCCGCACTGCACGCTCACGAAGCTCGTCCGGGTACTTCCCATTGCTTGGCATGACTCCATCCTTCTCAAAGGTTGGAGCCTCCACCAGACCCGGGGCGCTTCACTTCAACGCGGCCTGGAGATCGCTGTCACTCATACCGAGCTTCTTCGCGACAGCGCTCAACGCGGTTCTCATTTGATCTCGCAATGCCGACATCGCGCTCGATGCCGATGTCCTCTGAGATCCACTCACGCCGGAGATGTTCATGATCCCTCCTCGGGTCATTGTTGGTGCGGAATCTCCGCGACATCCCCGGTCGGACGGTCGAGTCGTCGATCTAGGCCGACACGGTTGTTCTTACCGACGTCTCACTGCTTCCTTACAAAGCTGATTCGGCCACGGTGGGCGCGGATATTCGCCACGCTTCGGGCCGCATTCTGGGTTTCGTCAAGTCGGTCACACAGCGCATCGACATTGCTCAATTTTGTGTTGTTTCACCCAAAGTGCTTCAAGTTTGTGGTCAGAAGGCCGATCATCTGCTGGTGCCACAGATGGGCTGTGGCGCGAGGGACACAGATCGGGCGCGCATGAGTCGACAGAGGCAGGTGTATGGCCCGGTTCTACCGGGACGCTCGACACGGCGAAAGCGACGCGGCAACGACGGTGGCTTCAGCCTGACCGAGATCGTGATGACGATCTCGGTGTTGTCGATCGTCGTCGTCCCGACATTGACCTCGGTCATCTCGGCGATTCGGGCCGGCTCACTCAACGATGATCTCGCCAGCGTTCACACGGTTTTGCTCAACGCAGCGGACCGCGTCAACCGTGCGCCCAAGAGTTGCGACTACACCCTGTACGCCCAAGCGGCAGCGCAGACCCAGGGCTGGGACGCCTCGACCGCGACGGTTGTCCAACAACATTTTGTACCCGGTGCGAATCCCACCGTTCAGGGCACGTGGGCCCCGCTGGCATGCGCCTCGGGCACCACCCCACCTCCGCTCGCGGTGCAATTGGTCACCATCACGATCAGCAGCCCAGACGGTGCTGTCCACAAGACGATGCAGGTGGTAAAGAGCGATGTCTAGGCTTCTCAAAGTTCTCCGGATGAATCGCGAAGAGCGGCGCGACGAGGGGTACACGCTCGTCGAGCTGCTCGTCGCCGTGACGCTGAGCGCCGTGTTGATGGTGTCGCTGTCGGCAACCATCGTCGTGATCTTGCGCCAGCAGGCCAACTACAGCGGCCGACTCAACAACGCCCGGTCCGAGAACGGCGCAGGTCTGTGGATCCCTGGCGACCTCGCGTCCGCCGGTCAGAACGTCGACACACTGCCCGGAAGTTCACCCTGTTTCGGTACATGTCCGGCCAACGTCAACGTCGGCGGTTCGAACGCGATGATGCTGACCTGGACTTCCGTGGTTCCCAACACCGTCGGCGTCCCGGGGACATCCACGGTGACGCAAACGACCCGCGTCTCGTACCGATATGTCTTCGTCGGCACAGAGTACGAGCTGATCCGAGTGCAATGCGTCCAGGCCGACGGACCGGCGACATGCACGAGCAACGTCGTCCTGCACAACCTCGACGCTCCGCCGGACGGGAACTTCGTGCCCGGCGTCACCGTGCCGGACTGGATCATCCAGGTGACGGTACCTCCAGACCCCGCAGCGACCAGTGACAGCACGGTGGACACGATCAACGTGTCGGCCGCGACCGCCAAGAACGCACAGCGAGTGGTCGTCACCGTGAATGGTGGCGGATCGAACAACGGCAACGGCGGCGGCCAGAACCAGATCAGCCTGAGTGCGGGCGGCACCAATCGGTCGTTGATCGATTCGACGAGTGTTCAAGGTGCACCGAGCCTGGTCGCAGCCCGATCGCTGTGCGGTGGCGCGATCACCCTGATCGTCGACCGATCGGGCTCGATCGGTTCGACCAACTTCCAGTCCGTCCGAGATGCGGTCGCTCAATTCGTGACCCTGCTCGTCGGTACGCCGACGCGCATCAAGATCGTGCCGTTCGACACCACGGCCAGCACGCTGGGTGCCACGTCGCCGACCTGGACCGTCTCCTACAACATGCTGGACCCGACCGATTCGACGAACCTGATCAACCAGGCGACGAGCATGTCGTACCCGGCGAACTCGACCAACTGGGAAGACGCGCTGTACCGCACGTTCTACAACGAGAACGGCACGGTCGCCCAGGACCTGCCGGGCACCGTCGTGTTCTTCACCGACGGTGTGCCGACCGTGGACCGTCTCTACGCCACGTCGGTGAGTTCGTCCTATCCGGTCACGCCCGCGGCAGTTCCGGGATACCCGCTGCCGGGCGGTGGCAACTTCAATCAGCAGGCGTACAACCGTGCCAACGCCATCGCCACCCAGTTCCGAGCGACGACGAAGTTCATCGGGGTAGGCGTCGGGCCGTCGATTCACGACAACAACACCTGGATCAACAGCGTGTCCGGGTACCACTACACGTACACGCACAAGTACCACTACACGTACACGCACAGCTACCACTACAACTACACGCACAGCTACCACTACGACTACTCGCGCTGGTATCACATCGAGAAGGGGTTCCACTACAACACCACGATCGATCGCGGCTACTTCATGGAGAAGAAGGTCAGCGGCACGTGGCAAGGGATCCCGGATGCTGCGGCGACGACATCCACCGCACCGAGCTCCACCGAGCGGATCAGATTCAAGAGCAGTGGCTTCGGTGCGGGCTACAACTACACCCTGTTCAAGACGGGCCTCGCGCTCAGCGCATTTGCCACGGTTGATTCGGCAACGACGTGGACTGCGCCGACTTCTGGACCCACCAACCAGACCACGATGTTGTCGCAGGACATCGCCGCCAACCCCGTCTCGGACGGAACCGACGGTTGGCAGAACGGCCGTCTCTACACCAGCCCGTACACGTATTGGGAGATCAACACTGCGGCCACGTCAGCGACGGCGCCCTCCTCGTCGGCCACGCCCAACCAGCGCCTCGGCTTCGGAGCGCCGTACTCGTTCTCGGCTGCAGTCACGGCGAGTGCGGCACCGACTGCGCTCAATGCCACTTCATGGAGCACGACGACGACCGGTACCAACCTCTCGCTGTTCACGTCGCAGGACAACGCCGGGGCCGACAACGACAGCACCGATGGCTGGACCAGGGTCAAGAACTACTCCGCTCCGTTCGACGCAACCGAGAACCTGACCACAGGCACCGACAGCTCGGGCAACAGCTATGTCGCCGACGGCAACTGGACCAAGTCCGGCAAGGACTACACGTCACCGTTCACGAACTCGGACACCAACACCACCGGATCGGATGCCGGCGGTGCGTATTCCAGCTCTGATCCGAGTTGGTCGATCTCGGCCAAGCAGTACTCGTCGCCGTACACGAACTCGGACACGAACACGACCGGGTCGGATGCCGGCGGCAACTACAACAGCAACAGCTCGGCATGGGCGATCTCGGCCAAGCAGTACTCGACGCCGTTCACGGGATATGACCAGAACACCTCGACGGTGTCCGCCGACAAGGTGCTGGCCCGGCTGATCTCGAATTCCGACACCGGCGTTCCCGGCACCGACACCAGCGGAAATGTGAACAACAATCCGTTGGCGAACATGTTCATCCTTCCCCAATGGAGCCAGTTCAACGCTGCGCTGCAGGCGATCGCGCTTGCGCAGTGCGGCGGCACCCTGACGTTGCAGACCAAGGTCGGAGGAACCACGGCCGCTGCCGACCCGTTCACCTATCAGAAGACTGCGCTCACCAGCTCGTCGGGTGCCGCACTGACCTCGGACATGACCGTGGTGACCACGACCCGAGCGTTCACCAGTGGAACGTTCGATCTCAACATCACCGATGGCACGTATGTGACCGTCGAGATCCAGCCGTCGAACCTCTCGGACTTGACCGGTTACACGTCCGGAGGTTGGTCCTGCAAGGCCGGCGTCACCAACCGACCGTTCACCGTCGTGACCATTCCCAATTCGACGTGGACCGGAATCAAGGTCAAGGTCGCTGCGAACGAAGCGGTCTCGTGCGTCCAGACGGTCAACCGATGAATCGCCGGCTGGGCTCGGATCTGGAATCGGGTGAGCCGGCCGCGCTGGCTGACGACCGCGACAAGGGCGCGATGCTGATCATGGCGCTCGTCGTGATCATCATCGCCACGCTGATCGTCACGCCGATGCTCACGTATGCAATCGCGGTGACGCACAGCAGCCGCCTCAACGACTCCAAGAGCCAACGGCTCGAGGCCGTCAAGGGCGGACTGCGCACGGCGCTGGCCGATCCGACCGCGCTGTACAAAGCATGCAACGGAGCCGGTGTCAACTCCGGGACGCACCTCAGCAACCCGGCGCTGTCGACCGACGTCGACACCTATTGCTACCTGATGCAGTCGAACTTCGCCGAGGACATCACCAAGAAGCCCTATGGCGTCTCGTCGGTGCAGGCCAACGCCCCATTGCCGACGGTGTTCACCTCGCCAGCACGCGCGGACGTCTATCCGGGTTCCGGGCAGGCGGATCCGAACGCGTGGCGCACCAACGACACCAGCCTGACCCGCATCCAGAACAAGATCTGGACGCCGAACCTGCCCGTCCACGCACTGAGTCCTCGTTCCTCGACGCCGTACCCGATGTCCGCTGGATTCCCGGCATGCAACGTGTTCTTCCCCGGAACGTACGTCGACCCGATCGTCCTGAGCAGCACCACGCCCTACTACTTCACGTCGGGCATCTACTACTTCGAGAACTCGCTGACGATCACCGGTGACGCCAACGTCGTCGCCGGTGGTGGCACCGTCGACGGCTGCACGACCGACCAATACGCGGTGTTCTACGCGATCAATGCCCCGTCGACACACAACATCACCGGGCTCGGCGCGACCTTCGTCTTCGGTATGACCGGACGGCTCATCGTCAACAACTCTGTCGCACCCACCGTTGCCGGCAACGGCCCGAGCCTGGTGTTCAACCAGCGCTACGTGAACACGGCTGACACCAACTCGTTGCCATCGGCGACCGTCAACATCATGTCGGTCAACGGCGAGTTGCTGAACTCCGACCTGGCCAACACACCGACCGACCTGATCCGTACCGGCGTCCTGTCCGTGCCGCTGTCGCAGGCACCGACCTCGGGGAACACGTTCGGGGCGGCGACGCTCAACAACTATCGGCCGTCGACCCTGGTGCCACCGGACCCGGCGATCGTTCCGGCGCCCGCCGACACGAACCCGATCATCGACATCAGCCTCACGGCTGCCAAACCGATCACCCTCTCCGTTCCGGGATATGTCGACGTTCCGCAAGGACGGGTCTCGATCAACATCCCCGCCGGTTCCGGATTCGGGAGCGCGGCCGCGATCAACTTCTCCGGTGGTGTCCTCGCTCGCAAGATCGAGATCCCCGGTGACAACCCGTCATCGTTCAGCATCGGTGTCGCTCAGGTGGTGACCCAGCTCGTCCTGCGGATCAAGACCACCACCTTGACCGGCACGCCAACGGTGACGTCGGACGCCATCGTGCAGGTCAACGCGAATGGTGCGTACGCGATCAACTCGTGGGCGGTCGGCTGAGCCCGAGCCACGCCGCGTCGGGTACAGAACGACGCGACTGATCGATCAATCGATGCCGAGCACCTTCAGCGCGTTCTCGCGGAGGAACTTCGGCCACACATGGTCCTTGAAGGGCACGTTGGGCATGTCGCCCATGATCCGCTCGTAGGTGAGTCCCATCGGCCAGTACCCGGCGTAGATGATCTTGTCCGCGCCACGGGTGTTGGCGTAGTCGATGATCCGCGGGTTGTAGTGCTGGGGAGCGAACGCGCTCGTGCTGTAGTAGAGATTCGGCCACTTCAGCATCAGCTTCACAGCCAACTCGGTCCAGGGCTCGCAACCGTGGCGGGTCACGATCTTCAATTCGGGGAAGTCGTAGCACACGATGTCCAGCAACTCGACCTTCTGGCACATGCTCGGCACCCGTGGCCCGGGGATGCCGGCGCACATGAAGATCGGGATGCCCAGCTCCGCGCAGACCGAGTAGATCGGATACCACTTCGGATGATCGATGGGGACCTGAGGCGTCATGCCGGCTGGGAAGCCACCGACCGACTTGATCCCGAACTCTTCGTGCAAGCGGCGGATCTTGCGGACTTCGTCGACGCCGTTGTTCGGGTCGGCCGAGGCCGACGGAATGAAGCGGTCGGGGTGTTCGGCCATGGCTCGCGGCCCGATGTCACCCTCGACACCGATCATCGAGCGCTCGATGCCGAAGTGGTTCATCGTGTCGATGGCGATCTGCAGCGGATCCAGCTCTTCGGGCATCGCTGTCGGCACATTGCCCTTGAACAGGTATTCGACCGGGAACATGGTCGCCTTGCTCTCCGGGTCCTTGATGTTCGGACGGAAGAACTCGTACAGGCGATGCGGATCCTTGTCGGGAAAGCCCATCATCGTCTCGATGATCCCGATGCCGCCAGGCCCGACTGCCGGCATGGTCATGCTGAGGCGCCGATCAGCTCGTAGGCGTTGTCGCGCATGATCTGGCGCACCTCGCCGTCGGCGAATCCGTGCAGATCGTTGACGAACTCGGTCGGGACCGCCAGCCCTTCGGCGTGCGGGTAGTCGCTGCCGAACAGCACGCGATCCGAGCCGATCGCGTCGGCCAGCTTGCGGATGTCGTCCTCGTAGAAGGGAGCGACCCAGACCTGGTTGCGGAACTGCTCGATCGGGTCGGTCTTGAACATCATCGGGCTCTGTGCGTACGCCTTCTTGAACTTCTTGATGAGCGGCAGAACCCACTCGCTGCCCGCTTCGATGCTGGCACATCGAAGACCCGGATGACGGGAGAAGACGCCGTGGCAAACCAGGACCGCGAACATGTCGAACGGGGCTCGGTCGCTGGTCATCGTCCGCAGGGCCGAGAACTTGAACGCTTCGAAGTCGCCGCCCGGCTCCCAGTCGTCGATGTACTTGCCGTACCCGGCATCACCCGAGTGGAATGCGACAACGACGTTGGCCTCAGCAGCGCGGGCCCAGAACGGATCGAAGATCGGATCGCCGGGGGAGCGCGTCTGGCCCCCGGGTGCGATCACCGGAGCGGTGCGCATCACGATCACGCGGACACCCTTCGTGATCGCCCAGTTGAGTTCGTCGAGCGCCCACTTCGGGTCGGCCAGGCTGAGGTACGGCGCGGCGATGATGCGGCCCTTGTAGTCGAATCCCCAGTCGTCGTCGACCCATCGGTTGAACGCGCTGAACGCCGCGGTCAGCGCCGGGATGTCGTTGCGCAGTGCTTCTTCCATGCCGACGCCGAGGGTGGGGAAGAAGAAGGCCGCGTCGAGCGACTGCTGGTTCATCAACGCCAGACGCGACTCGCGATCGCGGTACGCCGGGCTGATCGGATCGAGCTCGCCGAACATCTGACGCAGGTCGCCGCCGGCGACCTTGCCACGGAAGTACGCGTCGAGTGCGCCGGGCTTGGAGACCGGATCGAAGGTGGGGTTGGGGATGAACTTGTTCACCTTGCCGCCCACGAGCAGACGCTGCTTGCCGCCGAGCTGCACCCACTGCATGCACCGCTGGGCCATCTTCGGGTCGATGTGCCGCGTGAACGCGTCGGTCGCTTCGTAGTAGTGGTTGTCAGCGTCGAATGGTTTGAAGCCGAGTTCGCTCATGACGATCACGTCCTTCCATGTGTCGTGGGGGCATCGTTGGTATCGGTCGATCGAGGGCGTATCTGACGCCTCGTCAGAAACTTAGCGGAGCGGTCGTGCGATACCGTTACGAAGCGTGTGCGGTCGTTTCGTCTCCACTTCGACACCAGAGCAGATCGCCAACTACTTCGGCGCGTCGTTCGAGGAAGGTCTCGCGGCCGAAGCAGCATCAGCGGCAGTAATTGGCGACGGCGCTCCGGCCACTGACGCCGCGGACTCAGTCGAGGCGCCACGCCAGTTGCCGGCCAACTTCAATGTTGCTCCGACCAACGACGTGTATGCCGTCGTCAACGTCGGCGGCGACGATCTCGCCGTGCGGCCGTTCCATTGGGGTCTCGTGCCGCTGTGGGCCAAGGACGTCAAGATCGGTTCGTCGATGATCAACGCGAGGTCCGAGACGATCAACGAGAAGCCGGCGTACAAGGGCGTCTTCAAGAAGTACCGCTGCATCATCCCGATGGACGGCTTCTACGAGTGGCAGGCCGCGCAGCCGGGCGCACCCGTGGGCAAGAACGGCAAGCCGATCAAGCAGCCGATGTTCATCCATCGCACCGATGGCGAGCCGTTGGCCGTCGCCGGCCTGTGGAGTGCGTGGCGACCGAAGGGCAGCGCGCCCGATGCGCCCTGGCTGCACTCGTGCACCGTGATCACCACGAGCGCGAACAACACGATGGCGCCAGTGCACGACCGGATGCCCGTGATCCTGCCGGCCTCGAAATGGCAGCAGTGGCTGGATCCGACCGAGACCGACCTCGATGCGCTGGTGGCGATGCTCGTGCCCGCCCCCGACGCATTGCTGACGATGCACCCGGTGTCGACCGCGGTCAACAACGTGCGCAACAAGGGCGAGGATCTGATCGTCCCGGTCGATGCGTCGACGACTGAGGAGGCTCAGGCGGCTCAGGCGTAGAGGTCGAACAACTCGCGGATGGCCTTGACCTGCCCGCCGGACGTGCTCGACATCACGGCGATCGGGGTGACCCCTGTTGCCGCCCATGCATCGAGTCGATCACGAACGGCTGACGCAGATCCGCTGATCGTGCAGTCGTCGACCCACCGGTCGCTCATGGCTGCAGTCGACGCCTCGCGGTCCTTGTTCGCCAGCGCTGTCTCGATCGCATCCATCTCGTCGCCGTACCCGGCCTGGCGCCAGTAGTTGCGGTAGTTCGGCAGTCCGATGTAGAAGCCCAGCGTCTTGCGATGAATCGCTCGAGCTGCCCCGAGGTCGGCGTCGACGACGGTCGGCACCATGTTCGCGAGATGGAACGCCGGCAGGCGATCGGCGGGGATGCGAGCCACCTGGGTCGGTGTGTGCGACAGGGATGCGTTGGCCCACAGTGCACCCTCGGCGACTTCGATCGCGAGGTCGAGCATCTTGTCGCGCAAGGCAGCGAGCAGGATCGGCGGCAGCGAATCGGCGGCACTGACTCCGGCCCGGATGTCGCGCACGTAATCGCGCACGTCCGACAGCGGCTTGCCGGCGGTGATGCCCATCCGGTCGAGCATCGATGTATGGCTGACGCCGAGCCCGAGGCGGAACCTCCCGCCGCTGACCTCGTGGAGATGGGCTGCAGTCGCAGCGATCTCACGGGCGTTGGCGAGGTAGATCGGCTGGATCGAGGTCCAGAAGGGAATCGTCGACGTCACGTGTGCGATCGACGCGCACATCGCCATGGTGCCGCTGCCGGGCACGCCGATCCCGGCGAACCCGCGCCGTTCCGCCTCGACCGCGAGGTCGAGCAGCGCACCCCGCTTGGTGGGCGAACTGATGATGGAAAGCGCTGGGAGCGGGGACATTTCATCGACGGTAGTAGCCTGCGTCCGGTGCAGGCCGAGTCCGCCAGACCCCGACTGCGGATCGGCATCGTGTGTCCCTACAGCCTGACGATCCCCGGCGGCGTCCAGGAACAGGTGATGGGCCTGGCCCGAGAGCTGCGGGCGATGGGTTACGAGGCACGGGTGCTCGGTCCGTGCGACGGTCCGCCGCCGGCGAGCTTCGTCAGTCCGCTGGGGAACAGCCTGCCAACCGGCTCGAACGGCTCCGTCGTCCCGATCGCACCCGATCCCGCCGCGCAGCTGCGCACGATCCGGCTGCTGCGCGACGAGGAGTTCGACGTCCTCCACCTTCACGAGCCGCTTGCGCCGGGTCCGACCGAGACCGCTCTGTTCCTGCACCCGTGCCCGATCGTGGCCACGTTCCACGCCGCCGGGTCCAACTACGGGTACAAGGCGTTCAAGGTGCCGTTCAAGGCGCTCGCCGACAACATCTCGCGGCGGATCGCGGTGTCCAAGGATGCGCAGGCGCTGATCCACTCGTCGATCGGCGGCGAGTACGAAGTGCTGTTCAACGGCGTCGAACTCGATCGGTATCGACGCGGCGTGGCCAAGCCACAGGCCCAGCCGACCATCTTCTTCTGCGGCCGACACGAGGAACGGAAAGGGCTCGACGTCCTTCTGGCCGCATTTGCCCTGCTCCCGGACAATGTTCGGCTGCTCATCGCGAGCAACGGGCCCGATACCAAGCGCCTTCAGCAGCAGTACGCAGCGGACACGCGTGTGACCTGGCTGGGTCGGATCAGTGACGAGGACAAGATCGGCTACCTCAAGGGTTCGGCGCTGTTCTGCGCGCCATCGCTGCACGGCGAATCGTTCGGCGTGGTCCTGATCGAGGCGATGGCGGCCGGCACGCCCGTCGTCGCGAGCGCGTTGGACGGCTACCGGAACGTCGCCACGAACGAGGTCGATTCGTTGCTGTGCGAGCCCGGTGATGTGCCCGAGCTGGCTGCAACCCTGCGTCGGCTGCTCGACGACGACGGTCTCGCCGATCGGATCAGAACCGCAGGCCAGCGCCGCGCCGAAGACTTCAGCATGGCCGAATTGGCCCGGCTGTACGCCGCGATGTACGAAGAACTGGCGGCCCAGAGACAGGCCCAAACGGCTCGGACAGTGGCCAAGGAGTCACGCTGGACCGAGTGGCGTGACCGTATGATGGTCGCAGTTCGTCGCGGCTGAAGCCGCGTCTCGACTCGTCAACACTTCCCATCGAGACCAAAGGAGTACCGAATGGCTGCTCTGCTGATCGTCCTTGCGATCGTTGTCGTGCTGGTGCTGTACAGCATCGTCGCGTACAACGGGCTCATCCGACGTCGCAACCAGGTCGAGAACGGGTGGGCCCAGATCGACGTGCAACTCAAGCGCCGCATCGACCTCATCCCGAACCTCGTCGAAACCGTCAAGGCCTACGCCGCGCACGAGAAGGACACGCTCGACGCTGTCATCCGTGCCCGCAACGCGGCCATCGCAGCACCGGCGACGCCGGGTGCCCAGGCCGAGGCGGATACCGCGCTGACTGCGTCGTTGAAGCAGGTGTTCGCGCTCAGCGAGGCCTACCCGGACCTCAAGGCCAACACCAACTTCTTGGCGCTGCAGGAGGAATTGACGGCGACCGAGGGCCGTGTCGCCTACGCCCGCCAGTTCTACAACGACACCGTGCTGGGCTACAACAACAAACTCCAGCAGTTCCCGACCGTGATCTTCGCAAGCATGATGAAGTTCGAAAAGCGCGAGTACTTCCAGGCTGACGCAGCATCGCGTGAAGCCCCGAAGGTGCAGTTCTGAGTCCTCAGGCCTGCTGGGTGCCCGCCCATCAGCCGGTTCGTCATCATGTTTGATCTCATTCGCGCCAACAAACGCAAGAGCGTCGCGCTCATTGCCGTCTTCGTCGTCCTGCTCGTGGCTGTCGGGGCCGCAATCGGCATCCTCGTCGGGTACGGCGTGGCCGGCACCATCATCGCACTCGTCTTCTCGGCTGCCATGGCCGCCGGTTCGTACTGGAAGGCCGACGCCATCGCGCTGCGCGTCAGTCGCGCCGTACCAGCCGATCCCGACGAGTTCCGCCGACTGCACAACCTGGTCGAGGGACTGTGCATCGCCAGCGGATTGCCCAAGCCTGCTGTCTACATCGTCGACGACCCCGCACCGAACGCCTTTGCCACCGGCCGCAATCCGAAACACGCGGCCATCGCTGTCACGACCGGCCTGCTGGACAAGATGAACCGGGTCGAACTCGAAGGCGTGCTGGCCCACGAGCTGTCGCACATTCGCAATTACGACATCCTCGTGTCGACGCTGGTCGTCACCCTGGTCGGCTCGATCGCGATTCTCACCGACGTCGGCATCCGCTTGATGTGGTGGAACGGCGGGCGAGTACGGCGCGAAGGCGATCGGGACAACGGCGGCAATCCGCTAGCGCTCGTTGGCTTCGCGTTGCTGATCTTCGCCCCGTTGCTCGCCAAGCTGATGCAGGCTGCCGTCAGCCGCAAACGCGAAACGCTGGCCGACGTGTCTGCGTGCCAGCTCACTCGTTACCCACCCGGTCTCATCTCGGCCCTCGAGAAGCTGCGCGACGACACAACGGTCACGCACTCGGCGACAACTGCCACCGCCCATCTGTGGATCGAGCAGCCGATGTCCGGGGTTGCTGACCGGGGGCGGCTCGGCCGCCTTCACCAAATGTTCGATACCCACCCACCGCTCGAAGAACGCATCGAGCTGCTCAGGGAGTTGTAAGCCACCATGTCTCACCGCAACCGCTCTGCACTCCGCAGCCTCGCTGTCCTGTTGTGTGTCGGTCTCGTCGCGGTCAGCTGCGGCGGCACCAGCAAGAAGACGACGCCGACGGTTCCTGACACCGTGGTCCTGGCCACGACCACGACCGTCGAATCCGCAAGCACGACCAACGACACGACGCTGACGTCAGCCGCGTCGACGACCCCGGGAACCGAGGCTCCGACCACCACCATTGCTGCGGCCCCGTCGATGCCGCTGACCGGTCTGCCGATCACCGATCCGGCACTCGCCGCTCGGTCGGCGATGGTCGTCAAGATCGACAACCATCTCGATGCGCGGCCGCAGAGTGGCTTGAACGAGGCCGACATCGTGTTCGAAGAGAACGTCGAATTGCTCACCCGCTTCGCGGCCGTCTTCCAGAGCCAGGGCGCCGACCCGGTCGGCCCGATTCGTTCCGGACGTACTCAAGACGTCGCACTGCTCGGGTCGTTCAACAAGCCGATCTTCATCTGGAGCGGCGGCAACGGCAAGGTCACCGCGGCGATCAAGGGCAGCGATCTTCGTCCGATCGACCAGAACGGCCCGATGTTCCGCACCAAGAACAAGGCGCCGCACAACCTGTACTCGAAGACCTCCGATCTCTACGCACTCTTCCCGGCCGACGGTCCCACGCCGCCTCATCAGTTCCAGTACCGGGCTGACGGTGCCGCCGTCGCGGGCGATGCGACGGCCGGTGTGAAGCTGTCCATGGACGGCATCAAGGTGCAGTGGACGTGGGACGACACGACCCAGACGTGGCTGCGGCTGAGCGACAACAAGCCGCACATGGACGCACTGAGCAAGACCCAGCTCAGCACCAACAACGTCGTCGTGCTCTATGTCGACTACATCCCCAGTCCGGCCGACGGGCGGAGCCCCGAAGCGCAGACGATCGGCAACGGCAACGTGACCGTGTACAGCGCGGGCAAGACGATCTCTGGCACGTGGACTCGCACCGATCGGCTGCAGCCGTTCGCGCTCACCACCGCCGACGGAACACCGATCCTGCTCACACCGGGCCGCACGTTCGTCGAGCTGGCCCGAGCGTTCAAGGCGGTCAACATCCCCGCCGGTACCGATCCCTCCAAGGTCAACTACCCCTAGTCAATTGGTTCGCGACACATCTCCGGTCGCTGGCCGACCTGTGATGCTGCTCAGGAGCGTTCTGGTCGAACAAGTTCTCCGCTCCCGACTCCCTCTGAGAGCCTGCTCCCGCTGAGAGGGAGTAGCGCTACCCGGAATTGACGCTGTGGGCGGCAACTCGGGTCGGTACCATGACGATCTATGAGTTCCGTCGAATCAACTCCCTCGCGCTCAACCGGCACCTACCCCGTCAAGCGGGGACTGGCAGAGATGCTGAAGGGCGGTGTGATCATGGATGTGGTCACGCCCGACCAGGCCAAGATCGCCGAAGACGCCGGCGCATGTGCCGTGATGGCGCTCGAGCGCGTGCCCGCCGACATCCGCCGTGACGGTGGCGTGGCGCGGATGAGCGACCCGGAGATGATCGACGGCATCCAGGCCGCCGTGTCCATCCCGGTGATGGCCAAGGTCCGTATCGGTCACTTCGTCGAGGCCCAGATCCTGGAAGCACTCGGCGTCGACTTCATCGACGAGAGCGAAGTGCTCACGCCGGCCGATGAGACGCATCACATCGACAAATACAAGTTCACCGTGCCGTTCGTGTGTGGCGCAACCAACCTCGGTGAGGCGCTGCGGCGCATCTCCGAGGGTGCGTGCATGATCCGCTCGAAGGGCGAGGCCGGTACCGGCAACATCGTCGAGGCCGTCCGTCACCTGCGCTCGATCATCGGCGACATGCGCAAGATCACGCAGGCCGATTCGGCCGAGTTGTTCGAGTGGGCCAAGCGTCTTCAGGCCCCCTTGTCGCTGGTCCAGGAGATCGCCGAGACCGGGTGGCTGCCCGTGCCGATGTTCTGCGCCGGCGGCATCGCCACTCCGGCCGATGCCGCGCTCGCGATGCAGCTCGGCGCCGAAGCCGTGTTCGTCGGCTCCGGCATCTTCAAGAGCGACGATCCGTCACCCCGGGCCAAGGCCATCGTCGAAGCGACGACGCACTTCAACGACGCCCACATCCTGGCCAAGGTCAGCCGTGGTCTCGGCGCTCCGATGACCGGCATCGGGATGGACGAGATCAACCAGAAGTTCGCCGAGCGCGGCTGGTAACAACGTGAATCCCTCGAGCATGGAGCCTCCGGGTGCCGGGGCCGCGCCGCTTGGTCGGCGTGTTGGCGCTGCAAGGCGCGTTCGCAGCGCATCAGGCCGCCCTCGCCCAGTGTGAGGTCGAGACGCGCCAGGTGCGCGTCCCCGACGACCTGATTGGCCTCGACGCGCTGGTGATGCCCGGCGGTGAGAGCACGACGATGTCACGGTTGCTGACGACATCGGGCCTGTTCGATCCGTTGCGCGAGCGGATCGATGGCGGGCTCGCCGTCTTCGGCACGTGCGCCGGCATGATCCTGCTCGCCCGCGACGTCCTCGACGGCCGGCCTGATCAACGCAGCTTCGCGGCGATGGACATCACCGTGCGTCGCAACGGCTACGGACGTCAGGTCGACAGCTTCGAGGCCGACATCGACGTTGCCACGCTCGACCCCGCGTTCCACGCGGTGTTCATCCGCGCCCCCAAGGTCGAAGCCGTCGGATCGTCCGTGACGGTCATTGCCGAACACGAAGGTGTACCCGTGCTCGCGAAGCAGGGCAGAATATATGTCGCCTCGTTTCACCCCGAGCTCACACCCGATCACCGTCTCCACTCGCTGTTCCTCCAGGAGGTCTAGTCATGTCAGGTCACTCCAAATGGGCCACGATCAAGCACCAGAAGGGCGCCAAGGATGCAAAGCGCGGCAAGCTCTTCAACAAGCTCGCCCGCGTGCTCGAAGTCGCGGCGCGAGATGGCGGCGCTGACCCCAACTCGAACGCTGCGTTGCGCACCGCGGTCCAGAAGGCCAAGGCCGGCCAGATGACGAACGACGCGATCGATCGGGCCATCAAGCGCGGCGCCGGCACCGACGACGGCGGCACCTACGAGGCGATCATGTACGAGGGCTACGCGCCGGGTGGCGTGGCGATCATGGTCGACACGTTGACCGACAATCGCAACCGCACCGGTTCTGACGTGCGCAACATCTTCGCCAAGCTGGGTGGCAACCTGGCCGAGCCGGGCGCCGTCGGTTGGCAGTTCAGCCGCAAGGGCGTGATCATGGTCAGTGGCTCTGTGCCCGAGGACGACATCATGCTTGCGGCGCTCGATGCCGGGGCCGATGACATCTCCCTCGACGGCGACGACTGGCGCGTGCTGTGCCCGCCGAACCATGTGTACGACGTGCAGGCCGCGCTCGAGGCAGCCGGGATCAAGGTCTCGTCTGCAGAGAGCACGATGGTTTCGTCGGTCATGGTCGAGGTCACGGACCCGGGCGATGCGCGTAAGATCCTGCGGATCATGGATGCCTTCGAGGACAACGACGACGTGCAGGACGTGTTCAGCAACTTCGACATTTCCGACGAGTTGATGGAGACGGTGAGCGAGTGAGCATCGGAGTCGGCGACCGCGCCCCCGAGTTCACACTCGCGGGCACCGGCGGCGTCAGCCATTCGTTGAGCGACTTCGTCGGACGTCCCGTCGTGCTCGTCTTCTACCCGGGCGACGACACGCCCGTGTGCACGAAGCAACTCAACAGCTACAACAACGACCTCGATGAATTCGACGGTGTCGGCGCCCAGGTGCTCGCGATCTCGGCCCAGGACGTCTCCAGCCACGACAAGTTCAGCGGAAAGCACGGGTTCAAGTTCCCGCTGCTGGCCGACCCGGACAAGTCGGTTGCAGCGTTGTACGGAACCCTTGGTCCGTTGGGTTTCCCGCGGCGCAGTGTGTTCGTGATCGATGGTGATGGCGTGGTCCGCTACGCCCACCGCGCCATCGCCGGCCTGACGTATCGGCCGGTGAGCGAACTCGTCGACGCGGTTCGCAAGGCCAGCGGCAGCTGAGGTTTCCCGCGCGACGTTGTCACAAACCAACCGCGCCGGTCGTCAGACTGGGCGGAGGTACGCAATGAACGATCAATTCGATGTCATCGTCGTCGGTGGCGGAATCGCAGGTCTGGTCGCCGGTCTCACCGCGGTCGAAGCGGGCTCGCGTGTGGCGCTCGTCGACTCGCACGCTGTCGGTGGCCGAGCCAAGTCGGTCGAGCGGAACGGCTACATCTACAACCAGGGACCGCACGCGCTCTATCTCGCCGGCCATCTGCAGCCATTCCTCGACGCTCGCGGTCTGTCGCCCGCGGGCGGAACACCTGCGACGAAGACCGTGCGTCTGCTGCGCGGCGGTGACTTGCACGAGCTGACCTTCAGCCCGGTGGGCCTCGGCCGGACGAAGCTGCTCAGTCCGTCGAGCAGGGTCAAGCTCCTCGCGCTGCTGGCCGGGTTCGCTCGGCTGAAGACCGCGCAGTTCGTGGGTACGACATGGTCCGACTGGCTGTCCGGCCAGCCCGACGACATCGCTGGGATCCTGGCGATGCTGGCCCGCACCGGTACATATGTGAACGCTCCTGACAGCTTTGATGCGGCGGCGGCATTGCAGCAGGCGCAACTCGCATTGCTCGGCGTTCGCTATCTCGACGGGGGGTGGCAGGCGATGATCGAGTCCATGGTGGCAAGGTTCGAGGCGACCGGCGGGACCGTCATCGCGCATCGCACCGTGCAGTCGATCGCATCCGACGGTGACGTCGCTGTGGAAACGTCGGACGGTGTGTTGCGGGGGAACGCGGTCGTGGTCGCGGGCCTCAGCCCCGACGCAACCGAACGAGTCACCGGCGGCGCGATTCGAGGGCGCGACGCGCTCGGGGCACCGGTTCACGCGGCGGCGCTCGACCTCGCGTTGGCCCGGCCACACCCCGGGGTCGTGTTCGGCATCGACGAACCGCTCTACCTCTCGGCGCACGCACCAACGGCGAAGCTGGCGCCGGCCGATGGCGGATTGGTGTCGCTGTTGCGTTACATCCCCGATGGCGAGGTCGGTGATGCGGCTGCCGATCGCGCCCGACTGCGTTCACTCGCGACGCAGGCGGGCATCGAGGATGAGGCGATCATCGACGAGAGGTACCTGCATCGGCTCGTCGTCGCCCACGGATTCCCCGCCGCTCATGGAGGCGGTCTCCGCGGGCGGCCCACCATCGACGCACTCGGACAGACCGGCGTCTTCATCGCCGGGGACTGGGTTGGCGGCGAGTACCAGCTGGCGGATGCATCCTCGGCCAGTGGCGAGGCCGCAGCTCGTCGCGCCGTCGATCACGGTGCGAGGACAGCTGATGCTCGAGCCCGATGACTTCTTCGCTGCACAGCGGCCGCGACTGTTCGGCCTGGCGTATCGATTGTTGGGATCGCGAACGGACGCCGAAGATGTCGTCCAAGAAGCCTGGTTTCGTTGGCACGGCACCGATTCGAGCGTTCTCGACAGTCCGGCTGCGTGGCTGACCACAGTCGTCAGCCGAATCGGCATCGATCGCCTGCGCGTTCGTCAGCGCGATCAATCCGACTACGTCGGGCCCTGGCTTCCCGAGCCGATCGTGTCGTTCGACGACCAGCCCGCTGCGGCCGCGGAGCTCAGCGACTCGCTGACGACGGCCTTCCTCGTCCTGATGGAACGGCTCTCACCGCACGAACGACTGGTCCTGCTCCTCGCCGACGTCTTCCAGCAGCCGTTCGCAACGGTGGCCGACGTCATCGGCAAGTCGGAAGCGGCCACGCGACAGATCGCGGTGCGCGCCCGCCGCAAGGTCAGGACGGACGCCGAGCCACGCACGTCGTCGCAGTCGTCGCGGGCGGAGCAGGTCGAGATCGCGTCCGAGTTCGTCGCCGCGCTGGTCGCCGGTGACCTGCTGCGAGTCCGCGCGATGATGACCCCGGACGCGGTGCTCGTGTCCGATGGGGGAGCATTGCGTCATGCAGCGCGTCGACCAGTTGTCGGTCCGGACCGCATCGGTCGACTGCTCGGCAACCTGACCAAACGGTTCATGGCGGCGGGTGGTGGCGACCAGGCAGTGTTCGGCCACGGGTGGGTCAACGGGCAGCCGGGACTCATCATCTCGATCAACGGAGCACCGACCTGGATCGCTGAGATGGACGTCCGTGACGGTCGGATCGACCGTCTCTACATCATGCTCAACCCCGACAAGATCGCCTCGGCGGGTCGACCCGTCGATCTCGTGTGATCGGGTCGCGGGTCCACCCTCGGTCGTGGACGGACGGCTACGATACGAACCTGTGTTCGTGATGCGCCCGCCTGGAGAAGCTCTCGTCGTTCTCGGCATCGACCCCGGGCTCACCCGCTGCGGCTACGCGGCGGTGCAGGCGAATGGGCCGAGCGGGGCGATCGCGTTGAGCCTCGGCGTGATTCGTACGCCTGCCGACGACCCGCTGCCAAAGCGACTTGCCGATCTGCGCACCGAATTCGCAGCCCTGATCCGCGAGTTCCGGCCGCACGTCGTCGCTGTCGAGCAGGTCTTCTTCCAAACCAATGTCCGTACGGCGATGAGCGTCGGCCAGGCCAGCGGGCTGGCATTGGCAGAAGCCTGGGCGTGTGGCTGCGAGGTCGTGCAGTACACGCCGAATCAGGTCAAGGGTGCTGTCGCCGGTTGGGGCAATGCCGACAAGATCCAGGTACAGAAGATGGTGCAGGCACGGCTGGGACTCTCGTCGATTCCGAAGCCGCCTGATGCTGCCGACGCGGCAGCGCTGGCGCTGTGCCACCTCGCGGTTGCGCCGCTGCGGCAGCGCACGGCTGACGTGTTGGCGGCTCGGCGATGATCGGATCGTTGCGCGGCGTCGTCCTCGAACGCGGTGCGGACACCGAGGTGCTGCTGGAAGTCGGCGGCGTGGGTTATCTCGTCACCGTCACGCCGCGGACGCTGGCCGAGCTCGAGCCCGGCGCGCAGGTGTTCTTGCATGTGCATCATCACATCCGCGAGGACGCCCAGACGCTGTTCGGCTTTCTCCGTCGCGACGAACGCGCAACGTTCCAGGTGCTCGTCGCCACCCACGGTGTCGGCCCGGCGCTGGCAATGGCGATCCTCGGCACGCATTCGCCCGTGGCTCTCGTCGACATCGTCACCAGCTCTGATCTCGCCTCACTCACTCTGGTGCCCGGTGTGGGCAAGAAGACGGCCGAGCGGCTGTTGATCGAACTCAAGAACCGTCTGAATCTCCCCGTCCTCGATCCCATCGGCGTCAACGGCGGTGGGAATTCCGTGGTCGGCGACGTGCGCGAAGCGTTGTTCGGGCTCGGCTACGCACCCGACGAGGTCCGAGACACCCTGCGCGAGCTGCCAACCGATACGAACGCGGCGACGATGTTGCGCGAAGCATTGCAACTGTTGGGGGCACGACGTGCGTGAGGAATTTCTCGATCCCGGTGTCAACAACCCCATCGAAGAGTCCGACGAGATCGGTCTGCGACCACGGCGTCTCGCAGATTTCGTCGGCCAGCGCGAGCTCAAAGAACACCTCACGATCATGCTCGAGGCGGCGCGCCAACGGAACCAACCGATGGATCACCTGCTCTTCGCGGGGCCACCAGGACTGGGGAAGACCACGTTGGCCGGCATCGTCGCCACCGAGATGGGCGTGCAGATGCACATCACCTCGGGTCCAACTCTGGAGCGGGCTGGTGATCTTGCGGCGATCCTGACCAAGCTCGGTGAGGGCGACGTGCTCTTCATCGACGAGATCCACCGTCTGTCTCGGGCCGTCGAAGAGATCCTGTATCCGGCGATGGAGGACTTCCAGCTCGACATCGTCGTCGGCAAGGGTCCGGCCGCTTCGTCGATTCGACTGCCGCTTCCGCCGTTCACCCTGGTGGGAGCGACGACGCGGACGGGCATGATCACCGGGCCGCTGCGCGATCGATTCGGTTTCGTCGCCCGGCTCGATTTCTACGAGGACGACGAACTCGAGGCGATCGTCCGCCGTGCGTCGGGCATCCTCGACGTCGAGATCGATCGCGAAGGGGCGTGGGAGATCGCCCGGCGCAGCCGGGGGACGCCGCGCATCGCCAATCGCCTGCTGCGTCGCGTGCGCGACTACGCCCAGGTGCGCGGCGACGGCAGCATCGATCAAGCCACGGCTCGCACCGGTCTGGCCGTGTTCGGTGTCGACGAGCGAGGTCTCGACAAGGTCGACCGGGCCATCCTGACGGCGATCTGTCAGCAGTTCCGCGGCGGCCCGGTGGGTTTGTCGACGGTTGCGATCAGTGTCGGCGAGCAGACCGAGACGGTCGAAGACGTGTACGAACCGTTCCTGATCCAGCAAGGCCTCCTCGCCCGCACGCCCCGCGGCCGAATCGCGATGCCGTCAGCGTGGGAGCACCTCGGTCTGGCGATGCCCACCATCACAGGCGACAAACCACAGTCCCTCTTCGGCTGACCCTCTCACCGCCCGCGGCCGCGGCGAGTGGGCTTGGGAGCATCTGATGTGAACGCTCCGCAATGGATGCTCCCAATCGCCGAAAAGTGATGAGTCGGCGTGACTGTGTCACAGGTCTTCGCTACAACAAAGACATGCCCCAAAGCGCCGACGTGCGTGCCGTGGGCGAGTTTGCAGCCTCTCGATACGGCACATTCACGATGAGCCAGGCTGCCGAGAAGGGATTGACCCGGAATGATCTCCGTCGGCTACACCGCGATGGAGTCATCGAATGGCTTCGTCCCAACGTCTGGCGATTCGCCGGCCAACGCATCGGCTGGAAGCACGACCTGTACGCCGCGACACTCGATGTGCGTGCCGTGGCCTCACACTCGAGTTCGGCCGCCTTGCACCGTGTCGAAGGTCTCGAGTCGCCGCCGGATGAACACGAGATCGTCTGTCATCACAGCGCGCCGATCAGGATGCCCGGTGTCCTCGTCCACCGCACCCGGTGGCTGCCGAGTGCCGATGTGATCGAGGTCGACGGCATCAACTGCACGACAGTCGCTCGAACGATCTGCGATCTCGCACCTCGACTGGAGCCGCAGAGGCTGGTTCGTTGCATCGACGACATCCAGCGGCGCGACGTGAGCATGTTGTGGCTGATCGAGCGAGCGATGAAGTTGCACAGCGGATCACGATCGGGGCCTCGGCAAATCCTCGACATCGTCAGACGTCGCCTCGGGGGTTACGTCGTGCCCGAGTCGTGGTTCGAGCGGCTGTTGGACCATTGTCTGCAATCATCGCTGCTCGGCGAGGTCGTCCGTCAGCACGTCCTGCGGGAGCCGTCCGGCGCATTTGTCGCGCGGTTCGACCTGGCAGTGCCGTGGGCGAAGCTCGGCATCGAGGCCCACAGCAGAAGCTTCCACCTCGGAGAAGCAGCCGAACGCTACGACGAAGACCGTGACATGCGCGTGACAAAGCAAGGGTGGGAGATCACGTATCTCGGTTTCGCTGCGACGCGGGCACCGGGTGCCGTGCGGCGTGACCTCGAACAGATCGTCGAGCGTCGGATGACTGATCTCGGACTTCGCCCACCGTCAGCCGCGGCGTGAAACCCGCGCTTGGGAGCATCTGGTGTAGGCGCTCCACCCGGGATGCTCCCGAACAGGACTCGCGGTCGGTCGTGGACCGACTCTCGTCGCGATCGGGAGCATCTGGTGTGGGCGCTCCACCCGGGATGCTCCCAAGCCCGAGAGAACGGTGTGAACGGTCGGGCGGGCGAGGCGTGGTCGGTTCGACGTGGCTCAGGCGGGGAGGTAGAGGTGCAGGAACGCCATCGACTTTGCCCAGGCGGCTTTGGCGGCGGCTTCGTTGTGGAAGATCGCGGACTCGTGGTTGTCGAACGCGTGGCCGGCGTCTTCGACGTTGAGGACGAATCCGGGCCGACCGGCGATCGCGGCGCCGATCGCATCGACCCCATCGTTGGGGATGAAGCTGTCCGCGTTGCCGAAGTGGAACAGCGTCGGGCAATGGACGTCGTCGATCATCCCGAGCATGCCGGGGACTCCAGAGCCGTAGTAGCTCACGCACACGGACGGTGCGGCGGCCGCCGCGACTGCCCACGCCAATGTGCCGCCGAGGCAGAAGCCCATCACCGCCGGTGGCCGCTCGACGCCGTCCAACGCGGCGAGATGTCCGAGCGCAGCGACGCAGTCGGTGACCGCGAGCGGGAAGTCGAGTTGTTGCACCTTCTCGAACGACTGTCCCATGCCGGCCTCGGAGTGATCGGCTTCCCAATGGGGCGCGAACCTCCAGAACACGTCCGGAGCGCCGACGATGTAGCCGGCTGCCGCGAGCCGTTCAGCGACCGACCGAATGTATGGCCCGACGCCGAAGATCTCCTGGATCAGCAGGACCGCAGCCGTGCCTCCGCCATCGGGTGTCCAGACGTGCATGTCCATGTTGCCGGCGTCGCCGCATGCCACGGTGTCGGTGCGCAGTGTGCTCATTCGTTCATCGTGGCATACGCGATCGAGCGTCGCGACGAACGGTCGACTGATTCAGGGTGGCCAGTAGCCTTGCCCGCTGTGCTGCTTGCCGACTTCGACTACGACCTGCCACCAGCACGCATTGCGCAGACACCGATCGAGCCACGTGACTCAGCCCGATTGCTCGTCGATCGGGGCGCGGCCGCACCGTTGCACCGGCGGGTCGCAGACCTGGTCGAGTACCTTGAACCCGGCGATCTGCTGGTGGTCAACGACTCGAAGGTGATCCCGGCGCGGCTCCGTTTGAAGCGAGAGACCGGGGGAGCAGCGGAGGTGCTCTTGCTCGAACCGATGGCATCGGTCGAGGGAGACCGTCGTGTGTGGGAAGCGCTCGTGAGACCCGGCAAGAAGTTGCGAGTCGGCGAGCAACTGCTCGCGGCCGGAGGCGTTCCGTTGGTGGAAGTCGGTGCACGGACCTCGGCGGGGGACACGTTCACCGTGACGTTGCTCGGCGACGGAGACCCGCTCGATCTCCTCGCACGCCACGGTGAGATGCCTCTGCCGCCGTACATCACGGCGCCGCTCCAGGATCGCGCCCGCTACCAGACGGTCTACGCGGCCGAGTCCGGATCAGCGGCTGCGCCGACCGCTGGTCTGCACTTCACACCGCAACTCCTCGGTTCGATCGAAGCGGCAGGCGTGCGCATCGCTCGTGTCGAACTCGTCGTCGGCCTCGACACGTTCCAGCCGATGAGTGTGGCCGACCCCCGCGATCACCAGATCCACAGCGAGCGCTATCGAGTCCCGGTCGAGACGATGGACGCATGTCGAGACGCGAAGCGGGTGATCGCGATCGGCACGACCGCGACGCGCGCACTCGAATCAGCGGCGACGTTCGGCGACCTCGAGGGACGAACGCGGCTGTTCATCCATCGGGGCTACGAATGGAAGGTCGTCGACCTGTTGCTGACCAACTTTCATCTGCCGCGCACGACGCTGCTACTGATGATCGACGCCTTCATCGGCGATCGCTGGCGCCGCTTGTACGGCGACGCACTCGCAGGCGACTATCGCTTCCTGTCCTTCGGCGACGCAATGTTGTTGAACAGGAGCTTGTGATGCACCCCGTGCGATTCGAACTCGTTGCAGCGGACGGAGCGGCGCGGGCCGGCATCGGCCACACCGCGCGGGGCAGCTATCGCACGCCGTGCTTCATGCCTGTCGGCACGCGCGCGGCGATCAAGTACCTCTCGGCCGCCGACTACGAACGACTCGGGGCCGAGATCGTGTTGGGCAACACCTATCACCTGATGCTCAGGCCAGGTGCCGAGACGATTGCCCACTTCGGTGGTCTCGGGGCATTCACGGCGTGGCGAGGACTCACGCTCACCGACTCGGGTGGATTCCAGGTGTTCTCGCTCGAGCCCAAGATGGACGACGACGGCGTCACGTTCCGCAGCACCTACGACGGATCGATGCATCGCTTCACGCCCGAAAGTGCGGTGCACACGCAGGAGCTGTTGGGCGCTGACATCCAGATGGTGCTCGATGTGTGTGCCCCGCTGCCGTCGCCGCCCGAGGTGATCCGCACCGCCCTCGATCGCACATCGGCCTGGGCCGAACGAGCCAAGGCCGCCCACCGGCGAGACGATCAGGCGTTGTTCGGCATCGTCCAGGGTGGCGTCGATCCGGTGCTGCGGGTCGAGTCAGCGCAGCGCACGGCGGCGTTGGAGTTCGACGGCTACGGAATCGGTGGTCTCAGTGTTGGTGAGACGCGGGCCGAGATGCTGCCCGCGCTCGCGGCGGCGATCGAGCACCTGCCGCTCGATCGTCCTCGATATCTGATGGGTGTGGGCGATCCAGCGTCGCTGGTCGAAGCCGTTGCGCTCGGCGTCGATCAGTTCGACTGCGTGATGCAGACGCGGCTCGGTCGACATGGCACGGCGCTGACCTCGACCGGCAAGGTGCACGTCAAGAACGCGTCGCACATCCTGTCCGATGCGCCGCTCGACGCGGACTGCAGCTGCGAGGTCTGCACCCGCCACAGCCGCGGCTACATCCGCCACCTGTTCCAGGTCGGCGAGCCGACCGGTTCACGGCTGGTCAGCCTGCACAACATCGCGTGGACCCTGCAGCTCATGACCCGCATGCGGGAGGCGATCCAGGCCGGCCGCCTCGATGCGCTTCGCCGCGAGGTGCTGGCCGTTTGGGGATGATGGTGAGTAGGCTCTTCCGCTGGTCCGGCCACCTGCCGCCGCATGATTCACCCTGGATGTCGTGATGCCTCTCACTCTTGCTCTTCTCTCCGCCTCAAGCAGCAGCAGCGGCGGTAGCAGCATCGTCAGCCTGTTGTTCCTTCCTCTGATGTTCGTCGGCGGATACTTCCTGCTGATCCGCCCTCAGCGTCGGCGTCAAAAGGCTCAGGTTTCGCTGCAGAGTGGCCTCAGCGAAGGCGACGAGGTCATCACCACGTCCGGCATGTACGGCTTCATCACCGGCTTCGACGGCGACATCGTCTGGCTCGAGATCGACGACAACATCCAGATCCGGGTCGCTCGGGCTGCAGTCCAGCGCAAGGTCGACACGTCGGGGATGACTCCCGAGGCGGCCGATCCGAAGGCGATCCAGAAGTCTGGCGCGTCGACGTCGATCGATGACCTGGCCGACGACAACGACAAATAATGCGTCGCAAACTGATCTACCCGCTCCTTGCGGTCGTCATCATCGCGGTCGGACTGCTGACGATCAACCTGTCGCTCGGCTACAAGCCGGCGTTGGGCCTCGACCTGCGCGGCGGCATTTCGGTGACCCTGCGCCCGGTCGGCACCGACTGGGATGCCAGCAGCCTCGATCTGGCGGTGCAACGGATCCGCGCCCGCGTCGACTCGGTCGGCGTCGGCGAGCCCGAGATCGTTCGTCAAGGCAACGCGATCGTCGTCAACCTCCCAGGCGTGAACGACACCAAGAAGGCGCTCGACCTCGTGACGGTGACCGGCAAGGTGTTCCTCCGCCCAGTGCTGGCCTGCGCTCAGGACACCAGCGCGACATCCTCCACCGCGACGTCGACCACGACGGCCGGGGCGACCACCTCGGTGGTCACCAGTGGCTCCGATGCCACGGCCACCACCGTTGCGGCGTCTGCGACCACGTCGGCTGCGACGGCGACCAGCACGCCGTCAACCGGCGCCCCCGGCCCGTCACGCCATGTCGACAGCCGCCCCGCCGCTGATTCGACGACGACCACGTCCGTCTCCACGACGGCTGCGTCGACCACGACGGACGGCACCGCGACCACGACGCCGGGTACCGGGTCGACATCCGGCTCGGCCGACGTGCCGACCTCTGTCAGTGGCTCGACGACCTCCACCGTCGCTGGTGCCACCACGACAACTGAACTGCTCCAGTCGAACCCCACCCAGACCGAGATCCTCAAGACGCGCGACGGAGAGATCTGCCAGGTCGGCCCGTCGCAGGGTGACGGCACCGTCTTCACCAAGGACTCCGCCAAGGCCCAGATCATCAACGGAAGCTGGGGTGTCACGGTCGATCTCAAGTCCGGCAGCGGCGGCGAAGGCGTGTGGAACGCACTCGCTGCCGAGTGCTACAACGGCACCTCGACGTGCCCGACGAAGCGGCTCGCGATTCAGCTCGACACCCAGATCCAGTCGGCACCAACGGTCAATGCCGACAAGTTCACCGGCAGTGTCCAGATCACCGGCAAGTTCAGCCGCCACGAGGCAGAGAGCTTGGCCGAAGTGTTGAACTCCGGCGCGCTGCCGATCACCCTGAAGGTCGAGGCGATCGACAACGTGTCAGCCACGCTCGGCAAGGACTCGTTGCGGGCCGCACTCATCGCCGGTGCGATCGGTGTCGCCCTCGTGATCCTGTTCATGATCCTGTACTACCGGCGCCTGGCTGTCGTGGTCGTCGTCGGCCTGAGCATTTCCGGCGCGTTGGTGTACAGCGCGACTTCGTTGATATCCAGGTTCTACAACGGCGTGCTCTCGCTGTCCGGCGTGGCCGGCCTGATCGTGTCCATCGGTGTCACCATCGACTCGTACGTCGTCTTCTTCGAACGACTGAAAGACGAAGTGCGTAGTGGCCGAACGCTGCGCAATTCGGCTCAGCGCGGGTTCAAGGCGGCGTTCCGCACGATCCTGATCGCCGACGCCGTGTCGCTGATCGGCGCCGCGGTGCTGTGGTACCTCTCGGTGGGCGCCGTTCGTGGCTTCGCCTTCTACCTCGGCCTGTCGACCGTGATGGACGTCTTCGTCGCTTACTTCTTCACCCGCCCTGCGGTGTTGTTGCTCGCTCGAAGTCGTTTCATGAGCGGCAAACACGTGCTCGGACTCGACTCGCACAACGAGGGCACGCAGCCCACTGGAGCCACGTCATGACCGCCGTGATCACCCCCGAGACACCGGCCGCGCGCCGCAGCCGTTGGGGTCGGCTTTATCACGGTGAGACCCGAATCGACTTCATGGGTCGCAAGTGGTGGGGACTCGGCGTCTCGGCCACGCTGATCGTGATCACGATCATCTCGTTGTTGGCACAGGGTTTGAACCTCGGGCTGGAGTTCAAAGGTGGTGTGCAATGGGAACTGCCGGCCGCGCACATCAGCCGCTCCGAAGCGCTGAGCATCCTCAAGGCCGATGGCATCGACACCTCGAACGTCGTCGTCCAGACGGTCAGCGCCAGCGGCGTCAACCGGCTCCGAATCCAGGCCGGTGAGCAGTCGATCGATGTGCGCCAGAAGGTCATCACCGATCTCGCCAAGAAGGCGCAAGTCGCCGAAAGCGAGGTCAGCGCCAGTTCGGTGACGTCGTCGTGGGGCAGCGAGATCACCAAGTCGGCCATCCGCGCGCTTGTCGTGTTCATCATCCTGGTTGCGTTGTTCATCGCGTGGCGTTTCGAATATCGAATGGCCATCGCCGCGATCGCAGCGATGGTCCACGACGTGTTGATCAGCGTCGGCGTCTATTCGGTCCTCCGTCTGGAGGTCACGCCCGCCACCGTCATCGCGTTCTTGACCATTCTCGGCTTCTCGCTCTACGACACGATCGTCGTGTTCGACAAGGTCGACGAGAACACGGCGCGCTTCGCGGGCGCTCGGCTGCCGTACGACGACGTGATCAACGTTTCGATGAACCAGGTTCTGATGCGATCGCTCAACACCAGCGTGGCCGCAGTGCTGCCGGTGCTGTCCCTGCTGGTCGTCGGCGCTGGGATCCTCGGCGCAATCGCACTGCGCGAGTTCGCGCTGGCGTTGTTCGTCGGTCTGATCACCGGTTCGTACTCGTCGATCTTCATCGCCGCACCGCTGTTGGCCGAGCTGAAGAGCCGCTCGCCGAAGTACAAGAGCCTGCGCGCGCCGCGGGCGGTCGGGCCTGATCTGGAACGACTCGTGCTCGGCGGATCACCTTCGGCCAAGCGCGACAGCTCGCGAGTCCGTGGTTCAGGTGCCGGGGCGACGAGAGACGAGAACTCGTCGGTGGCCACTGCCCTGCGGACGCCTCAGACTGCCGACGCGATCCTCACTCACCCGCCGCGGCCGCGCAAGAAGACCCGTCGCTGAGCGACCCCGGTCGCTGATCCCGGCGTGAGCTGTGCGCGGGTCGGTATCCTGGGACCATGACAATCGCAACGGTGCCGTCGGACTCGACTTGGATTCGTGAGCTCGTCCGCGACATCCCGGACTACCCGACTCCCGGCGTCACGTTCCGCGACATCACGCCGTTGCTCGGCGACAGTGAAGGGTTCAGTCGGGCGGTCATCGACCTGGTCCATCGTTTCGACAACGTTCCTGTCGATGTCGTGCTGGGTGTCGAGGCCCGCGGCTTCATCCTCGCTGCACCTGTCGCATTCCGGATCGGGGCCGGGTTCATCCCGGTTCGCAAGCCCGGCAAGCTGCCGTGGGCTGTGGTCCGTGAGGAATACACGCTCGAGTACGGCACAGACAAGCTCGAGATCCATCGCGATGCGATCAAGCCCGGCGAGCGGGTGCTGGTGATCGACGACGTCCTCGCCACGGGTGGGACTGCGGCGGCCACGTGCCGGCTGGTGGAAGCGCTCGGAGGCGTGGTCGCCGGACTCGGCTTCCTGCTCGAGATCGGCGGCCTCGGCGGCCGCGCCGCGCTCGGCGATCGGCCGATCGAGAGCCTGGCGGTGTACTGACCGATGGGGACAGTCGATCGAGTTCTGCCCTGGCGCCGTCAGCACCAGGTGACCAACGACGAACTGACGCCTGTCCTCAACGCGTACCGAAAGCGTCACCCGAAGGCGAGCACGGCCCTGATCACTCGCGCCTTCGCGATGGCGAACGAGGCCCACAAGAACCAACTGCGCAGCAGTGGCGAGGGGTACATCAACCACCCGCTCGCTGTGGCTCGCATCGTCGCCGACATCGGTCTCGACGAGACCTCGCTGGCCGCTGCGCTGTTGCACGACTCGGTGGAGGACACCGAGATCACGTTGGCCGACGTCGAGCAGCAGTTCGGTGCCGACGTCGCCGCGATCGTCGATGGTGTCACCAAGCTGGAACGGTTGCAGTTCGACTCCAAGGAAGCCCAACAGGCAGCCACGATGCGCAAGATGTTGGTGGCGATGGCGCGCGATCTGCGCGTCCTCATCATCAAACTCGCCGACCGGCTGCACAACATGCGCACCATCGCCGGCATGCCGGCCGAGAAGCAGCGCCGTATCGCCCAAGAGACGCTCGACATCTACGCCCCGCTCGCGCACCGACTGGGTATGCAGGAACTGCGTCAGCAGCTGGAAGACCTCAGCTTCGCGTCGCTGTACCCGAAGCGCTTCGCCGAGCTCGACCACCTCGTGAGCACCCGCAGCCCGGGGCGCGACCTGTATCTCGCCAAAGCCTTGGCCGAGGTGCGCGGTCGGCTGCTCGACCTGAACATCAATGCCGAGATCACCGGCCGCGGCAAGCACATGTGGAGCATCTACGAGAAGATGATCCAGAAGAACCGCGACTTCGACGAGATCTTCGACCTCGTCGCGATCCGTGTCATCGTCGACTCGATCAAGGACTGCTATGCCGCGCTGGGCTGCATCCACGGCCGCTGGAAGCCGGTGCTGGGTCGGTTCAAGGACTACATCGCGATGCCGAAGTTCAACCTCTACCAGAGCTTGCACACCACGGTCATCGGCCCCGACGGGAAGGCGATCGAGGTCCAGATCCGAACTCGCGAGATGCATCAGCGCGCCGAGTGGGGCGTCGCTGCCCACTGGGCGTACAAAGAAGACGCGCCGACGCAGGACATCGACTGGCTCAACCGCATCATCGACTGGCAGGCCGAGGTCAGCGACCCGAACCAGTTCATGGAGAGCCTCAAGACCGACCTCGAGCAAGAGGAGGTCTTCGTCTTCACGCCCAAGGGCCGCGTGATCACGCTGCCGATCAAGTCGACCACCGTCGACTTCGCGTACGGCGTGCACACCGAGGTCGGACACAAGTGCATCGGCGCCAAGGTCAACGGCCGCCTCGTGCCGCTCGATCACCGTCTGCGCAGCGGTGACACGTGCGAGGTGTTCATCTCCAAGCTCGAAACTGCGGGGCCGTCGCGCGACTGGTTGACGTTCGTCGAATCGCCGCGGGCGCGCAACAAGATCCGCCAGTGGTTCAGCCGCGAGCGTCGTGACGACGCATTGGAATCCGGCCGCGAAGAGCTGATCAAGGAGTTCCGTCGCGAATCGTTGCCGGCCCAGGGGATGTGGAACTCCGAAGTCCTGCTGAAGGAGATCGAGAGCCACGGCTACGCCGAGCTCGATGCCGCGCTGGTCGCGATCGGCGAGCGCCACCTGTCGGCTCGATCTCTGGTGCAGAAGGTCGCTCGCGAGATCCGTACCGGCGATCAGGAAGAGCAGATGTCGGCGGCCACGGTGCTGCGCCCGCGTGGGTTCCAGCGGGCACGTTCGAAGGTCGGGATCCACGTCGAGGGTCTCGACGACGTGCTGGTGCGGTTGTCGCGCTGCTGCACTCCCGTGCCCGGCGACGAGATCATGGGCTTCGTGACCCGCGGCCGTGGCGTCAGCGTGCACCGTTCGGATTGTGCCAATGCTGTGTCGTTGATGTCCGACCAGTCGTCGAGGTTGATCGACGTCGAGTGGGACGGCGAGAACCGCAAGACGGTCTTCCGGGCCGGCGTCGAAGTCGTCGCGCTCGATCGCTCGAAGCTGCTGCGCGACGTCGCCAACTCGCTCAGCGAGCAGCACGTCAACATCGTTGCGTGCAGCACCCACACCGGCAACGACCGGGTGGCCAAGATGCGGTTCGAGTTCGAGCTCGCCGACCCGACACATCTCGATGCCGTATTGCGCACGATCAAGACCATCGACGGCGTGTACGACGCATATCGCCTGGTCCCCGGAACCGAGCAGCGCAAGCGTACGGTCGCCGGAAACTCCCGAGGGATACGTTCGGCCGCGCTCTAGCCTTGTGGCCTATGCCAGAGTTCCAGTCGAGTCCCGGGATGCGCGACATCCTGCCACCCGACTCGGCCAGGTGGCGGCGGTTCCAATCGGTCTTCGCGTCAGTCGTCGAAGGTGCTGGTTACGGCGAGATCATGCCGCCGCTGATGGAAGATCTCGGGGTGTTCCAACGCATCGGTGACGCGACCGATGTCGTCACCAAGGAGATGTACGACTTCGTCGACAAGGGCGAGCGCCACATCGCACTGCGCCCTGAGCAGACAGCCAGCGTGTGTCGCGCATTCGCCCAGCATCGCCCGGCCACGCCGTGGAAAGTGTTCTATGCCGGACCGAACTTCCGCTACGAGAAGCCGCAGCGGGGTCGGTATCGCCAGTTCGACCAGGTCGGTATCGAAGTCCTCGGCGCCGACGATCCGTACCTCGACGTCGAGGTCATCGCCCTCGGCTGGGAGTTCTACCGCCGGCTCGGCCTGCGTCAGGTCAACCTGTTGCTCAACTCGCTCGGTGAGCCTGCCGACCGTGCTCGCTACGTCGAGGCGTTGCAGGCCTACTTCGAGACCAACATCGATTCGCTCACTGCCGAGAGCCGTGTCACGCTGGCGAAGAATCCATTGCGGGTGCTCGATTCCAAGCGGGCACCCGATGCGCCGCTGATCGCTGCCGCGCCACGGATCGCTTCGTTCTACAGCGAGGCCGCGGCCACCCACTTCGCTGCGGTGCAGCAGGGTCTCACCGATCTCGCCATTCCGTACACCGTCGACGACAAGCTCGTCCGCGGCCTCGACTACTACCGGCACACGACGTTCGAGTTCCAGGGTGGCACCCTCGAATCTGCACAGAACGCGCTGGGCGGCGGTGGCCGCTACGACGGCCTGGTCGAGTCTCTGGGCGGGCCGCCGACGCACGGCATCGGCTTCGCGCTCGGTCTCGATCGAACGCTGCTCGCGTGCGATGACGAAGGTGTGTTCGATGCGCCAGACCTCGCGGTCGACGTGTTCATCGTCGACACGACCGGCGGTCGGGAAGCGATGCGTTTGACGCACCAGTTGCGTGCAGCGGGGTTCACCGCGGACCGTGCCTTCGAGAACCGCAGCATGAAGAGCCAGATGAAGGCCGCCGATCGAAGCGGCGCACAGCTCGCGCTGATCGTCGGCTCGAACGAACTCGAAGCCGACACCGTCGTCATCCGGCCGCTGCGAGTGCCTGTCGGCACCGGCACCGGCCAGCGCGAGGTGGCTCGCGAATCATTGATCTCAGAAGTGACACAGGCCTTGGAAGAGGCGTTGAAAGAGGCATCGGAATGAGTGCAACCAGCATGCGAACCCACATGTGCGGCGAGCTCCGCCTGGCGCAGGTGGGCGAGACCGTCAGCGTGTGCGGATGGGTCGCCAGCCGTCGCGAGCACGGAACACAGCTCGCGTTCATCGACCTGCGTGACCACACCGGCGTGATCCAGTGCGTGGTCGACAACGACGTCGATGTCCGCAGCGAGTACGTCTTGCGCATCACCGGCATCGTGCGGGCCCGCCTCGAGGGCACGATCAACCCGAACCTGCCGACCGGTGAGGTCGAGCTGGGGGAGTGTGTGGTCGAGGTCCTCCGCCAGGCCGAGCCACCGCCGTTCCCCATCGATTCGCGTGCCGACAAGGTCGACGAGAACACCCGACTTCAGCACCGCTACCTCGACATCCGTCGCGAGCGGATGCAGAAGAACCTGCGCACCCGTGCCCGCGTCAACTCGGCGATCCGCAGTGCGATGGAGGGCCAGGACTTCGTCGAGATCGAGACGCCGATGCTCGTCCCGTCCACCCCAGAAGGTGCCCGCGAGTTCCTGGTACCGAGCCGCAAAGAGCCCGGCTCGTTCTACGCGCTGCCGCAGAGTCCGCAGCTGTTCAAGCAGTTGCTGATGGTCGCGGGCATCGACCGCTACTACCAGATCGCCCGCTGCCTGCGCGACGAAGACCTGCGCGCCGACCGCCAGTACGAGTTCATGCAGCTCGACGCGGAGATGAGCTTTGCCAGTCAGGACGACGTGCTCGCTGCGATCAGCGAAGCCGTGGTCGCCGCGGCCGAGGCCGTGACGGGTGAGCGCCCGCCGACCATCGAGCGGATCACATGGCACGAAGCGATGAACCGCTTCGGCGTCGACAAGCCCGACCTTCGGTTCGGGATGGAGCTCAACGAGCTCACCGACGTGTTTGCCGCCACCGAGTTCAAAGCCTTTGCCGGCGCAGCCAGCATCAAGGGCATCAACGCCTCGGGCAAGGCCGAGGAGATGGGTCGCAACAAGCTCGACGGCCTCACCGATCGGGCCAAGAAGATGGGGGCCAAGGGTCTCGTGTGGCTCAAGGTCGCCGCCGACGGGTCGCTCGAATCTCCGGTCGCCAAGTTCCTCAGCGCCGACGAGCAGGCCGAGGTGTTGAAGCGCCTCGACGGCAAGGCCGGCGACCTGATCCTCATCGTCGCCGACGAGTGGGACATGACGTGCGAAGTGCTCGGCACGCTGCGCAACGACCTCGGCCGTCCGCCGGTGTGGCAGGGGCCGTACCGCTACGTGTGGGTGACCGAGTTCCCGCTCTTCGTCGGTATCGACAAAGAGACCGGCAAGCCCAAGCCCGGACATCATCCGTTCTGCCGCCCTCATCCCGATGATCTCGACAAGTTCGAGACCGACCCGATGTCCGTCCGGGCACTCGCGTATGACCTCGTTCTCAACGGTTGGGAGCTCGGCTCGGGCTCGATCCGAATCCACGAGAGCGACCTGCAGCGCCGCGTCTTCAACGCCCTGGGCATCAGCGATGAGGAAGCCGACAAGAAGTTCGGCTTCTTCCTGCGCCCATTCGAGTACGGCGCTCCGCCCCACGGTGGCTTCGCGTTCGGCATCGACCGCCTCGTCGCGATCCTGGCCGGCGAAGAGAACATCCGCGAAGTCATCGCCTTCCCGAAGACCCAGAGCGGCACCGATCTGATGACCGGTGCACCGACCCCACCGGCACCGAAGCAACTCGCCGACCTCGGCATCCGCGTCCTCCCACCCAAGCTCTGATCCCGATTCCTCCGGGTGGGCGCGCTCAGCGCGTCATGACGCGCTCGACGCGCCCACCATCGAGATCCACGTTTCGATGGGCGCGCTCAGCGCGTGAGGACGCGCTCGACGCGCCCATCATCGATGTGAAGGGTGATGGGGCTGTCAGTCGGCGGAGACTTCGTAGCCGCCCGTGGCGTTGTGAGTCTCGGTGCCGGACACCGCTGGGTTGAAGACGCAGATCAGGTGCAGGTCACCCTTGGTGGCCCGGATGATGTGATCGTCGTGCTGGTCGAGCGCGTAGATGGTTCCGGGTCGGATCTGGTGAGTCTCACCAGTGGCCATGTCGACGACCTCGCCTTCGCCGCCGACACAAAAGTTGGTCTCGAAATGGTTCTCGTAATGCAGGCGTGATTCACAGCCTTCGTGCACTCGTGTCTCGTGGACCGAATAGCCCATGCCGTCGGCCTTGACGATCATCCTCTTGCTGTCCCACCCGGGACCGGACACGTGGCGAGGGGTGTTGGCAACATCTTCGGAGCGGATCACGATCATGGTCCGAACCTACCCCGTGAGCCACCGTTCGATCGCGACCGCGATGTCGAGCACCCGTGCGTCCTCACCGTGTCGACCGGTGATCAACAGCCCGAACGGACGACGATTGCCCAGGTCACCGGGAATGGTGATGCTGGGCAGGTCGAGCCGATTGGCGAACTCGGTGAGCCGGAACGATTCGGCGTTGGTGGCGAGGTAGTGGTCGTTGTCGGCGAACGCATCGATGCGTGGCGGCAGCATCGGAGTTGTCGGCGTGAGGATGACAGCCGCATCGGCCATGTCTCGTTCGAACTCGGCGGCAGCGACGCGGATCCGGCGCAGCGAATCGCTGTAACGCCAGGCCGGCACGAGCTCGCCGGCAGCGATCCGTGGTCCGACTCGACGGTCGTAGCGATCGATCTCGTCGGCCAGGCGCGAACGGTGCTGAGCGAACGCCTCGGCGCCGATGATCCCTCCGTCACGCGTCGCTGCGCTTGCCGCGGCGAGGCTCGGTACCTCTCGCCTTCTGATCGAGGTGCCGGCGTCGCTGATGGCCCGCAGCCACTCGGCGAACGCTGCTGCGATCTGTGGGTCGACGCCATCCGTTGCCGTATGACCGGGGACGATGATCTCGGTCTCGCGGGGCGAGATCTCAGCGCCGAGACGGGGTGGCATGAACCCGAGTGCGACGTGAACTCGACGACACGCTTCGGCCGATGTCGCGATGATGCCAGGGACATCGAAGGTCGGTGACAAGTAGGCCATGCCGGTCTCGGGGTACCGGCCTTTGGTCGGCTTGAAACCGGCCACGCCGCAGAACGCAGCGGGGATGCGGATCGAACCACTGGTGTCGCTGCCGAGTGCGATGTCGGCGAACCCGCGCGCGACCGCGACGGCGCCGCCCGACGTCGAGCCGCCGCTGACATGCTCGTCGCCGGGAATCAAGGGCGTGGACGGCGTGCCGTAGGTGTCATTGAGCCCCAGCGCGCCGTACGCGAACTCGGTCATGTTCGTCTGCGCGAACAACAGGGCGCCGGCCGAGCACAGTGCAGTCACCACGGCTGCGTCTGCCGCTGCCGGCGGATCATCTGCGCGCACGCTCGATCCGCAATGCGTCGTCCAGCCGCCCACGTCGAAGCAGGCCTTCACGGTCAGCACCTGGCCCGCCAGCGGGCGAGCATCACCGTTCCTGTCTGCGGCGCGGGCGTCATCGAGCAGCGCGGCATCGCGACGGGTCAGCAGCGCGATGGCCGCAGCTTCGGGTTGCTCGGCGACGCGCCGAAGGCACTCCTCGGCGTGTTCGATGAACGACACGTCGCCGCTAGTCGGCGTCGGGTGACGGGGATGGTGCGTACATCGACAGGATCGTCGCGACCAGTGGGTCGGGGTCGATGTCCGCCGGGTCGTAGTTGTACGTGAACGTCCGCGCGAATTGCCGCCACGAATGCTTGAGCCACGACGGAAGATGGTGCTTGGCCGGTTGGCCGTGGGCCACGAGCAGCACCCGCTGCAGCCGATCGACGTAACGACTGAAGTGGATCTGCGTTCGAAGAGACCCGAAGACCCGGTATGGGTAACTGTCCACCAGCGCCTCGAAGACACCGAACGCGACGGTGCGATGTTCGATCTCTTCCGCGCCGTGCCAGGCGAACAGCTGCTGCCACGCACCGAACCGAGGGGAACCCTGGCCTGCCGCGGCGCGGGAGAACATCGACACAACCATCGCGCACGTCATCGCCTCGAAACCCTCGGCGTACACGACGTTGTACTTCTCCGACTTGGTCGCCTGGAAGCGGCGGTAGTCGGCATCGAGCTGGTCCTCGATCGTCTGCAGCTCGGCTGCGACATCGTGTCCGAGTCGGGACTTGATGATGTTGTTGATGCGCGAGTGGTTGCGGTGGTGCTGTGCTTCCTGGGAGATGAACTGACGCACGTCGTCGGCCAGCGCAGGATCGGTGATGCGATCGGCCAGGCCACGGAACACGCGGATCAGGTACGGCTCGAGTGTCGGCATCGTCAGCGAGAACGCGGCCAAGTAGCACTCGGCAACGATGTCGTCGCCCGGGAACACGTCGTCGAGGTCGTCGGGGAAGTCGAACTTGGCCCTGCGTACAACGATGTCGGACACGGGTGCAGAGTAGCGTGGCAGGCATGGCGAGTCTGAACTTTCGTGCCGGCGTCGTCATCGTGATCCGTGGTCAAGACGACCGTCTGCTGGCCTTCGAACGGGCCGATGTGCCAGGCCAGTGGCAGTTTCCGCAGGGTGGCCTCGAACCCGACGAGGAGCCGATCGGCGCCGCCTGGCGCGAGCTGCGCGAAGAGACAGGCCTCGGCCCCGATGACGTGATGGCCGTTGCCGAGTATCCGACCTGGATCGTCTACGAGTACCCGGTCGAGGTCAAGGCGCGCAAGGGCCGGCTGGGCCAGGCCCACCGGTGGTTCCTGTTCGATGCGACTCACGGCGATGTCGTCCCCACACCTGATGGCAGCGAATTCGTGTCGTGGCAGTGGGTGACGCGGGAGTGGATGCTCGAGAACGTGGTCGGCTTCCGCAAAGCCGGGTACGAGCTCGTGCTGCAATCGTTGTGAGCGGCGACCTGTTCAGCGCGGCCGCCGCCGATCGGCTGCGTCAGCAAGCACCGCTCGCGGCTCGATTGCGTCCGAAGACACTGGACGAGGTGGTCGGACAGACCCACCTCGTCGGTCCGGGACGCCCGTTGCGCAAGCTCGTCGAGCAGGATCGCCTCAGCTCGGCGATCTTCTGGGGCCCGCCGGGCACCGGCAAAACGACGCTCGCGCTGGCGATCGCGGGCACGACGCAGCGCGCGTTCGAGCAGCTCTCCGCGGTGACAGCCGGCGTGAAGGATGTGCGCGAGGTCATCGAGCGGGCCCGCCAGCGGTTGGGTGAGCACGGTCGCGGCACGATCCTGTTCCTCGACGAGATTCACCGCTTCTCCAAGTCGCAGCAGGACGCGCTGTTGCCGGCGGTCGAGGACGGCACGCTGACGTTGATCGGGGCAACGACGGAGAACCCGTTCTTCGAGGTCAACGCACCACTTCGCAGCCGCAGCACCCTGTTTCGGCTCGAACCGCTCGACCGAGTCGCGATCGTCCAGCTGATCGAGCGGGGTCTGGCGTCCGAAGCAGCGAGCGCGGATGCAGGAGCCGTGGCGTTGCTCGCCGATCGATCGGGCGGCGACGGGCGGCAGGTCCTCACCGCGCTGGAAGTTGCGTGCGCGCTCGCTCATCCGGCGATGCTCACGGTCGAGCACATCGAGGCCGCCCTCGGTACCAGCGCACTGCGCTACGGACGCGACGACCACTACGACGTGATCAGCGCGTTCATCAAGAGCATCCGCGGCAGCGACCCCGACGCCGGCCTGTACTGGCTGGCGCGCATGCTTGAGGCGGGCGAAGACGCACGCTTCATCGCTCGTCGCCTGATCATCCTGGCCAGCGAGGACGTCGGTATGGCCGACCCGCAGGCGCTCGTGGTCGCTGTCGCCGCGGCGCATGCGATCGAACACGTCGGTCTCCCCGAAGGTCAACTCAACCTGGCTCAGGCAGTCGTCCATCTGGCGACCGCGCCGAAGAGCAATCGGTCGGCGCTCGGCATCTGGAACGCGCGCACGATGGTGAAGGACGGCGCCGTCGGCGAAGTGCCTGCTCACCTACGTGACGCTCACTATCAGGGAGCAGCATCGCTGGGCCACGGCACCACGTACGTGTACCCTCATGATGATCCGCGAGGCTGGGTTCCCCAGCAGTACCGTCCCGCCGAATTGAGCGACGTCACGCTGTACGAGCCCTCCGAGCACGGTTTCGAGCACGAGGTCGCCAGACGCATGAACGAACACAGCCGGCACGACGAATCGACGCCACCCGACCCGCGCAGGCCGTCATGACCGCAGGTCAGCTCGCCGTCGTTCTCGCCACTGTGCTGTGTGCGCTCGGTTTCACCGCGCTCATCGTCGTCCTCGTCCGCGTCCTCGACACGCTAGGTTCGCTGCGCGCCGAGGTCGAGTCACTGCGCAATGAAACCCGGCCGCTGCTGGCCGAGATGCAGCTGTCCACCGATCAGGCGCGGGCCACGATGCGCGAAGCCCGTGACGATCTCGACCGGTTCAACCGCGTGATCGGTTCTGCGGAAGCGATCAGCGATGCCGTCTCCGGCAGCGGCCGGATCGCCCGGGTCGCGCTCTCGACTCCGGTGATCAAGGCTGCCGGGATCGCGACCGGAACCGGACGCGCCGTGCGCCGGTTGCGTGGGATCGACCGACCCCGGCTGGAGATCGCCGACGGTCGAGTCGCCGAGGAAGGACGACGCGCTGCGTCGAAGCCCGAGTCGAGGCGGAAGGGCATGTCGCGATGATCAAGCGAGTTTCGTGGTTCGTGAGTGGTGCGGTGGCGGGCATCGCCGGTGCGGGCTACGCCAAGCGCAAGGTGAAAGAGACCGCAGCGCACCTGGCCCCGGTGAACGTCGCCAGGTCGGCGGTCACGAAGGTCAAGTCACGCGGACACGACGTGATCGAGGCCGTGCGCGACGGTCGCGAGGCAATGCACGCGAAAGAGCAGGAACTGCGCGCCCGACTGCATGGTGAGGTCATCTCGCTCGCGGATCAGGTGAGTGACAACGATCAGGTCCTCGTCGACGGACGACCGGTCGAGGCCGGCCAGGTCATCGTGCTGCGTCAGATGCACGACAACACCCAGGTCGGCCCGCGGCGGAGCAGCCGCCGCCACCGCCGCGGCGCATGACCTCGCTGGTCGACGACCTCACGCGGGCGTTGGCTTCAGATCGCGTTCGCATCGGCGCGACCGAGCTCAGCCTCTATCGTCGCGACGCCTCGAACTTCGATGGTCGGGCGTCGGTCGTGTGCTTCCCGACGACGACGGCAGAGGTCCAAGCGGTGGTTGCCGCGTGTGTGCGCCACGCGGTGCCGTTCGTCGCACGCGGGTCCGGCACCGGCTTGGCCGGAGGCGCGACGCCGCTGGACGGAGCCGTCGTCGTCTCGCTGGCGAAGATGAACCGCATTCTCTCGGTCGATCCTGCGGCGCGCCAAGCCTGGGTGGAGCCGGGCGTCCTCAACCTCGATCTGACCAAGGCGGTCGCCCACCACGGTCTGCACTTCGCGCCGGATCCCAGTAGTCAGCAGAGCTGCACCATCGGTGGCAACGTCGCCAACAACTCGGGCGGGCCGCACTGCCTCGCCGACGGCGTCACGTCGGCCCACATCCTGGCGATGGAGGTCGTGCTGCCCGATGGCGACGTCGTCACGATCGGCGGCGAGGACCCAGAACCACTCGGTCTGGATCTGCGCGGTGCGTTCGTCGGCAGCGAAGGGATGTTCGGCATCGCGACCAAGATCTGCGTCAAGCTGACCCAAACGGCACCGGCGGTCAAGACGATGTTGCTCGATTTCATGCGGGTCGAGGACGGCACTGCGACGGTCAGCGCCATCATCGCCGACGGGATGGTGCCGGGCGCGTTGGAGATGATGGACGCCCTGTGCACCCGAGCGGTCGAGGAGTACGTGCATGCCGGTCTGCCGATGGACGCAGCGGCCGTGCTGCTGGTCGAGGTCGCGGGACTGACCCACGGGCTCGAGGACGAGGTCCGACGCATCGTCGCGATCGGTACCGCGAACGGCGCCCGCACCGTGCGCGTCGCCCAGGACGAAGCCGAGCGAGCGTTGCTGTGGAAGGGTCGCAAGACCGCGTTCGGCGCGATCGCCCGGATCAAGCCGAACTACTACCTCCACGACACGGTCGTTCCGAGACGAAAGCTCACCGAGGTCCTGCAGCAGGTGTACGAGATCGCCGCCCGCCACGACCTGCTCGTCATGAACGTGTTCCACGCCGGCGATGGGAATCTGCACCCACTGCTGGTTTTCGACAAGCGCGAGCCCGGGGTGATGGACCGTGTGCACGCCGCCGGTGAAGAGATCGTTCGTGTCTCAGTCGCGGCCGGGGGAGTGCTCAGCGGCGAGCACGGCATCGGGCTCGAGAAGCGCGATTACATGCCGCTCATGTTCAGCCCCGTCGACCTCGCGGCGCAGGCTGGACTGCGAGCGGCCTGGGATCCGTCGGCGTTGGCCAATCCGACGAAGGTTCTGCCCAGTCCCGCAAGCTGTGGCGACGTGCACCACGTGCCGGAGGGTGCGTGGATCTGACCGAGTTCGTTGCGGCCGTCGGGGGTGTCGACGACGGACCGGTCACGATCGCAGGCGCGTCCTCTCGCGGCGGTGCCGTCGCCGGTGTGCGCGCAGTGAGAGCACCGGCCGGAATCGAATGGCTTCAGGCCGATGAGATGATCGTGTCGTGTGGTGCTGCAACGCTCGTGAGCGATCTCGATGCGGAACTCGCTGCGGTCGGTCAATGCGTTGCGTTGCCCGCGGACGGCACTGTCGGCGGCGCGCTCGCGATGGGTCAGAGCGGTGTCCGCCGTCTCGGCTACGGCCCGGTGCGCGACGTCCTGCTCGAAGCGCACTACGTGTCAGCAGCCGGTGAACTCGTGAAGGCCGGCGGGCCAACGGTGAAGAACGTGTCCGGCTTCGACCTGTGCCGCTTGCTCGTCGGCTCCAAGGGGACACTCGGCTTCATCGGCTCGGTGATCCTGCGGACGCGTCCGCTGCCGGCAGCGTCCCAGTGGTTGTGCAGTACTGACGATCCGCGGAAAATCCTTGCCGCGCTCTTCCGCCCGGTCTCGGTGCTGTGGGATGGCGAATCGACGTGGGCGCTGCTCGAGGGCCACCCGGATGACATCGCCGAGCAAGCACAACGAACGGGAATGGCACCGGCGGCGGGACCACCACCGCTGCCGAAGGCACATCGCTGGTCGCTGGCACCGAGCGCTCTGCACACCCTGACCGGAACGTCTGGCTTCGTCGCCGAGATCGGTGTCGGCATCGTGCACCACACAGAGCCAGCACCGGCGCGACTCCTCGAACCGGCGGTCGTTGCGCTGCATCGCCGGATCAAGAACGAGTTCGATCCAACAGGACGGCTCAACCCGAGCCGCGAGCTCGGTGTTTGAACGGTTTCCGCTCGTCGTCGAGGCACCCGGCGACGAGGCGACGCTCACGAGGTCGGCGCACGTGGCCGCCCAACACTGGGGGCTGGCCGAGCCGGAGTTGATCCGGGTCGGTGCCAACGGCGTGTTCGTGAGCGGCGACGTCATCGTTCGTGTCAGCAAGGCCACCGCGCCGATGAGCGCGGCCTTGCAATTCGCTCGCTGCTTGCAGGCCGAGGGCATCCGCGCCGCGATCCCGGCCCGCGACGACTGGATCGAACTCGACAACGGCCTCAACGTGACGGCGTGGGAACGCATCGAGCATGATCCCGATCGCGCGGTCGATTGGGAGTTCGTCGGGGGCATTGTCGCGCGAGTTCACGCCCTCGACCCCACCACCGTCGATCACCCACTGCCGTTCTGCGCGACGTTCCCGTGGTGGGACTTCGACCAGATGTTCGACGAGGCGAGCACGATCGACGAACTCGCTCGCGACGGGTTGCGCAGCGCGTACGAGACACATCGATGGTGGATCGATGCCGCCCGAGGCGGGCCGCTGGTGCTGTGCCACGGCGACGTGCACCCTGGCAATGTGCTCGTCGATGCAACCGGGCCAGTGCTCATCGACTGGGATCTGTTGTGCGTCGGCCCCCGTGCGTGGGACCACGCGCCGCTGATGACGTGGACAGCGCGTTGGGGTGGTGACGCCGGTGTCTACGAAGCGTTCCGCTCCGGGTACGGGCGACGAGTCGACGACGAACTGGGCTCGGCCATCGCCGAGATGCGGTTGATCGCGGCGACGCTGATGCGGCTGAAACGGGCGCGTTTCGATCCTGCCCACGCCGACGAAGCCTTCCGTCGTCTTGCGTACTGGCGAGGCGATCCCGATCCGCCGATGTGGCAGGCCCAGTAGCCCGCAGACGGCGTCAGAGGAAGCGACGGACGAGCTTGTACTTCCATCCCTTGTAGGGCGGATAGAGGATCGACGGATCGGGTCGCACCGGCTTGCGCAGCACGGCTTTGCGATGGCTGAACGTGTCGAACCCGGCCTTGCCGTGGTACGCACCCATGCCACTACCGCCCACCCCGCCGAACGGCAGGGCGCCGACACCGACGTGCAACACGGCATGATTGACGCAGACGCCGCCCGCCGTCGTCCGGTCGAGCACGCGCCCGATCGCGTGCGGATCGCAGCTGAACACGTACAGCGCCAACGGTTTGTCGCGATCGTTGACGAACCGGATCGCTTCGTCGAGGTCGGAGACGGGCAGCACCGGCAGGATCGGGCCGAAGATCTCCTCCTGCATCAGCGCGGCATCGGGTTTGACGCCGGTGAGCACCGTGGGTGGAATGAACTTCGTTGCCCGGTCACCTCCTCCGCCGCACACCGTCGTGTCGTACCCGCCGGCATCGAGCAGGCCGTTGAGGCGATCCCAGTGGCGTTCGTTGACGATGCGCGCGTAGTCCGCCGACGCCTTCGGATCGTCACCATAGAACTCGCGGATCGTCGCGGCCAGGGCGTCGACGAACGCCTTCTCCACCGATGCATCGACCAGCACGTAGTCCGGAGCGACGCAGGTCTGGCCGGCATTGAGAAACTTGCCCCACGCAATTCGCCTGGCCGCGATCGTGATGTCGGCGTCGGCTGTCACGATGGCCGGACTCTTGCCGCCCAGCTCCAGCGTCACGGGTGTGAGGTGCTTGGCTGCGGCCGTCATCACGATCCGACCGACCGTGCCGTTGCCGGTGTAGAAGATGTGGTCGAAGTGCTCGGCAAGCAGCGCCGTTGTCTCGTCGACGCCACCGACCACGACCCTGGCGACTCGCTGATCGAGATACTGGGGTATCAACTCGGCCATCGCTGCAGCGGTTGCCGGGGCTACCTCGGACGGCTTGAGGACCACGGTGTTCCCAGCCGCGAGCGCAGCGACGAGTGGCGCGATCAGCAACTGCATCGGGTAGTTCCACGGGGCGATGATCAGGGCGACGCCGAGCGGCTCCGGCATGATCTCGGCCGACCCCGGCTTGAACGCGAGGGCGACCTTGACCTTGGTCGGTGCGGCCCACTCGCCGAGATGCTTCAGCGCGTCGTCGATCTCGGCCAGCACCAAGCCGACCTCGGCCGCGTACGCCTCCATCGGCGGCTTGCCGAGATCACTGACCATCGCAGCCATGATGGTGTCTTCACGCTCGATCAACATCCGCCGCAGCTGGCGCAACTGGGTGCGACGCGCATCGAGGGACCGCATCACCCCGGCGTCATACGACTCGCGTAGATCCTGAACCAATGATGGAATCGACAGCTCGAGGGATCGTTGTGCGCTCATGACGACAGGCTACGCACACCGTGAGATCAGCGTGGCTGGCACACCGGGCAGAAGTAGCACGGGCGGCCGCCGAGGTCGACGGTCTGGACGGGCGTGTCGCAGCGCAGGCACCGATCACGGTGGTACACGTAGGTCGCCTCGCCGCGGCGGAGCTTGCGGTCCTTGGGCAAGGTCACATCGCCGCGTTGGACCGTGATGATGCGGTTGTCCTTCACGCCTTTGCGCAACATCGCGGTGACGGTGTCCCACAGCGCACGCAGCTCGGCCGGATCCGTGTCGGTACCCGCCCGGTTGGGGTTGATGCCGTTGACGAACAGCGCCTCGGCCCGGTAGACGTTGCCGACGCCGCACAGGACCTTCTGATCGAGCAACTGAGCACCGAGCGGCTGCTTCGAGCGTGCCATCCGGTCGATCGCGATCTGCGGCTTGGCATCGCGCCGCAACGGATCAGGGCCCAGCCGATCGATGATCTTCTGGCGGTCGTCTGGTGTCCCGATCGTGCAATCAGTGGGGCCGGCGAGGTCGATCGTCGCGAGTTCTGACTGCAGGCGCATCCGCACCATGCCGACCGGCTCTGGCGCATCCGGCCCGTTCGAGATTCGAAACTTGCCGAACAGACCAAGGTGCACATGGCCGACGTCGCCGTTGCTCCAGTGGTAGAAGAGATGCTTGCCGTATGCCTCGAGCCGGTCCAGCTTCTGTCCGTCGATTCGCTGCGCGTCTGCTGAGAATCGACCCTGTGGCGACGTGACGTGCACTGCTCGATCAACGAGCAGTGCGCCATGATCTTTCGCAACTCGGTGAATCGTGTGGCCCTCTGGCATGCAGCCAGGCTAACGACGGCGCCTCGCGAGCGAGGCGTTCTCAGATGGCGTCGGCGGAGGTCGTGACGACCCCGAAACGCTGGAGCAGTTCGGCGTACAGACAACCGGGTGGACCTGGCTCGTTCGTGTCGACTCCTCCTCGTCGCCACATCTCGTTCCACAGGTGGATCGCGAACGAGTTCGAGATCCGATCGCGCGTCTCGGCCTGGACGTCCCGGTTCGCGCTGATCACCATGTGCCAATCGAGGAAGTCGATCGGGCACACGGTTCCGGTCGGGAGAACCTCGATATCGAGCTCGGCCAGCAGCCGGGTGAACAACTTGGGGCCGGTCTGGCCCCACACCGCAGTCGAAGCGTCTACGTTGTCCGTTGCCTCCACGGCCATGGCGAGCAACACTGAATCTCGCGGGGCGCGCAGGATGCAGGTGGCGATGCGATCCGTGGGATCGTTCTGTGCCGGCACGATGTACTCGGTGTCGGGAAGTCGACGGAGGCAGATCACGTCGAGGTCCGCCCACGTGCCACCGCGCTCACGTAACAGGTGGTACCGGAACTGGTTGGAGAACCCAGCGGGACTGTCGTATCCCGTGTAGTACCAGATCTTGTCGGCAGGGATCAGCGCGGCGGCGTCGCGCACCCGCACACCATCAGGCACGCCGCTGACGGCGCCATAGGTGTACAAGTCGTAGGCGTGTCCTGCAGCAAGGAACGACCGGATCGAGCACTGCTGCATCGCACCGAGTCGGTCGCCGATCCAGAGACCCTGCACGGTGCCAGTGGCATCGACCTCGGCCATTCCCCAATCGTAGGTGACGGCTCAGCTGGCGACGTCGCCGGCCCAGTCATACGGCTGGCGGGCGGACGAGTGGGCCAACCGCCGCAGCTGAGCCCACGCTTCGTCGACCGTGGTTGCGGGCACCACCGTCATCAACCACGCGCCGTCGCTGCGCTCTGCTTCGGCCATCCAACGACCCTCGACTGCGAGCAGCCGACCGTCGGCGCCGCGGACGTGGTTCTCGCGGTAGTCGAGCAGTGTGCGCCAGCCGGCTCGTTCGAGTGCCCGCCGATCGGGTTGATCGATCGTCATTCGCCGGCGGCGTCGCGGGCGTGGTGACGTGTCCTTGGCCATGGATCCACTGTGCACCACCTTGCCTGTGGATCGTCAGTACCAACTACGTGTGAGTTGTCTGGGGACAACGCGACCGCGCCGGACGGCGGACTACGGTGGTCGTGCCATGAAGCTTGTGCTCAACGATGCGGAACTCGCGAGCTGTGTCGGGTGCGGACTGTGCCTTCCGCACTGTCCGACGTATCGGGTCACGGGCGAAGAGGGGCTGTCGCCGCGCGGTCGAATCGCGGCGATGCGGGCGGTTGCGTGGGAGGGAGCGCCGATCGATGACGCCTTCGTCGGGTTCATGGACACGTGTGTGCAGTGCAGAGGATGTGAGCCCGCATGTCCCTCCGGTGTTCCGTACGGCCGGTTGATCGAATCGACCAAGCACAGTCTCGCTGACGACAAGCGCACGACGCCGTGGTGGCAGCGGGCCGGATTCTCCGTACTGGGGCGCCACCGACTGCTGCTCGTCGGCTCGTCACTGCTCGCAGTTGCCCAGCGCTTGCGATTGGTCCCGAAACGTCTCGCTCTCGGCCGGCTGCCGCTTCGCCGCGGGAGGCCGATCCAGGCGACTGGCGACGACGTCTGGGTGTTCACCGGATGTGTGATGGACGCCTGGCAACGCCCGACCCACCGGGCGACGCAACGCGTCATCGAGATGACTGGGGCCACGTGTGCTGTCGCCGGGCGCGGTGGGGACTGCTGCGGCGCGCTCCACATCCACGCCGGTCTGGCTGACGAGGCCGCGAAGTTGGCGACACGCGTGATCGCGAGCATGCCCGGTGATGCGCCGGTACTGGTGAATTCGGCCGGTTGCGGGGCGGCGATGAAGGACTACGGCCATGTGCTCGGCACAGCCGACGCGGCGGCGTTCTCCGCACGCGTGCTCGACGTGCACGAGTGGCTGGCCGCGCACGTCGACGAACTGCCACCTCCGGATCTCAGCCGGGCGCGGCCGTCGATCATCGTCCAGGACCCGTGCCACCTTCGTCATGTGCAAAAGGTTCATGTTCCGGTCCGAACCGTCCTCGGTCGCTACGCCGACATCGTCGAACTCGACGACGACGGGCTGTGCTGCGGAGCTGGCGGCGCATACTCGGCGCTGCAACCGGAGCTGGCCGGCGAGATCCGTCAACGCAAGCTCGCGTCCATCGATCGCGCCCGGCACAACAGCGGTGCGACCGTCGTCGCGAGTGCCAATCCCGGGTGTTCGATGCATCTCGCCGTTGCCGGCGCCAACGTGATGCACCCCCTCGACATCGTCGACGAGCTGTTGCCGTGAACGAATCACTGGATTCGTTCGCCGATCGCCTCGATGCGATCGCCGAGGAACTGTCCGAGATGGCGCTGGACGAACTCAAGACCGCGCTGCGGCGGGGCGATCAGAAGCGACCGGCGTCGGAGCGAACGATCACCCAGGCCAGGCGGGCAATTGAGAAGGCATCCCACCTCTTACGTCGACTCGACCAGAGCGACGACGCCGAGGATAACCGTGACGAATCAGACGCCTGATGGTCGGATGTCAGCGGGTCGAATGTCGACGGCGACAGATGCGTGAGGGTCAGATGATCGCGACGGGGTCGCCGACGCGAATCGAACCACCCGTCACGATGGTGGCGTAGACGCCGACGTTCTGATCGAGGTCACGCACCACATGGCGGAGCACGCCTCTGTCGGCGGGAAGGTCGTCCGAGAACTCACGCGTGATCATGACGCACCGTGGGCATCCGCTGCGAACCTCCACCTCGGTGTTGCCGATCTGCAAGCGGCGTCCGCTCCAGGCGAACTCGGGGTGGCCGGGTTCGCCGCCGGTGTCGATCACCAGCGACGGGCGAAAGCGTCGCTCGTCGATGGCCGATTCGGGAAGGGCCGCGCGGAGACTGGTGATCGCCGACGTCGTCATGATCATCAGCGGATACGCATCGAAGTAGTTCCCCGGCGGGTACTCGTACGTCATCAGTTCCGGGGGGAACACGGCGAGGTCGGGGAGCGGCTCGTCGTCCACCCGACCGAAGATCGAGCGCAGCTCAGTGAGGAAGTCAGCGTCGTCCGGGGCGCCGCGCAGGTAGTGATCGACGTTCGAGGCCGGCTCGTGGCCCCACAGCGTCACCGGATGATCGACGGCGGCCGTCAGACGACCGTTCGCTGCGGCGTCGGAGCTGGCGACCGTCGATCCGTCTGGCAGCGTGATGGTGACACCGTTGGCAGCGTCGTAGCTGGCGGCGAGCTTGCTGATCCCAGCGACCTTGCGAGCACTCGCGATCGCGCCACGAGCCTCGTCGCGAAGTGCCCACAGCCGGTCGCCGACGATGCCGTTGTCGGCGAGCTCGGCATGTTCGACCGTTGCACCCTGCATCGACTTCACCGGGTACTTCCAGATCTGAGCAACGTGCATGGGACCCCCGGGTCTCGAACTCAGCTGTCGAACGTATTGATCATGTCGATCAGCTGACGCAGCTCACCGTAGCCGCGCTTGGCGAACGCAAGACCGATGCGGGCGCACTCGACCCGATCGCACTCGCGAACCTCGAGCGGAAGCGGGTTGATTCGCTCGATCGTGCCACGTGTGCAGAGATGCCCGAAGCGGTCGTTGATCTGTCGCAATTGGTCGTCGGTGAGCGAGTGATGCATCCGGATCACGAGCAGGTCGCCGACATATCGGAGGCTGTCGTAGTTCGAGTAGAAGCTCGTGATCTCGGCCATCGCTGCTTCGCAGGTGTCCGTGATGAAGTACAGACTGGTGTCGGGTGCGGCGACCAGGCCGCGCTTGACGAGTTGGGTGTCGACGAAGGCCGCGACCTCTTCCCAATACGGGTCGCCAGGCGTGTCGAGGAACACGATCGGGACGGGCACGCCCTTGCCCGTCTGGGTGAGTGTCAACAGTTCGAACATCTCGTCGAGCGTGCCGAATCCGCCGGGCAGGCAGATGAACGCGCTGCTCTCCTTGACGAGCATCAACTTGCGGGTGAAGAAGTACTTCATGCTGACGTACTTCGCGTCGCCGGCGATGACCGGATTTGCGCCCTGTTCGAATGGCAAGCGGATTGAAACACCGATGCTCTGCTCGCGACCGGCGCCCTCCATCGCTGCCTGCATGATGCCGGGGCCAGCGCCGGTGATCACCATCCAGCCGTTGACCGCGAGGTGTTCGGCGACGGTGCGGGCCTGGAGGTAGAGCGGGTCGTCTGTCTTCGTGCGAGCGGAACCGAAGATCGTGACCTTCCGGCGCCCGCGATACGGAGCAAACATGTCGTAGGCATCGCGCATCTCCATCACCGCGGAGGCGGCGATCTTGAGATCGAGCGTCGCCGTGTGGTCCGCGATCATCCCCGCTGCCGCCTCGAGCAGGTCTTCGGCGAGATGCCGATCGTGTGCCGGCGCGAGCACTTCGAGTAGGTGTTGGACGGCCGCTGCCACCTCTGGCGTCAGTTCAGGAGTCACGGCTCAGCACTGTAGACCTCACGCCGAGACGGGCAGCTGAGCGGGCGATCGTGCCAGCCGAAAAGAAATTCGCATCTTTCTTGCAGGTTTGCGTCATCAATTGTCCGTTCCGCACTCCTGCATTCCGACGACATCGAAACCCTCCGCGATGTCGTGAACAACCATCCCGTTCGAGCGGGAACCCACCGGACCCTTGTCCTCCGGTGGGGCTCAAATGGGTCGAGGTGCACGGAAGACCTCGACCCGAGGTTCGTGCGGGTGGCGCAGGCGGAATGCGCCACCCGACGGACCTCGAAACACCGATGATGCAAGCTCAGGCAGCAGGCTTCGACAGCGCCCAGTCGAGGACCTGTGTCATCGAGTCGGCGATGTGGAAGGTCATCGCGTCTCGCACGCGCTGTGGCACGTCGTCGACGTCATCCTCGTTGCGACGAGGCAGGATGACCTCGGTGACGCCCGATCGATGAGCGGCGAGGACCTTCTGCTTCACGCCGCCGATCGGCAGCACTTTGCCCTGCAACGTGACCTCACCCGTCATCGCGATCTCCGGACGAACCGGCCGACCAGTGAGCGCCGACACAAGCGCCGTCGTCATCGTGATGCCTGCCGACGGACCGTCCTTGGGGACGGCTCCGGCGGGGACGTGAACGTGCACCTTCTGCTGCAACAGCGCCGGATCGATGCCGAGCTCGTCGAGGTGGGCGCGCACCCACGACAACGCGATCTGCGCCGACTCCTTCATGACGTCGCCGAGCTGACCGGTGAGGGTCAGACCGGGTTCTCCCGGGCTGGTCGAGACCTCGATGAACAACACATCACCGCCGGCTCCGGTGACCGCCAGTCCGGTCGCCACCCCTGGCGTGTCACGGACACGATCGGCGACCTCGTGATGAACCTTGGGACGCTTCAGGTAGCCGGTGAGATCTGTGGAGTCGACCACGATCGGTGTCTCGATCGCCGTCGCGATCTTCGCGGCCATCTTGCGCAGCAACGTGCCCAGCTCGCGTTCGAGCGAGCGCACGCCGGCCTCACGTGTGTAGCCACTGATGATCGCTCGGAGCGCATCATCGGTGATCGTGATCTCGTCGGCCCGAAGACCGCTGCGCTCGATCTGTCGAGGCAGCAGGTGATGGCGAGCGATCACCATCTTCTCCTCTTCGGTGTAGCCGTCGAGGAGGACGACCTCCATCCTGTCCAGCAGGGGGCCGGGAATCGTCTCGAGGGTGTTCGCCGTGGCCAGGAACACGACATCGCTGAGGTCGAGCTCGACCTCGAGGTAGTGATCTCGGAAGGTGTGGTTCTGCGCCGGGTCGAGCACTTCGAGCAGAGCAGCCGTCGGATCGCCTGACCATCCACCGGCCGAGAGCTTGTCGACCTCGTCGAGCAGGATCACCGGATTCATCGACTTGGCTTCGCCGATGGCGCGCACGATGCGGCCCGGCTGAGCGCCGACATAGGTGCGACGGTGACCGCGGATCTCGGCCTCGTCACGCACGCCGCCAAGGGCGACACGGACGAAGTTGCGACCCATGGCCCGCGCGACGGACTCGCCGAGCGAGGTCTTGCCCACCCCGGGAGGGCCGGCGAGCAAGATGATGGCGCCGTCATTGCGCTTGGAAGCGGCGGTCGTGGACTCGTTGCCCTCAGCGGTCGCTGTCGCCTCGGATTCTGCAGCCCGTTGCGTGCGCAGTTTGCGAACAGCGAGGAACTCGACGATGCGATCCTTGACTTCATCGAGGCCCGCGTGGTCGGCGTCCAATATCTCGCGAGCTGCGGGGATGTCGAGCTGCTCCGTGCTGCGAACGGCCCACGGCAGATCGAAGACACGGTCGAGCCAGGTACGAATCCAGCTCTGCTCGGGCGACTGACCGCTCGTGCGCTCGAGCCGTTCGAGCTCGCGCAGGACCGCGGTGCGCACGCCTTCCGGCAAACGGTTGCCCAGCTCGTCGAGCTTGGCCCGATAGTCCTCGGCAGCCGCATCCTCTTCGCCGAGCTCCTTGCGGATCGCGGCCAACTGTTGGCGCAGCAGGTAGTCGCGCTGCGATTTCTCCATCCCCTCGGTGACGTCGTCGCGGATCTTGGCGCTGACGTTCAACTCGCCGAGGAAGTCCTTGGCCCAGCTGACGACGAACTCGAGGCGGGCGCCCAACTCGGTGAGTTCGAGCACCGTCAGGCGATGATCAGGGCCGGCGTCGGACCATGCGGTCACGGCATCCGCGAGCTCACCGGGGTGGGCGACAGTGCGGAGGATCTCGGGGAGGCGCCGAGAGCGGCGCGCATCGGCGATGCCTTCGGCGAGGGCCCGCAGCTCGCGGCCCAGCGCCTCGACGCGTGGTGTCGGTCGGGATTCGGGCAGGGGCTCGACGGTCATCCACTGCCCACTGCGCTCACTGGTCTCCTCGCTCACGACGAGGGCGCGCTGCAGCGTGCGGACGATGACGACGCGGGTGCCGTTGGGCAGTTCGGCGGACTGCTCGATCGAACCGATCACGCCGACGTGAACCGACCGGCCGTCGATCTCGGGAAGAAGGAACAGTTGACCTCCGCTCTCCGACGCCGCATTGGCGGCGGTTCGTGCTGCGGGGGAATCGAGGGTGATGGTGACGACGACGCCGGGGAACGCAACGGCCCCTGGCAACGGCAACACGGGGAGAAGGGTGGTCGTGATCGATTGCTCAGCCATGCCTGGCACGATACCGAGTTGCGTCACGCAACCATCATGATGCTGAGTCGGTGTGACTCAAGTCTGTTGCGCTGAGCGCGCGGAATAAAACTACTCCGCGCCGAGTTCGGTGGCCTTCTGCTCCAGCGAATCGGTCAGCTCGATGAAGCTCTTCTGGAACGACGCGACGCCGTCTCGTTCGAGCTTGTCGCCGACGTCGTCGAGGTCGACGCCGACAGCCGTCAGCGACTCCCATGCGTTCAGTGACTCCTGCACATCGACATCGACTCGGCGAGCGAGCGTTCCATGGTCGGCGAATGCCTCGAGTGTCGCATCTGGGAGCGTGTTGACGGTGTGCGGGCCGATCAACTCGTCGACATACAGCGTGTCCTTGTAGGCCGGGTTCTTGGTGCTGGTCGATGCCCACAGGGGACGCTGGACGCGGGCGCCCTTGGCAGCGAGCGCATCCCAGCGCGGACCACTGAACGCCTGCTGGAAGATGCCGTACGCGAGTTTGGCCTGTGCGACCGCGCCCTTGCCACGGAGTGCCAGGGCCTCGGGTGTACCAATGTTCTCGAGGCGCTGGTCGATCTCGGTGTCGACGCGGCTGATGAAGAAACTGGCGACGCTCGCGACCTTGGAGAGATCAGTGGCGCCACCGGCCGCGTACTGCTCGAGTCCGCTGATGTACGCCTCGACGACCTTCTCGTAGCGATCCAGGCTGAAGATCAACGTGACGTTGATGCTGCGGCCTTCGGCAATCATCGCCTTGATCGCGGGGAGTCCGTCCGCGGTGGCGGGGATCTTGACCATCAAGTTGCGGCGGTTGACCCGCAGATGCAGATCTCGTGCGGCGGACTCTGTACCGGGACCGTCGTGGGACAAGCCGGGATCCACTTCGACACTGGCGTAGCCGTCGAGTCCGTCGGTTGCCTCGTATACGGGATCGAGGATGTCGAGTGCACTGTTGATGTCCTGCAGGACCATCGCCCAGTAGTCGTCGAGGATCGAGTTCGTGCCAGTGGCGACGAGTGCGCTGAACTGCTCGTCGTAGTCCGGAGAACCCTGGATCGCCTTCTGGAAGATGGTCGGGTTCGAGGTCAGGCCGCGCACACCGCGGTCGACGAGCGACTGCAGTTGACCCGAGGTGATGTAGCCACGCTTGAGGTTGTCGAGCCACGGGCTCTGCTGGAATTCTGTAGCGAGTTGGACGAGACGATCCATGGGGTTACTCCTGTTCCTGGCCGACGAGCGCTGTGGCTCGGGCGACGACGTTGGCGACATTCATTCCGAGCTTGGCGAGCACGAGTGCTCCGGGTGCGCTCTCACCGAATCGATCGATGCCGACCGAATCGTCGGCGTACCGCGACCAGCCGAACGTGACCGCTGCTTCAACCGACAACACGGGCACTCCAGCGGGAAACACAGCGGCCTTGTATGCGGCCGGCTGCTTCTCGAACCGGTCCCACGACGGAAGCGAGACCACGCTGGTGGCGATGCCCGACTTCGCGAGCTCGGCTGCCGAGTCGACGCACAACGACACCTCGCTGCCGGTGCCGACGAGGATGAGCTGCGGCGAGTCGACGCCGACGATGGTTGCTCCGCCTTTGTCGACCGCGGACCCATCGGTGCACACGCGGACCGCCTGACGGCTGAGGACGAGTGCCGTCGGGCCGTCGTGCTCGACGACGGCGCGCCACGCCTGTGCGGTCTCGTTCGCGTCAGCCGGGCGAATCACCTGCAGTTCGGGGATCGCGCGCAGCGTTGCGATGTGCTCGACGGGTTGATGCGTCGGGCCGTCTTCGCCCACTCCCACCGAGTCGTGGGTGAACACGAACAGGACCTTCGCTCTCGACAGTGAGGCGAGGCGCACCGGTGGGCGCATGTAGTCGAGGAACACGAAGAACGTTCCGCCCGCGGGCAGCACACCACCGTGCTTGGCCATGCCGACCATCGCCGAACCCATGCCGTGCTCGCGGATGCCGTAATGAACCTGACGACCGCCCGGCGTGTCGAATGCCTGGATGGTCTGGCCGGCCAGCTTCGTTCCGGTGTTGCCGGTGAGGTCGGCGGCTCCGGCGACGAGACCGGGAACGCCGGCAATCGTCGCGTCGAACGCGGTCTGGATGGCTTCCCGGGTCGGCACCATCGCGCCGAGGTCCCAGGTCGGTAGCGAGTCCTCCCAGCCGGCGATTCCGGTTGCGGCCCATGCGGCGTCCCATGCGGCGTGGTCCAGCGATGACGCGTCGAAGCGCGCCTGCCACGCCGCCAGTTCGTCGGCGCCGCGGGTGCTGGCATGCGACCGGTAGGCGTCGACCAATTCGGATGGGGCCCAGAACGGCTCGTCGGGGATGCCCATCACAGCCTTGGTGCGGGTGATCTGCTCGGCTTTGAACGGATTGCCGTGCGCCTTGTGATCGTCGAGGAAATCGGGCGACGGATACGCGATGTGGCTGCGCAGCACCAGCAAGCTTGGCTTGTCGGTGACCGCCATTGCACGCCGGATCGCGGCTTCGAGCCCATCGAGGTCGTTGGCCATCTCACCGAGCTGCTCGACATGCCAGCCGTATGCTTCGAAGCGCCCCGGCACGTTGTCGTTGTAGGTCAGGTTGGTGTCACCATCGATGGTGATGTGGTTGTCGTCGTAGATGCAGACCAGACCACCGAGCTTGAGGTGCCCGGCCAGTGACGCAGCCTCGTGGCTCACGCCCTCCATGAAGCAACCGTCACCGGCGATCACGAACGTGTGGTGGTCCTGAACGTCTTTGCCGAACCGATCGGCGACGATGCGTTCGGCGATCGCCATGCCCACGGAGTTGGCGATGCCCTGACCCAGCGGGCCGGTGGTGACCTCGACGCCGGTCGTGATGCCTGCTTCGGGATGGCCTGGGGTCAACGACTCCCATTGGCGAAAGGCCTTGATGTCGTCGAGCTCGAGGCCGTACCCGTTGAGGAACAGCATCGAGTACTGGAGGATGCTGGCGTGGCCGTTGCTGAGGATGAACCGGTCGCGGTCCGGCCAGTGCGGATGCTGCGGGTCGTGCTTCATGATCCGGCTGTAGAGCACGTGCGCCAGGGGAGCGAGCGCCATCGCGGTTCCCTGGTGGCCACTGTTGGCCTTGAGTGGAGCGTCCATCGCGAAGCCTCTGATGAGGTTGATGGCTGCGGAATCCTGTTCGGGGGTCAACGTGGAGGGCACGAGAGCGACTGTACCCGCTGAGCTGCCGCGCAGAACACCAACCGTTGGGTTCGGCTGCGGTCGTCGCCGGTCGTCAGGCAGGCGGTAGCAGCGTGAACGGAACGAGGTGCCACGGGCCGCGATCGATGCGGCAATGGGCGAAGATCTGCCCGTATTCGGTGAACTCCAGTTCGCCGCGGACGAGGCGATACGTGAACTTGCCGGGCTCGACGGTGAACGGATTCACGTTCCGTGCGATCTGTTCGTCGGACTCGTCGAGTCCTTTGCGGAACACGACCTCGAAGATGCCGCTGCCGGCTTCGGTCGGCGGGCAGAAGATCAGTGCCACCAGGTGTGGGTCGATCGTGACCGGCACCGGCGACGGCGCAGCCATCGAGAACATCGCGCCCTTGAGATCGATCCGCGTCGATGGCCCGGGGGCTTGACGGAGTTCGAAGTTCTCGACGAAGAGTGCGGAGACGATCTGCATGCCGCCGAGGGTACAGCGGTCGTCAACGATGGGAGCTGCCGTTGCGGACCTGGTGCCCATCCAGCCACACACCCGCGATCCGAAGCGTGTCGTCGAGCGCGACGAGATCGGCGCGCCGGCCGACCTCGATCACTCCGCGGTCAGGACAACCGATGACCCGAGCCGGGTTGGTGGAGGCCGACCGGATCGCCGCGTCCAGCGAGATTCCGCAGATGTCCACGAGGTTGCGGACCATGTGGTCCATCGTGACGATGCTGCCCGCGAGCGTTCCGTCGGGAAGCCGGGCTGCGCCGTCGCGTCGCTGCATACCGACCTCGCCGACCGTGCCGATCCTCCAGCCCACAGCGTCGGTGACCAGGACGATCCCACCCTCGGGTTTGGCCCGGAATGCGAGTTGGATCGCCAGTTGATCGACATGCACCAGATCGGCGATGAGGCCGACCGCAAGGCGATCGTCGACCAACGCGACGGACGCCAACCCTGGGTCGCGGTGGTGGACACCGGACATGCCGTTGAACAGATGAGTTGCCATCGTTGCGCCGGCGTGGATCGCAGCTTCGACGGCGCTGATCGACGGGGTCGAGTGCCCGATCGACACCACGATGCCGCGCTCGGTGAGTTGACGAATGGCCTCGGTCGCGTCATCGAGCTCGGGTGCCAACGTGATGAGCCGCACGATCTCGGGCAACGATCCGAGCCACGCGAGGTCGATCGGTGCGAGCAGATGCCGCGGGTGCGCTCCCGGTGCCCCGCCGAGGAACGGGCCCTCGAGATGCGCACCGATGACGCGCGCGTGCGCCGACATCGCGCCTCGTTGTTGCGCGGCGCGCATCCGCTCGAGCGGCTCGGCGAAGCGGTCGAGCGCGTTCGTCACCAGCGTCGGGCACCATGATGTGACCCCCTGATCGAGCAGGAGATCCGACAGGCGATCCCAGTCCGAACCCGTCGCGTGAGCGACGTCGATGTCGTCGATGCCGTTCACCTGAACGTCGATGAATCCGGGCACCAGCACGACATCGGGTGTCGAACTCGACGTCGGAGCGATCGATTCGATGATGCCCGATGAATCGATGGTGACCGTGGCGGGGCCGGACCACCCGTCCGCCGTGAGGACACGACGGGCCGAGATCGAGGACACGCCTTGTACAGTACGCGCGATGGTCGACGCAGCGGAGCACCTCTCGACCCGGGACCAGATCGTGATCGAAGCCCTGCACTGCTTCGCCGAGACGGGGTACGACGGCACGTCGCTGAACGACATCGCGGCCGCTGTCGGCATCCGCCGGCCCAGTCTGCTGCACCACTTTGCGTCGAAGGAAGTGCTCTACGGCGAGGTGTTCGAGCGGCTGCTCTCCGATTGGTTCGACCGCTTGAGCGAAGCCATCGGCAGTCGCCAGACGGGGTGGGACAAGGTCGAGTTGGTCCTGATCGCCGGATTTCGCTTCTTCAGTGACAACCCCGACTACGTTCGCCTGATGCGCCGCGAAGCGCTCGACAACGGCGCCCATCTCGGCATCGACCTGGCAGGCGTGATGCGACCCGGCTTCGAACACGCTGCGGCCTACTTTCAACGAGAGATGGACGCCGGAAACTTTCGCCAACACGATCCGCAGCAATTGTTGTTGACCGGTTACGGCGCACTGCTCAGTTACTTCTCCGATGCGCCGTTCCTCGGGGGCCTGCTCGGTGACGAGCCGTTGTCGGGTGCGCTCCTGGAACAGCGCCTGCAGCACGTCCTCGGCTTCTTTCGCAGCGCACTGCTTCCCTGACCCGCCCCTTCGTACCGCGTTCGGTCGCTTGGCTACCGTGCACGAATGGCAACACTCGAAGTTGGGAATGCAACGGTCGGCTACGCGGTCGAGGGTGAGGGCATTCCGTTGCTGCTCTTTCACGGCACGACGATGAACCGCGCCGCATGGGACATGGTGCGGCCCGCCATGCCGGCAGGCGCATATCAATACGTGATGGTCGAGTTTCCCGGCAGCGGTGAGTCTTCGATGCCCACCGAGCCGCTGTCGGTCGACGGAATCGTCGCCCAGGCGATCGCCGTGATGGACCATCTCGGCATCGGTTCGTTCCACGTCGCCGGATATTCACTCGGTGCCGTGATCGCGTTGGCTACCGCTGCCGCAATGCCTGAGCGTGTGCTGACCGTGACGTCACTGTGTGGCTGGGCGGTTGCCGACGCGCGGATGCGGGTCACGTTCGAACTGTGGAAGCGGCTCATCGAGACGGACAAGTCCTTGTTCATGCGGTACGCCATCGCCGACGGGTACACCGTCGCCGCGATCACACAGGTCGAGCCGGTGATCGAGGCGATGCTGCCGATGAGCGCCGAAACGATCGCGCCAGGGTCTGCGGCACATCTCGACCTCGACATCGCGCTCGACATCTCGGCCTCGCTCGGTGCGATCACGGCGAAGACGCTCGTCATCGGCGGCACCGAGGACCGCTGGGTCGACGTCGGTCACAGCCGCGCTGTCGCAGCCGCCGTCGCCGGTTCCCGCCTCGTCGAGCTGCCTGCCGGCCACCTCGTCATCCAGGAGCTCGCGGTCGAGGTCGCCAACCTGCTGCACGGACACATCCACGGCGCATGAGTCGAGCCGAGCAATTCGTCGAGCTCGATCCGGCGGTCGCTGCGAGGTGGAGCAAGTTCGGCAAATCCGACGAGGTCTTCTATCCGCAGCTGTTGAACATCAGCGTCGAAGAGGTTCGGGTCGACTACTGCCGCATGCGGATGAAGTACAAGCCGGAGTTGCTCCAACCGGCGCGGGTCGTGCACGGCGGAGCGATCGCGTCGCTGCTCGACGCCGTGATCGTTCCGGCGGTCGGCGCGGCGTATCCACCGCGGACTGACTTCTCCACCATCGACATGCACGTCCAGTTCCTCAGTGCAGTGCGCGACGGCGACGTGATCGGTGAGGGTTGGGTCGTTCGTCGCGGCCGCTCGATCATCTTCTGTGAGTCGGAAGCGACGTCGGCAGACACCGGCAAGGTGGTTGCGCGCAGCGTCCTTACCTACCGCGTCAGCCTCTGAGTCGCCTACGGTGGATCCGTGTCTTCCGCCGGTTCCACTCTGTCCGAATCCGCTTCCAAATCGTTGCTCCGTGAGTACGGCGTGCCGATTGCGGACGAGCGCGAGGTCCTGACCGCTGACGACGCGGCCACGGCTGCCGAAGCGCTCGGCTTTCCCGTCGTCGTCAAGCTGTGCGGCGACGCGATCGCGCACAAGACCGAACGCGGTCTCGTCAAACTGCGTCTCGGTGACGCGGCCGCGGTGAGCGCCGCCGCGGCCGAGTTGTTGTCGAAGGCGACGCCGGCCGATGGCCCGGTGTCGCTCCTGGTCGCGCCGATGATCTCGGGCAATCGTGAGCTGATCACGGGCATGCTGCGCGACGTCCAGTTCGGAGCGACCGTGATGCTGGGCGTCGGCGGCGTGCTCGCGGAGGCGATCGCAGATGTCGTGTTCCGCCCGGCCCCGGTGAGCCGGATCGAGGCTGCCGAGATGATCGATCAGCTCACCACACAGAAGTTGCTCGCCGAGTTCCGGGGCGAGGCAGCGGTCGATCGCGAAGCGCTCATCGACACCTTGGTCGGCCTCGGCACCGTCGCGGCAGACCGTCCCGACGTGCGCAGCATCGACGTCAACCCGCTGATCATCCGCTCCGACGGCTCGCCGATCGCAGTCGACGCGCTGGTCGAGATCGGGTCGGCCGATGCCGCTGTCGACAGCCCGCCTGCGCACGTGCCGCCGACGCGCGAACAGTTCGAAGCGCTGTTCAATCCGCGTGGTGTGCTCGTCACCGGCGCCTCGACGCATCCCGGCAAGTTCGGGTTCGTCTCGCTGCACAACATCCTCGCCAGCGGTTACGCCGGCCGCGTCTTCGGCACCAACCTGCAGGGTGAGGAAGTGCTCGGTATTCGCACGGTCGCCGACATCGCTGCGCTGCCCGACGGTGAGATCGACCTCGTCTTCGTCTGCACGCCGGCTTCGGCCAACCCTGCACTGCTGCGTGCCTGCGCCGCCAAGGGAGTCAAGGCTGCGTTCCTCACCAGTGCCGGCTACGGCGAGGCGGGGGAGGAAGGCCGTCAGGCGGAGGACGAGTTGATCGCGCTCGCGCACGAACTCGGCATCCTGCTGGCCGGCCCCAATGGCCAAGGGGTCGTGAGCACGCCGATCAAGTTGTGCGCACAGATCGTCGCGCCGTACCCGCCGGCCGGTCGGATCGGCGTCGCGAGCCAGAGCGGCAACTTCGTCAGCAGTTTCCTCAACTATTCGCGGGCGTCGGGCGTCGGCATCAGCCGCGCCGTGTCGGCCGGGAACGCCGCTGCCGTGAACGTCGCCGACTACCTCGAGTTCTACGCCGACGACGACGCCACCGCGGTCGGCCTCGCGTACGTCGAGGGCATCACCGATGGACGAGAGCTGTTGCAGCGGTTCGGCGGTGTGGCGGCGCGCAAGCCGTTGGTGATCGTGAAGGGTGGCGCGACTGCGGGCGGTGCTGCGGCGGCAGCGAGCCACACGGGCGCGCTCGCTGCCGACGACAAGGTGTTCGACGGCGCGTGCCGAGCAGCCGGTGTGACGCGAGCTTCCACGGTCGAGGAGGCGTTCGAGGCGGCCGCGACGTTCGCGACCCAACCGTTGCCGAAAGGCCCGAACGTCATCGTCCTCACCACCGCGGGCGGATGGGGGGTCGTCACCAGCGATGCGATCTACCGTGACGGGAAGCTGCAACTGATGCCGCTGCCCGCCGATCTCGAAGCCAGCATCGACGGCAAGCTGCCCCCGCGATGGAGCCGCAACAATCCGGTTGACTGCGCTGGAGGGGAGACCCGTGACACGATTCCCGAAGTGATGGAGATGATCGCCGCACATCCCGAGGTGCACTCGATGATCTACATCGGCGTCGGCATCCAGAGCAACCAGGCTCGCCTGATGGCCGAGGGACCGTTCTACCCCGGCAATGGCCTCGAGCGAATCGTCGCCTATCACCGTCGTCAGGACGAACGTTTCGCCGAGGCCGCCGACGAGCTGTCACGCCGCTACGACAAGCCGATCCTCACCGCGACCGAGCTCGCTGTCGCCGACCCCGACAACCCAGGTCCGGCAGCCGTCCGCGCCAGCGGGCGACTCTGCTACGCGTCCGGCAATCGGGCCGTGACAGCGCTCGGCCACCTGTACCGATACGCCGAGTTCCGGACTTCGCGCGGGATCTGAGGTCGCCGGATGAGCATCGGCTGGATGCCGCCACCTCGCCGAGAACGGGTCAGTCCACTCATCGTTCTCGTGATCCTGGCGCTGCTCCCGGCCGTCGGTTTCGGCTTCCTGTGGCATTGGGCCAAGGGCCGCGAAATCAAGCCACCAGCAGCCGAGACGGTCGTCGTGGCTGCTCCGCTGCCGGCGAGCGCTACTCCGTTGTTGTCGTTTCGGCGCGCCCCGCAAACGCTGGCCTCGATCACGAGCGAGGCCGGACTGGTCGCCGCGCTCAACAACGTGTCGGTCTACATCGGCTCCGCATCGTGTCTCGTCGTCCAACTCGACGGGCGAACCATCGTGAACGACAGCGGTGACATCGGTGTCGTGCCGGCCAGCAACGAGAAACTGATCACTGCGTCGGTTGCGCTCGAACAGTTGGGTGCTGGATACACGTTCACCACCAAGCTGCTCGGAAGGCTGGTCAACGGTGTGGTCAACGGCGATCTCTACTTCCTCGGCGGGGGAGACCCGCTGCTCTCGACCGCGGCTTACCCCGCCTCGATCCTCGCGGCAAACCATCCGCCGACGAACACGACATCACTCGAGACGTTGGTGTCGAACCTGCAGGCCGCGGGCGTCACCCAGATCACCGGGAACGTCATCGCCGACGATTCACGTTACGACACAGAGCGGTTCGTCCCGACATGGGATCCATCGATCCAGAACACAGAGGCCGGCCCGCTCGGCGCCCTGATGGTCAACGACGCGACGAAGAAGTTGGGCACGACAAACCGGTATCCGGATCCGGCGATCGGTGCGGCCACCGACCTGGTCGCGTTACTCAAGACAGCCGGCATCAAAGTCGGCGGAAAGCCGACGCTCGGAGTGACACCTGTCGGCGCGACCGTGCTCGCATCCGTGCAGTCGGCACCGTTGTCGGCGATCGTCGGCGAGATGCTCACGACAAGCGATGACAACACCGCCGAGCTGATGCTCAAAGAGCTCGGCTACCACTTCAACCAACAGGGCACCCGAGCCTCGGGCGCCGAAGTGATCAAGGGAACCCTGACGACGTGGGGGGTGGACATCAGTAAGATCGACGTCGTCGACGGGTCCGGGCTGGACTCGACCAACACCGTCACGTGCACGACGTTGATGCAGGTGCTGCTGCACAAGCCGCTCACTGATCCCGTGGGTGCGTCCCTGCCGATCGCCGGCCAGACCGGCACACTCAGCGACGAATTCCCCGGTAGCCCCGTCGACGGGCGCCTCCACGCCAAGACCGGCACGCTCACCAATGCCAAGGCACTCACCGGCTATCTCGACACGCCCGCTGGTCCGATCGAGTTCTCGCTGGTCCTCAACGGCCCTGGAGTCGGTAAGGCCGGAGCGTACGAGCCGATCTGGAACGCGTTGGCGGCTGCGCTCGCGACCTACCCCGGCGGACCCACCGTCGATCAACTCGCACCGAAATAGTCACACGAGCTCCGGCGGGCATCGACGATCGATCAGGCCTAGTGTCCGACCCGTGCCGATCATGCCGATGTTCCCCCTCGGGTCGGTGTTGTTTCCCGGCTCGGTCCTGCCGCTGCACGTGTTCGAGCCTCGATATCGACAGCTCGTCCAGGACTGCCTCGATGACGGCGACCACGAATTCGGGGTGGTCCTGATCGAGCGTGGTTTCGAAGTCGGCGGCGGCGACTTCCGCAGCATGGTGGGAACCGTGGCCCGCATGTTGCAGGTGGCCGAGATGGAGGACGGCCGCTACGCGCTCGTCACCGTCGGCACACGACGGATCCGAATCACCGAATGGTTGCCCGACGAGCCGTATCCCAGGGCCGTCGTCGAGGACTGGGCCGACGACGAATGGATCGGTCCCGCAACAGTGACTGCGGAGATCGTCGCGGCTGCGGCATCGCGGGTGCGCCGGATCAACGCGCTGGCGGCCGAGCTCGGTGGATCGCCTGCAGATGCGACGACCGAGATCGCCGACGACACATTGCTCGCGACCTATCACCTCAGCGCGCTTGCGCCGCTCGGTCCCGCTGATCGGCAACGGCTGCTCGCCGCGGCGGGTCCGGCACAACGGCTGACCCTGCTCGACGAGGCGCTCGACGACGTGGAAGCGCTGCTGCACTTCCGTCTCGCCAATCAGAACGACCCGGACGACGATGGCGACGATGGCGGCGATGGAATGGGCTTCGATTTCGATGGTCCGTAGGAACTGACCTGTTCCACGTGCTACATATAGAGGGGTGGCAGACACCAAACGCACGGCAGATGCTGCCCCGAAGAAGAACGACTCGGGTGAGATCGGCGAAGTCGTCGACCTCCTCAAGACATATGTCAAGCAGGAGACGATCGGGCCGCTCAAGGGCATCGGCAAGAAGATCGGGCTCGGCGTTGCCGGCGCGTTTCTTCTCGGGCTCGGTCTGTTGTTTCTGTCCCTCGGCCTCCTGCGCCTGATTCAGGACAAGCTGCCCCGGCTCGCGTCGGGTTCGTTGTCGTGGCTGTCGTACTTCGTCGTGATCATCTTCTGCGCCGTTGTGTCCGTCATTGCCCTCATGCGAATCAAGAAGATCGAAAAGGAACTGAACTGATGGCCGAAGCTCAGAAGAAGGTGTCTCGCGACGACCTCGAAGCCAAGTTCCGTTCCTTGCAGGGCGATGTGCAGGGCAAGGTCGAAGATCGCAAGCAGACGTTGGTGGTCGGCGCGGCAGTCGGTGGACTCTTGTTGCTGTTGCTCGTTTTCCTCGTCGGCAAGCGCAGCGGCAAGAAGAAGACCACGCTGGTCGAAATCCGCCGGGTCTGACGCATGGCCCGTCGCCGCTCATCGTTCCTGTCGCCATTCGCGATTGCGCGTCGGAACGCCATCTACAAAGGTTTGCTCGGTGGCGAGCGAACGTGGCTCGTTCTGGGCGGTGCCGTGTGGGCGGGTCGGTTCCTGAAGAAGACGCTCGGCAAGAACGAGCAATTCGTGACGATCGAGAAGTTGCTGCCCGGACAGTGGATGAGCCTCGAGGCGATCAAGGCCCCGACTCGCAAACAGAAGCGACAGGCACGCAAAGCATGAAGGTCCTGCTGCGCAACCCGCGGCGCGAGCTCGACATCCCTGGCCCGCGCCGAGTGCATGCGCTGCTCACCGACCTCGATCTCAATCGCGAGTCACATCTCGTGATCCGCAACGGCACGCTCGTGCCGAGCGATGAGGAGCTGCTGGCCGACGATGTCGTCGAAATCCGTCCGGTCATCAGCGGCGGGGCCCTGTGAAGTGCCGGGTCTGTCGTGAGCCGGCAGTCATCGACGTTCCCCGCCACAACGCCAACTTCTGTGGTCCGCACTTCCTCGACATGTGCCGCAAGCAGGTGCGCAAGGCAATCGACGATTACGAGATGCTGGTCCCCGAGGATCGCATCCTGATCGCAGTGTCGGGCGGTAAGGACAGCCTCGCGATCTGGGACATGCTGATCGATCTCGGCTATCAGGCCGATGGCCTGTACGTCGGTCTCGGCATCGGGACCTACAGCGATGTGTCCGCCGACTACGCCCGCGCGTTCGCGGTCGAGCGGGGCCTCCATCTGGTCGAGATCTCGTTGCGCGGTGAGTACGGCTACGACGTGCCGACGGCAACTCGCGCGACGCGGCGAGTGCCGTGCTCGGCGTGCGGGATGAGCAAGCGGCACCTCTTCGACAAGGCTGCGATCGACGGCAATTACACCGTGCTCGTGACCGGTCACAACCTCGACGACGAAGCCGCCGTGCTCTACGGCAACACGTTGCGTTGGGAGCTGGAATACCTCGCCCGCCAACTGCCGGTGCTGCCGGCGCGGAACGGATTCCCGAAGAAGGTCAAGCCGTTGGTCCGGCTCTCCGAGCGCGAAACAGCGGCCTGGTGCGTGATCCGCGGTATCGACTACCTCGTCGACGAATGCCCGATCGCGGCGGGCAACAAGCACCTCGGGTTCAAAGACGCGCTGAACAAGATCGAGTCCGACTCGCCCGGTACGAAGACTGCGTTCTATCTCAACTTCGTCGAGAAGGTGGCGCCGCTCCTCGCGGGTCACGCCCTGGCTCCCGACGTCGAGCTGCACCCTTGTTCACGATGCGGCGCACCGACGACAGGCGAGATCTGCGCGTTCTGCAACCTCGTCGAAGTCTCCAGCCGGCACGAACCCGTGCCGGTCGAATTGATCACCGGAAAGGGCGCTCGCCGCCGATGAACCACCCATTCGACTACGGCGACCGCATCCTGTTGCTCGATCAGAAGCAACGCCGGTACCTGTTGATCCTCAAAGAGGGTGGCGAGTTCCACAGCCACAACGGCTTCGTGCCACACGCCGAGATCGTCGGCAAGTTCGAAGGTCTGTTGATCAAGTCCACCAAGGGCTCGGCGTACACCGTGCTGCGTCCGACGCTCGAGGACTTCGTTGTCCAGATGCCGCGTGGCGCGCAGGTGATCTATCCGAAGGACTTGGCCCCGATCTGCATGCTGGCCGACATCGGCCCCGGTGTCCGCGTCTTCGAGAGCGGCGTGGGCAGCGGTGCATTGTCGATGACGATGTTGCGCTACGGCGCCGACATCGTCGGTTACGAGTTGCGCGAGGACTTCGCCAACCGAGCAACGTCCAACGTGCGTTCGTTCCTCGGTGAAGCTGCACTCGATCGGTATCACGTCGAACTCCGCGACTGCTACGACGGCATCGACGGAACCGACTTCGACCGGGTCGTGCTCGACCTTCCCGAGCCGTGGCAGGTGGTGCCACACGCCGAAAGAGCCCTTCGCCTGGGCGGCATTCTGGTCGCCTACACGCCATCGATCACCCAGGCGGTACAGGTGCGCGAAGCAATGGCGCGGAGCCGGGCCTGGAACGGTGCGCGAACGCTGGAGGTGCTGCACCGAGGCTGGCACATCGAAGGCCAGGCCGTGCGCCCCGACCACCGTATGGTCGCCCACACGGCGTTCTTGACGACGGCCCGTTTCCTCGGCCTGCACGACAAGTCACCGATTGCCGATCTCGTGCTCGACCCCGAATCGGCGCTCGAATCGATCGATGGTGGCGTCGGTGTGATCGACGTCGACGCCGTCATCGAGGAGTTCGAGGAAGACCTTGCGGCCGACGAGTTGGCCGGCGACGACCTCGGCAATCAGGCCTGACGACTTCGTACTCGTCGAGCATCGTTGGGGCCGAAAACGAACGAAGGAGCGCCGGAGCGCTCCTTCATTGCTGAGATCGTGTGCCGAACGGCGCGAGCTGCCTATGGCTCGATGAAGATGCACTCACCGGGGCACTCTTCAGCGCTCTCGATGACTGCGTCGAGCTGACCGTCGGGGATGTTGGCCATACCCTCGGCACCCTGCGCGTTGCCCTTGGCGGTTGCGTAGATCGTCGCGCCCTCGCGGACGTATGCCAAACCATCATCGAGGAGCGTAAAGACGTCGGGGGCGATCTCTTCGCAGAGTCCGTCTCCGGTGCACAGATCCTGATCGATCCAGACCTTCATGATGTATTTGTCTCCTTGGGAGGCTGACGAAGCGCTGCTCACTGTACACGGCCACGACCGTGAAAGTGGTGTTTGCGATGGACGGCGCGAGAGTCGCATCGCGTGTAGCTTCGACGTCAGCGGACCGACGAATGCCGGTCGTCCCGTGAGCAGAAAAGGTGGTGCATCGTGACCGCAGCCGACGACGAGACCAAAGAGTCACTCGACGCGCAGATCGTCGTGCTCGAGGAAGAGATCGCTCACCTGCGGCACAAGCTCGTCGATGCGCCCAAGCGCATGCGTGCGCTCGAAGAGCGCTTGCTCGAGACCAAAGGCCAACTCGCCCACCTGACGTCGCAGAACGAGAAGCTCAGCTATACGTTGCGCGAGGCCCGCGAGCACATCTCGTCGCTGCGCGACGAAGTCGAAAAGCTGACGCAGCCGCCATCCGCCTACGGTGTCGTGGTCGGCAAGAACGAAGACGGCACGGTCGACGTGTTGTCGAGCGGCCGCAAGATGCGCGTCAGCCTGCACCCCGACATCGAGCACGACACCCTCGAGCGCGGCGCGGAGGTCGTCCTCAACGAGAGCTTCAACGTGGTGCTCGCCCGCCAGCCAGACGTCACCGGCGAAGTCGTCACGATCAAGGAAGTCATGGATGACGGCGTGCGCGCGATGGTGGTCGGCCGGGCCGACGAAGAGCGCATCTGCGAACTCGCCGATGCGATGCGTGGCATCCATCTGCGCCCGGGAGATTCGATGCGGATGGACTCGCGCACGGGCATGTTGCTCGAGAAGTTGGCCCGGCCCGAGGTCGAGGATCTCCTGCTCGAGGAAGTCCCCGACATCTCCTACGACGACATCGGTGGGCTCGACAGCCAGATCGAAGCAATCGCCGACGCGGTCGAGCTGCCGTTCCTGTACCAGGAACTGTTCGCTGAGCACCGTCTTCCGGCGCCGAAGGGCATCCTGCTCTACGGCCCGCCCGGGTGCGGCAAGACCCTGATCGCCAAGGCCGTCGCCAATAGCTTGGCCAAGAAGGTCGCAGCTTCAACCGGGGGTGAGAAGGGTCGCAGTTACTTCATCAACATCAAGGGGCCCGAACTCCTCAACAAATACGTCGGTGAGACCGAGCGTCAGATCCGGCTCGTGTTCCAGCGAGCCCGCGAGAAGAGCGAGGAGGGCTGGCCCGTCATCGTCTTCTTCGACGAGATGGACAGCATGTTCCGCACCCGTGGCTCGGGCATCAGCTCCGACATGGAGAGCACCATCGTGCCCCAACTCCTGTCGGAGATCGACGGTGTCGAGGGTCTCCGCAACGTCATCGTGATCGGCGCCACCAATCGCGAAGACCTGATCGACCCCGCCATCCTGCGGCCCGGTCGGCTCGACGTGAAGATCAAGATCGAACGCCCGAACCAGAAGGCCGCCGCGCAGATCTTCGCCCAGTACCTCACCACCGAGATCCCGATCGCGGCCGGAGAAGAAGTGCCGGAGATGATCGAGCGCACCGTGGCCGAGATGTACCGCGACGACGAAGCCAACCGCTTCCTCGAGGTGACGTATCAGAACGGCGACAAGGAGATCCTCTATTACAAGGACTTCTCGTCCGGCGCGATGATCGAGAACATCGTTCGCCGAGCCAAGAAGCTGGCGATCAAGCGGCTCATCGCCGGTGGTCCGAAGGGCGTGTCGACGCAGGACATGCTCGATTCGATCAAGCAGGAATACAAAGAGCACGAGGACCTGCCGAACACGACCAACCCCGACGACTGGGCCAAGATCAGCGGCAAGAAGGGCGAGCGCATCGTCTTCATCCGCACGCTGGTCAACGAGGGCAAGACTGCGATGGCCGTCGAAGGCGGCCGCGCCATCGAGCGCGTCGGCACCGGCCAATACCTGTAGTCGAGGCGGTCACGCGTCGCGGCGTTCGCCTCAGCCGACCATTCTGGGTGCGATCCTGAGAATCCGCTCATTCTTGACCTGGTGCTGCGCAGGTCGAGTGCTCCCGGAATTGCAGCTCAGTTCGACAGGACGTGGTCGAGGTGCCGGGCAACAGACCAGGCGCCACTCGACACGTTCGAGATGACCGTTCGGGTGAGTGCCCGGTGCGGATCGTGGGACGAGTGGAACGACACGCCGGCATCCGACCCGATGAGCATCACATTCTCGGACCTCGCTTCGAGCCAGAAGCCGAGGCCGTAGCGGCGGGAATCGCCGGTCGACGTGCTGCGCGAACGCACCATTTCCTCGACCCATGTCGGCGAGACGATCTTCCCAGCGAAGAACGAACGCCAGAGCGCGTGGATGTCGGCGGCCGTGGAGTAGATGCCTCCGTCACCGCTGCCGCGAACAGGCAGATGCAACACGTTGGTGCGCAGACCGTCGACAGCGAGGTACCCCGAAGCCGCGCGAGGCGGGAGTTCGTCGGAGCGGAGAAACGCTGTGTCGCGAAGACCTGCCGGCTCACACACGTGTGTCCGGACGAGATCGTCGAACGGTGTCCGTGCGGCTCGCTCGGCCAGCAGCGCGAGGAGCACGAATCCGCCATTGCAGTAGGAGAAATCGGTTCCGGCGGCGAACTTGGCCGGGTGCCCGTCGAGCACACCGAGATAGGAGTCGGGCGTGGTGAGTCGATGGACCGGGATCGGCATGACGTAGTCGTTGATGTCGTCGTGCTCGTCCTCGTCGAGGTAGTCGCCGATCCCGGACCGATGGCTCAGCAGATGCTCGATCGTGACGTCGTCATCGACGAGTGGCAGGTCACTGCCGAGCAGCGATCGGGCCGACGTCGTCAACGAGAGAACGCCTTCTTCGACCAGCCGGACGACGACTAGCGCTGTCAAGCCCTTGGTGCCGCTGGCGATGGCGAACTGTGTGTCGACATCGTTCGGCACGACGTGAGCGCGGTCGGCCAACCCGTACGCCTTCGCGAAGATGACGTCGCCGCCGCGGTCGACGTGGACCACGCCGGAGAAACGTGCGTCGGCCGCATGCTCGTCGATGGTGTCCGCGAGACCGTCCATCAGCGTGACGTTACCGCGGCACATGGACGGGGTTTTCGGCGGTCGAGGGCTAGGGTCACGCCATGGCGATCGCCAAGGTGCTCGGGATCGAGACGGAGTACGGCATCCAGGTCCGTGGCGCGGAATCGAATCCGGTCGCGGCGTCCAGCGTGCTGATCAACGCGTACGTCAGCGGCGTGCTCCGTCGAATCGGCTGGGACTACGAGGACGAACATCCCGGCACCGATGCGCGTGGATTCTCCTACCCCGAATCGTTCGCCCCGGAGGCCGGCAGCCAACTCGTCAACGCGGTGCTCACCAACGGTGCGCGCTACTACGTCGATCACGCCCATCCCGAGATCTCCACGCCCGAGTGTGTCGATGCGCGAGAGATCGTCCGCTGGGACCGTGCCGCGGAGGAGATCGTGCGAGCGAGTATGCATGCCGCCCGACGCTTGCTGAACGACGGCAGTGAGATCGTCACCTACAAGAACAACTCCGACGGCAAAGGCAACAGCTACGGCTGTCATGAGAACTACCTCGTCGATCGCGCCACGCCGTTCGGCCGCATCGTCAGCCAGATCACACCCCACTTCGTCAGCCGGCAGGTGTTCTGCGGCGCCGGCAAGGTCGGCTGCGAGTTCCCCAACACGACATCGACGATGGTGCCGTACCAGCTCAGCCAACGCGCTGATTTCTTCGAGGAAGAAGTCGGCCTCGAGACCACGCTGAAGCGACCGATCGTGAACACTCGCGACGAACCGCACTGCGACGCGACGAAGTACCGACGACTGCATGTGATCGTCGGCGATGCCAACATGGCGCAGGTCTCGACGTACCTCAAGGTCGGTACGACGGCAATCGTGCTGGCGATGATCGAAGACGACGCTCTCGGCAACGACCTGGCTCTCGCGAACCCAGTGTCGGCGATCCGACAGATCAGTCACGACCCGACCCTGACCCGCACCATCACGCTGCGCGAAGGCAAGCGCATGACTGCGCTCGAACTGCAATGGGCAATCCTCGAGCGGGCTCAGAAGTACGAGCGCAGCCACGGTCTCGAACCCGTCGGGGAAGCGGTCGGCCTCGACGTACTGTCGCGCTGGGAGACCGTATTGGCGGGGTTGGAGAACGACCGCACGACCGTCGCACACTGGGTTGACTGGGTGGCCAAGGAACGACTCGTCAACGCCTTCGCCGAGCGCCATGACCTCCGCCCGGGCGACACCAAGCTCAAGGCACTCGACCTCCAGTACCACGACCTGCGCGCCGAGCGCTGCCTGGCTGACAGGGTCGGCCTCGAAGTCATGATCGGCGACGACGACGTGCGAACGGCGATGACCGAACCACCGACCACCACACGCGCCTACTTCCGCGGCAAGTGCCTGCAGAAGTGGCCCAGCGAGATCGTCGCGGCCAACTGGGACTCGTTGGTGTTCGATGTCGGCCGCGATCCGTTGCGCCGCGTTCCGATGATGGAACCATTGCGCGGGACGGCCGATCACGTCGCCAAACTGCTCGACGAATGCACATCAGCGGCAGAACTGTTGGCCCGGTTGGGCTCGTAGGCTGTCCGCACGACGACTAGAAGGACGGAGGACCACATGGCTGAGCGCACTCAAAAGCAGAAACCAGTTCCGGCTCGCACCGAGGAGACCGTCACCGAGACCCCTGCCGCGTCACCGCAGGGCGACAAGCTCAAAGCCGAACTCGACGACCTGCTCGACGAGATCGACGACGTGCTCGAGACGAACGCGGAAGACTTCGTCAAGAGCTATGTGCAGAAGGGCGGCGAGTAAGCCGATGTCGATGCCGTTCTTCGCAGCCGGTGACGATCCGGGTGCGAACTTTCCCGAGCTGCTTCGTCGCGTCGGATTGCACACCGCGACTCCACCGTTGATGAACGGGCTCACCGCCGCCGACATGGGCGCGCCTCACGCGACGACGTGCATCGCGCTTCGCTACGCCGATGGCGTGATCATGGCCGGCGACCGTCGCGCCACCAGCGGCAACCTGATCAGTCATCGCACGATGGAGAAGGTCGTCCAAGCCGATCGCTTCAGTGGCGTGGCGATCGCCGGCACTGCTGGACCGGCGATGGAGATGATCAAGCTGTTCCAGCTCCAGCTCGAGCACTACGAGAAGGTCGAGGGAGCGTTCCTCACCCTCGAGGGCAAGGCCAACCAGTTGTCGATGATGGTGCGGGGCAACCTGCCCGCAGCGATGCAGGGCATGGTCGTCGTTCCTATCTTTGCCGGATACGACGGACGGCTCGGCAGCGGCCGATTGTGGACCTACGACGTGACCGGCGGCCGTTATGAAGAGCAAGAGTTCGTTGCCACCGGCTCCGGCAGCTTGCATGCCGGAACGGTGATCAAGATCGGTCACCGACCCGACATGACGCGCGACGATGCACTCACCCTTGCGTGCCGAGCATTGTGGGAAGCCGCTGATTCCGATTCGGCCACGGGCGGACCAGATGTGCTTCGCGGCATCTATCCGGTCGTGGCGACGATCACCGCCGATGGCTGGCAGCGCATCGGCGACGACGACCTAGCCGCTCGATTCGTCACCATCGCAGCAGACTCGAGGGTCCGCTGATGAGCATGCCCTTCTACGTCGCGCCAGAACAGGTGATGAAAGATCGCGCCGACTACGCGCGCAAGGGAATCGCTCGGGGCCGTGCGACGCTCGCGATGCGCTACGACGACGGGGTTGCCCTCGTGGCCGAGAACCCGTCGAACACGCTGCACAAGATCAGCGAGATCTACGACCGCATCGCCTTCGCCGGCGTCGGGAAGTACAACGAGTACGACCAACTGCGTGTCGCCGGTGTCCGCGCGGCCGATCTCAAGGGCTATCAATACAGCCGCGACGACGTCGATGCGCGCAGCCTGGCCAACAGCTACGCCCAGATGTTGGGTCAGATCTTCACCCACGAGATGAAGCCGATGGAGGTCGAGATCCTCGTGGCCGAGGTCTCCCACGTCGCGGGTGGCGACCAGTTGTTCCACATCCTCTACGACGGAACGGTCCTCGACGAACACCGGTACAGCGTGCTCGGCGGCGATGCCGAATCGATCTCCGGTCGGCTCAACGAGTCCTGGGCGGAGGACATGACGTTGGCGGCGGCCGTCAAGGCAGGTGTCGCGGCGCTGTCGGGTCCCGAACGAACGTTGTCCGCCGCCGATCTCGAGGTCGCCGTGCTGTCGCGGTCGAACGGCCGACGCTGCTTTGCCAGACTCTCCGACCCCGACGTTGCCGCCCACCTGACCTCCTGACCACGCGCCGCGCGCGAGAGGTCAGCGCAGACGAGGTGCAGGGGATAGGTTGACGCGATGGAGCGTCGCATCTATGGACTCGAGAACGAGTACGGCGTGACGTGCACACTGCGCGGCCAGCGCCGACTCAGCCCTGACGAAGTCGCCCGGTACCTGTTCCGACGAGTCGTCAGTTGGGGCCGCAGCAGCAATGTGTTCTTGCAGAACGGTGCCCGGCTGTACCTCGATGTCGGTTCGCATCCCGAATACGCCACCCCCGAATGCGACTCCTTGTACGACCTCGTCGTCCACGACAAGGCCGGCGAGCGGATCCTCGAGAGCCTCGTCGAGTCGGCGGAGCAACGGCTCCGCGAGGAAGGCATTCGCGGCACGATCTACCTGTTCAAGAACAACACTGATTCAGCGGGCAACAGCTACGGCTGTCATGAGAACTACCTCACCAGCCGCCGCGACGATCTCGGCCACTACGCCGAGGTCCTGATCCCGTTCCTCGTCAGTCGCCAGATCTACACGGGAGCCGGCAAGGTGCTGCAAACAGCTCGCGGCCCGGTGTACTCGATCGCGCAGCGGGCCGAGCACATCTGGGAAGGCGTGTCGTCGGCCACCACCCGCAGCCGTCCGATCATCAACACACGCGACGAACCGCACGCCGATGCCGAGAAGTATCGCCGGCTGCACGTCATCGTCGGCGACAGCAACATGAGCGAGTACACCACCTTCGTCAAGGTCGGCGCCGCAGCATGCATGCTGAGGATGGTCGAGGATCCACAGGTCGTGCTGCGCGACATGACGCTCGAGAACCCGATCCGTGCGATCCGCGAGATCAGTCACGACATGACGTGCCGTCGCCGGGTCAAGCTCGCCAACGGTCGTGAAGTCTCTGCCCTCGACATCCAGCGCGAATACCTGGACCGTGCGTTGCGCTATGCCGACACCAAGGGCTTCCCGCCGATGGAGCAAAAGGCACTGGAGATGTGGGAGCACTGCATCACCACGATCGAGAACGATCCACTCAAGCTCGATCGCGAGGTCGATTGGGTGATCAAGCATCGTTTGATCGAGGCGTATCGCGCGAAGCACGATCTTCCGCTCGGCCACCCTCAGGTTCAGCTGCTCGATCTGCAGTACCACGACGTCAGCCGTGAGCGGAGCCCGTTCTACAAGATGCAGGACCGCGGCATGGTCGAGCGGATGTGTAACGACGAAGACATCGACACCGCCGTCGATCTCCCTCCGCAGACCACGCGGGCCAGGCTGCGCGGCGAGTTCATCAAACGGGCCAAGGAACGCAAGCGGGACTACACGGTCGACTGGGTGCACCTCAAGCTCAACGATCAGGCCCAGCGCACGGTGCTCTGCAAGGATCCGTTCAAGAGCCGCGACGAACGTGTCGAGAAATTGATCGCATCGCTGTAGGGATCACGGGCGGGTGGTGCCACTACTCTGCGATCCGTAACCGATACCGTGAGGACGTCATGACTTCCGAAGACCCAATCATGAGACCCGATCCCATGCCTGGGGCCACGATGCCCGGCTCGATCGGCGGAAGTGTCGTCACGGATTCGGACGGTCCTCCACAAGGTTTCGACGACATCGATCCAACTGATCCAAATGCCCAGTCGGCGATGCCGCCACGCAAGCCGGCACCGCCGAAGAGTCACTTTGCGCGGTCTGCCCGCGAATGGGGACTGGTCGTCATCATCGCTGTCGCCGCTGCCGTCCTGATGAAGCTGTTCGTGGTGCAGCAGTTCTACGTGTCTGGCCAGTCGATGGATTACACGCTGCACAACTACGACCGCGTGCTGGTGAACAAGCTCTCCTACGACCTCCACGATCCGAACCGCGGTGATGTCGTCGTGCTCGAACAGGAGCAGGGCGTGAGCCAGCGTGACCTGATCAAGCGGGTCATCGGCCTTCCCGGCGAAAAGATCGAGATGAAGAGCTGCGTCGTGTACATCAACGATCGCGTGCTCGTCGAGCCCTATCTCGACCCGACCGTGGTGACACCCAACAACTGTGGTGGCGACTTCGGCCCGGTCACGGTGCCGACGCACCACGTGTTCGTGATGGGCGACAACCGCCCGAACTCTGGCGACAGCCGACAGAGCCTCGGGCCGGTCGACTACGACCAGATCGTCGGCCGCGCCTTCGTCGTGATCTGGCCCAAGTCCGACTGGCGCTGGCTGTAACTCACCCAAACTGATCCTGTTTTTCGACCTCGGCGGTCGAAAAACCGCATTGGTTGTCGGGTCGTTGGCGCATCATGGCGGATCGGGAGCGATACACAGCAACGATCTGGCGAGCTGCATTGTCGGGATGGCGCAATTCGACGTCGTCGAATCGAAGGACCTGCCAGCCACGGCGCGCGCATGCGACGTCGCGTTCCTGATCTCGGCGCACACGCTCATCGCCTCCATGCCACCATCGATGGCCAGGCTCCAGAGCGAGCTGAACATCGGGCCAGGCAAGGTCGAGGTGAACCGTGATGCCGCTCTCCAACACGAGGGGATATTGCCGGATCGGTGCCGGTAAGCCCTGCTCGGTGACCATGGCGGCGAGGTCGGTCTCCAGACCGCTCTGACTCGCCGTCGGCTGGGGCCGCCCACTGACATCATCGAGCCATGCGACGAACCGTTTGACGCCAGACCGACCCTTCCGCCGAATCGCTTCGATGTATTGCGCAGCTTCCGCCGGACTGGCGATGGCGAGCATCCACGCGTCCTCGCACGCCCTGACGAACTGAGCGTCGCTGCACATGGATGCCAACTGGAAGAGGCAGCGCAGCGGAGACGCCACCACCAGGCCATCACCCCGTTTGTGGGCATCGAGCTCCGGATCGATCCAGCTGGATCGGCGCAGAGTCGCCCATGCGGGTGCTTTGATTCTTGTCGCCTGTGCCACGGAGAATTCGATCGATGGCAAGGGCATCTTGCGCAGGCCCCACAGGCGGCCCCCAGCGAAGCCGGTGATGTACGACTCATGGCCACCGTGGAGGTTGAGGACCTGACACCTCGACTCGAACGAATCCGGCCATCCGACGAGGCGCACAATGCCGGGAGCCACTCGATTGCACAGTTGCGCGCCGAGCGCACGATCGAACCTTCGCCGGGTCACACCGAGGTCAGCGAGCTGCCAAAAGGTTGCGACGCCGAATTGGGAGCCGAACAGCTCGAGTACCTCGGGTTCGTTGAGCACACCCCGCTGAGTGCTTCGTGTGCCCCATTGCGGAAAGGTCTCGCTTCTGAGGTGCTTTTTCGACCGCCACGGTCGAAAAACAGGATCAGTTTGGGTGAATGGGTGTCAGCGTCCTACAGCGCTGGGGTGCCGAGCTCGGCGCGGTAGGCGTCCATCATCCGGTCGACCCAGTCGCTGTGCACACCATCGATGCCCATCCGAAAGATCGGGCGTAGAACGTGTTCGTGCTGGAGATCCCACGCGATCGCACACACGTCGAAACGATGGAACAGCGAGACGAGCCCACCGTTCCAGTCACTGTGGTGCATGTTGATCGCATCGACACCTTCGCTCGCCAACGTCGCTGCGCGCCGTTCGGGGCCTTCCTTGATCCGTGACAGACGAGTCGAGTCGACGAGCTTGGCGCCGTCGAGATGGTCACGGAGCGGGAGCAGCTCCTGGTAGGTCGGATGGCACAACCAGAGGCGGGGGAGCAGCTCGGGTGCCGCCTGGCGAACGACGTCGAGGACCGCAGTCGCCGTGTTCGAACCCTTGAGGTCGAGTGACAGGTGATAGTTGGCGCCACACTGCTCGATCAGTTCGGCGAGCGTCGGCACGTACGACGGCAGTTGCGACCGGCGCAGCTCGGTGATCGGGCGCCGGCTGAACCTGGAGCGCACCACACCGTCGTGCTCGAGCACGGGGATGCCGTCAGAGGTCAGCCAGACGTCGCTCTCCAGCCCTGTCGCGCCCAACTTGAGGCCCAGACGGAAGGCCTCGATCGTGTTCTCCGGGGCGTGGGCCTTTCCGCCGCGGTGGGCGAATGCGATCGGGTGATCGAGCAGGGAAGGAAGCCGTTGCTGCATGCGCCGACCATTGTGCCAGGCGGCGTACGTGCCTTCGCGACCGCCCGATCAACCCGTAGACTCGCAGCGTGTTCAACCTGTCGGGTAGCGAGCTGATCTTCCTGGTGCTGATCGCACTGGTCGTGCTCGGCCCCGACAAGTTGCCGGAAGCGATGCGCAAGGCGGGCAAGGCCTACGCCGACTTCAAGAAGATGACCTCGGGCTTCCAGAGCGAGATGAAGTCCGTGCTCGAGGAGCCGATGCGCGAGCTGCGCGAGACCGCCGACCTCGTCAAGCAGTCGGCCATGATCAACCCCGATGATCTGATGAAGCCGCTCTCGGGTCTGATGAGTGACTTCACGAACCTCGCCACCGGGAAGACGCCGGCGTCGGAGACGGCACCCTCTGCCGCGGTGGCGCAAACGGCGGACGGGCAGCCCGAAGTCGCGGCTGTTGTCACGCAGGCTTCGACGGTTGACCCCGAGCAGCTCGTCCAGGACGCGACCGCCGCTGCCGCCACGGCCGCGCAGGCCGCGCACGAACCGCCCCTCGCTCCGTCCGAGAGCCCGCCGATTCACACCGTGTTCGTCGAGCAGGCCGAGGCAGCGGCGGCCGAACAACGAACGGCCGCCGAGCGGTCTGCCGCAGAACGGACGCTCAACAATCTCGAGATCAAGCAAGCTGCAGTGGCCGGTGCCGCAATGTCGTTTCCGGCTGAGGTGACGGATGACGTGCCCGAGGCGGCGTCCCTCGTCGAACTGACTGGCGCGTCTGTCGCAGACAGCGGTGAGCCCGAGGTCCCGGCGTGAAGATGCCCTTCAAGAAGGACCCGCGGCCAACGCTGTCGGGCCCCGAAGACCGGATGACACTGCGCGATCACCTCGCCGAACTCCGCGTCCGCATCGTGCGCAGCATGCTGGCGATCATCCTCGGCGTGGTCATCATGATCGCGTTCTACAACCCGATCCTCAAGTTCCTGCTGCGTCCGTACCACAACCTGTGCGCCCGACGGGGCGTGTCGTTCTGCGACGGAAACGTCTACAGCCTTGGTCCGCTCGACGCGTTCGGCACTCGAATCTCGGTCTCGCTCTATGGCGGCCTGATCATTGCGTTCCCTGTTCTGATCTGGCAGATCTGGCGATTCATCGTCCCCGGCCTGCATGCCAAGGAGAAGAAGGTCGCGATCCCGTTCATCGCCTCGACCGTCGGCCTCTTTGCGCTCGGCACATACGTCGCGTACTGGACGATGGACAAGGCGCTCGAATTCCTCATCGCCTGGTCTGGCTCTGGGGTGAAGGCAACGTTCCAGGTCAGTAAGTACATCAGCTTGCTGGGATTGATGGTCGCGGCGTACGGCATCGGTTTCGAATTCCCGGTGCTGCTCGTGTTCTTGATGATTGCCGGCGTCTTCACACCCAAGACGCTGCTCAAACAGTGGCGTTACGCGATCATGGCGATCTTCGTGATCGCGGCGGTCATCACGCCATCGGGCGACCCGATCTCGATGTGCGCGTTGGCGATCCCGATGAGCGTGTTCTACATGCTCGCGATCGTCGTCGGTTTCATCCTCGCCAAGCGCAAGCGCCAGCGTGAAGAGAACGCGACCGACGATGACGACGACGACTCGATGGCGTCGGCGTCCGCCTGATTCCGTGCTGAACGCGCCACACTGGTAGTTGTGCGTGCCGACCGGGCCGAGCTCATCGCCCAGTACAACTTTCCCCTCGATCGCTTTCAGCTCGAGGCCATGGACGCGCTCGACGACGGTCAATCCGTGCTCGTGGCCGCCCCGACGGGCTCCGGCAAGACGGTCGTGGCGGAATACGGCATCGAGACCGCGCTGCGATCCGACAAGCGCGCGTTCTACACCGCCCCGATCAAGGCCCTCTCCAACCAGAAGTTCCACGACCTCGTTGCTCGTTACGGAGCCGAGCGAGTCGGCTTGCTGACGGGCGACAACGCCATCAACGGCGATGCACCCGTCGTCGTGATGACGACCGAGGTGCTGCGCAACATGATCTACGCCCGTTCGAGCGCGCTCGACGACCTGGCGCTCGTGGTGCTCGACGAGGTGCACTTCTTGCAGGACACCTATCGCGGACCGGTATGGGAAGAGGTCATCATCCATCTCCCCGAATCCGTGCAACTCGTGTGCTTGTCGGCGACCGTCAGCAACGCGAAGGAGCTGACGGAATGGATCTCGACGGTCCGTGGCCCGACGATGGCGGTGCTGGAGGACAAGCGGCCGGTTCGGCTCGAGAACCTGTTCATGGTCGGCGACCGCACGTCGGAGCACATTCATCTGTTGCCGACGCTGATCAACGATCGTCCGAACCACGTCGCGATGCGGCTCACCGAAGAAGGTTCACAGCAGTGGCAGGGCGGACGCGGCCGCAAGAGCGGCCACGCCAGGCGCAAGCTGTACGCGCCGAGTCGGCTGGAGGTCGTCGAGATGCTCGACAACGCCGCCATGCTGCCGGCGATCTTCTTCATCTTCAGTCGCAACCAATGCGACGAGGCGGCAAAAACATGCCTCGCCGCCGGGTTGCGCCTGACCAACGGTGAACAGCGCGAGCGGATCCGCGAGATCGTTGACGCTCGCCTGGCCGGCATCGAGACCGCCGACCTCGCAGTACTGGGCTATGGACAATTCCTGGCCCAGCTCGAGAACGGCATTGCGGCGCATCACGCAGGCATGGTGCCACCCTTCAAGGAAGTGGTCGAGGCTTGCTTCGCAGAGGGGCTCGTGAAAATCGTGTTCGCGACGGAGACCCTGGCCGTCGGCATCAACATGCCCGCCCGTACCGTCGTGATCGACAAGTTGACGAAGTACACGGGCGAGCACCACGCGATGCTCACGGCGGGGGAGTACACCCAACTCACCGGCCGAGCGGGGCGCCGCGGCATCGACGAACTCGGTCAGGCGATCGTGCTCTGGAACCCGTTCACGACGTTCGAACAGGTCGCCAACCTCGCGTCGAGCAAGTGGTTCCACCTCAATTCGGCATTCCGCCCTACGTACAACATGGCCGCCAACCTCGTCCGCGCATACACGAGTGAGCAGGCGCATCACCTGCTCAACCTGTCATTCGCGCAGTACCAGGCGGACGGAGACGTCGTGCGGATGGAGAGTCGGCTCGGTCGTCGCCAGCAGCAGTTGCTGGAGTTGACCGAAGAAGCGGCGAGCCCGTACGGCGACATCGACGACTACCGCCGTCGATTGCAGCACGCCGAGCGGGTGCAACCCCACCAGAACTCACGCGATGATCCGATCGATCTGGCGATCATGAAGCTGCGTCCCGGCGACGTCGTGTACATCCACAAAGGCAAGTACTCGGGGCGTGCCGCCGTCATCGCAACGGCACAGCGCAAGGGCGGGATGCGGGTCACCACGATCACGTCCCGACGCGACATGCTGATGCTGTCTGCCGGCGACTTCGAGGAGCCGCCGACAGCGCTCGGCCGAATCGACCTGCCGACGGACTTCGCGCCGAACCGCAACGACTACCAGCGAGACGTCGCGGTCAAGCTCGACAAAGTTCGCCTCGTGCCGCAGAAGCCGAAGCGCACGATGCCAGCCGTGAGTGTCGAGGGCTACCACCCGGTCGAAGACGACCCCGATCTCAAGCATCGACTCAAGGCGGCTGCCCAGGCCGACCGCATCGCTCGCGAAGTGGAGGAGATCCGCAGTCGTGTCAAGGGTCGCAGCCAATCGATCGCCCGCGACTTCGACCGCGTCCTCGGCATTCTCGACGCGTGGGGTTATGTCGATGGCTGGAGCCTCACCGATGCCGGCAAGATGCTCGCGCGCACCTTTCACGAATCCGATCTGCTGATCGTCGAAGCCGTTCGGCAAGGGATGCTCGATGGGCTCGATCCCGCCACGATGGCCGGACTCACGTCGGTGTTCGTCTACGAGCACCGCAGCCCCGATGGTCCGCCGTTGCCCTGGTTCCCGAACAATGACGTGCGCAAGCGCTGGCTGCAGATCGCGTCGCTCAGTGCCGAGCTGCAGGCAATCGAGCAGGAAGACGGCTTGATCGTGCACCGCGCGCCCGACCCGACCTTCCTCGCGATCGCGTTCGCATGGGCTGCGGGCGAAGGTTTCGCAGAGGTCGTCGAGGAAGAGGAACTCACCGGCGGCGACTTCGTCCGTACGACCAAGCAGCTCATCGACCTGCTCCGCCAACTGGCGATCATCGCGCCCGTCGCCGCGACGCGACGGTGTGCCGAGCAGGCCGCGGAAGCATTGTTCCGCGGAGTGGTCGCTGCGTCGAGCGCGGTCGAGGTCGAGGTGTCAGCTCCGACCGACGTCGCGAGCTGACGGCGGCAATGACGATCCGTAAAGGCCATGAATGGGGAACGCTCGCGATTCCCGACCCGAACATGATGACGGTGTCATCCGATGCCGAGCTGCACGCATTGGTCGCATCACGAGACGCCGATGACTCGGCCGTCAGCGCACGGACACAGGCCATCGGTTTGCTCGGCGGTGATCTGATGCGAACGCTCGGCGGTGCTGCCGACCGCGATCGATTCACCGGCGCCGCGCCCATCCCGCATCTGCCCGTCGATGTCGTGCGGGTCACGGTCGACGATGCGCGGACAACGGTCGTCGTCGCCCACCTCGTCGTCCGCCGATCGTGGTGGCGAGGGCCGATCACGGCGCTGATGAACGCTCAGTTCCTCGGAACATGGGACGTCTCGCCGCGTTGTCACCCGAACGACGGTCGCGTCGACGTCGTCCATGCGGCGGCCGATCTGACCGTGCAACAGCGATGGATGGCTCGGTCACGGCTCGGGCTCGGTACCCACGTTCCCCACCCGTTGATCACGATCAAACAGCAATCGAGTGTGACCCTCGACCTCGGTGTGTCGACGCCACTCTGGGTGGACGGCGAGCGTTGGGGGAGTGGGCGTCACATCGTGGCCACCGTCGAACCCGACGCGTACGTCGTCTGCGTCTGACGACCTGACTCGGCTACCGTCGGACGGATGGAGCCCGCCGAGATCGAAGAACTGAAAGCTGCTGTTCGTGCCGAGGTCGACCGCATCGCACCCCAGTTGTTGCACGCCAGCCACGAGATCCACGCGCACCCCGAACTGAACTTCGAGGAGCACTTCGCGCACGACCTCCTCACCGGCATGCTCGATGACAACGGCCTCGCACCGACTCGCCACGCATACGGAGTGGACACTGCGTTCGAAGCCCGTGCGGGCGAAGCGGGGTTCGACGTCGCGGTGCTCTGCGAATACGACGCACTGCCAGCGATCGGTCACGCGTGCGGACACAACATCATCGCGACCGCCGGCCTCGGTGCCGGGATCGCCGCAGCAACGATCGCGGCTCGCGCCGGCGGACGCGTGCGCATCATGGGTACCCCCGCGGAAGAGGGCGGCGGCGGCAAGATCGAAATGGCGCGCAACGGCGGCTTCCAGAACCTCGACGCGGCCATGATGGTGCACCCCGCGGATGCCGATCTGATCCGCATGGATGCCATCGCGATCCACCAGGTCGATGTCGAGTTCCACGGCCGGGCCGCCCACGCCGCCGCAGCCCCGCACGAGGGTCGTAATGCGCTCGACGCAGCCGTCCTCAGCTACATGAACGTCGCCGCGCTGCGCCAGCACATCCTGCCGACGGAACGAATCCACGGCATCTTCCTCACGGGCGGCGACAAGGCGAACATCGTGCCCGCCGAGACCTCGATGCAGTGGATGGTCCGGTCCCCGACCATCGCCAGCCTGCAGCCACTCAAGCAGCGCGTGTTGACGTGCTTCGAGGCCGGTGCTGCGGCGTGCGGGTGCACGACGACATCGACGTGGGACACCGTCACGTACGCCGACATGATCGACAACGGCCCGATGGTGCAGTCGTACGTGCGCAACGCCGCGACGATCGGGCGCATGGTGCAGGACCCGCGTGCGATCGGCAAGGCTGTCGTCGGCTCGACCGACATGGGCAACGTCAGCTACCTGGTCCCGTCGATTCACCCGATGATCCAGGTCGCTCCATCAGGCGTTGCGATCCACACCGTCGATTTCGCACGGTGGGCCGTCAGCGATCAGGGCGACCGGGCGGTCCTCGACGGTGCAAAGACGATGGCGATGACCGTCGTCGACCTGTGGTGCCAATCCGGCTTGATGGACGACGTCCAGACGGCATTCGCCGGCCGACCCCGCGACGTCGAAGTTCTCTAGGACCTGCTCACTCGGCGTCGGAGATACCACCCGGCGCTGGGCTGCCCCTCTAGAGTTGTCGATTGTGACGGTCTACGTCCCCGAGGAGTTCACGAGCGACGAAGGCGATGTGCTTCGTCGGTATTTTTCGAACCTCGACGGACCCGTTTTCGCTCTCGTCAACCTGCCTGAAGTCGTCAAGGGCGCGTTGTTCGCCCGGTACAGCCGAAGTCCGAAGAGCTTGCGCCGCTTGTTCCTCGACGAGTTCGTCGGCGACCTCGACATCGCCGGCGATCAAACCGTCGATGCAACGGTCGGTTTGGCGCGCGCCGAGGAGCTGTACGAGAAGGTCTTCTTCGAGTACGGCGACGACTCGGTCGCCCAGCTGGGCGGCGTGCACCTGGCCTGCGAGCAGGCCTCGAACATCCTCACCAAGGTGCTCGAGTGGGGCCGCTTGATGAGTTACCTCGAGCAGAGCACTCGCTACATCGCGTATGACTCACGCCTCGGTGGCCGGTACCGCTTCTACCGCGACCCAGCCGTGCTGAACAGCCCGTTCGGGACCCGTTACGTGGGCGACATGGACCGAATGTTCGACGCGTACAGCCTGCTGATCAACAAGGTCACCGAGCACGTTCGCGCCACTGTGCCACGGGGCGCCGACGACAGTGACTTCATCTATCGCCAGGCGACCCGGGCCAAGGGCCTCGATGCCGTTCGCGGCGTGTTGCCGGCCGCATCGTTGAGCAACGTCGGTATCTACGGCACCGGGCAGGCGTTCGAGATGCTGTTGCTGCGGATGCGTTCACACCCGTTGCCGGAAGCGCAGCACTACGCCGAGCTGATGCTGTTCGAGCTGCGCAAGGTGATCCCCAGCTTTCTCCGCCGGGTCGATCTTCCCGAGCGCGGCGGTCGGTGGAGCCACTACATGGCGACGACGCGGGACCGAACGTCCGAACTCGTCGACGACTTCCTCGGTGGAACGCCCGTCGATGCCGTGCCCTCGGTCGAGTTGCTCGACTGGGATCCGGATGCCGAGGACAAACTGGTCACGGCGATCTGCTACCCGCACAGCAATCTGCCCGAGGCACAGATCTACAAGCGCGTGCAACAGATGAGCGTCGACGACAAAGTCGCGCTGATCCGCAGCTACGTCGGCGACCGTGAGAATCGGCGCCACCGTCCCGGCCGCGCGTTCGAACGGATCGACTACCGCTTCGACGTGTTGAGCGACTACGGCGCGTTCCGCGATCTTCAGCGGCATCGGATGCTGACCATCGATTGGCAGCCGCTCACGCCCAATCACGGGTACGTGCGGCCCGATCTGATCGACAGCGCGGGTATGTCGGGCGTCTTCGACGACATGATGGGCAAGTCCGCCGCGCTCTACGACGCGCTGCGCCACGACTTCCCCCACCAGGCGAGCTACGCCGTGTCGATGGCCTATCGCATTCGTTACTCGATGCAGTTCAACGCCCGCGAGGCGATGCACATGCTCGAACTGCGATCATCGCCACAGGGACACCCCGCGTACCGCCGCGTCGCGCTCGAGATGCATCGCCTCATCGCGGAGAAGGCCGGTCACACCGCCATCGCACAGGCGATGACGCACATGACCAACGAGGTCCCCGAGCTCGAACGGCTCGACTCCGAGCGCCGCGCCGAACAGCGCCGTCTCCAGACCTGAACGGCCGATTTCCGAGCCAATTCGTGCTGTTCGCGGCAAGGTGACGGGTGTCACTGTCTGGCCCGCGGACGTCTCGGCAATTACCGCCGTATGATCCCCGCCCGCGCCGGGGACTGATGAGGAGACGAGATGGCAGACGACGAGATAATCGATCCTGAAGACGAGGAGCTCGATCCCGCCGAGGAAGTCGAAGATGCCGATCCCGAGATCGATCCTGACGAGCTGGACGAAGAAGAGCTCGAAGGCGACGAGGAGTTCGCCGTCATCGATGACGAGTTCGCCGAGACCGACGATGTCGACGAGGAAGAGGAAGCCGAGGACGAGACCGACGGTCCCGTGCGGCGGGTCGTCACCACCGACGAAGACGACGACGACGACATGCTCGCCCCCGACGACGTCGAAGCCGATCTCGACACCATCCTCAAGGATCGCTTGGTCGCCGCCGACGAATCCGAGGACGAGGACGAGGAACCGGAAGATCGTTCGGAGGCCACTGACCGGCTGCAGCCGAAGCGCTCGGACGAACGGCTCTGCCCGAGCTGCTTCCTGCTCGTGCGCAACGGTGCTCCGTCCTGCCCGATCGGCGACGACGACTGCCCCCTGATTCCATCAGGGCGGTGAGTCGTGGCCGAGGCGAAAGATCCGCTTCGTCAACTGATCGACGTCGCTGTCTATGCCCCCATTGGACTGCTCACACTCGTCGAGCGTGAGCTTCCCGGCCTGATCTCAACCGGCAAAGCCCGATTCGACAATCAGATCACGCTTGCCCGGTTCATGGGCAAGATGGCGGTGAAGCAGGGTCGAAAGATCGTCGAACGGCGCATCGCCGAAGTGGCCGAGTCTCGACGCACAGCCCCGGAACCGACTCCTCAGCCGTCCGCCTCGGCAGCACCGTCGCTCACGATCGTGAGCGATGGCGATCCCATCGAGACCACGTCTCGCGAGTCGGCGTCGCCAACCGGTCCGTCCGCACCGTCGGCCGACCTCCCGATCGAGGGTTACGACAGCCTCGCCGCCTCGCAGGTCGTGCTCCGTCTGAGCTCACTCACGGCGTCCGAGCTCGAGGCAGTCGACCTGTACGAGCAACAGCACCGGGCCCGGCGCACGGTGCTCGGCAAGATCCACCAGCTGCGGGCGTCCTAGGAGTGATCGACCCCATCGTTCGCGTCGCGGTCGTCTTTGACTGTGCCGAACTGGCGCGGCTGGAATCACTCGCCCGTGGGGGAATCGCCGATGTCCGCGGCGGCGCGCTCCGCCTGCAGGAGTGTCAACAGGTCGACGACTGGGCAGCGCTCGTCGACGATCCGGACTCACGCGTGTTCGTCGGCGAGATCGATGCCGTCGTTGTCGCCTATGCGGTCCTTCGTCTCGATGCACAACGCGATCGTGGGATCATCTCCCACGCCTACGTCGAGATCGAAGCGCGCGAGCTGGGATTCGGCGACACGATGATCGAATTCGCGATCGCCGCTGTTCGTGGTGCTGGCCTCACCGGCATCGAGGCGACGGCGCTGCCCGGCGATCGTGACACGAAGAACCTCTTCGAACGAGCCGGTCTGACGGCTCGCAAGTTGACCGTCTACAAGTCACTCGGCAACTCGTCGGAGTGATGCGATGAGGCCGAGCCGGCTCGACTGCGTTGCGGCTGACGATGCTGATCCGCTCGCGCCGTTGCGAGCGCAGTTCGACCTTCCGCCCGGAGTGATCTACCTCGACGGCAACTCGCTTGGCGCACTGCCGCGCACAACCGTCGCTCGTGTCACCGCGACGATGGTCGACGAGTGGGGTGCGGGACTTGTCACGAGCTGGAATACCGCGGGCTGGATGGACATGGCGCGACGGATCGGGGACAAGATCGCCACACTCGTCGGTGCCGGCCCGGACGAAGTCGTGGTCGCCGATTCGACGTCGGTCAACCTGTTCAAGGTCCTGAGCGCCGCGGTGCGAATCAGCACGGCCCGCGGTCCGGGGCGCCGAGTCATCGTGTCAGAGCGCGACAACTTTCCGACCGACCTCTACATCGCTTCGAGTGTCGCCGACTCGAACGGCATGACGCTGCGACTCGTCGACGCTGCTGATGTCGCCGCATCGGTGGACTCCGACACGGCGATGGTCGTTCTGACCCACGTCAACTATCGCACCGGCGCGATGTACGACCTGCCCGCCATCACCCGATTCGCGCATGACGCAGGCGCGCTGATGGCGTGGGACCTTGCTCACTCGGCTGGAGCGACGCCTGTCGACCTCACCGCAGCCAGGGCAGATTTCGCGGTCGGTTGTGGCTACAAATACCTCAACGGTGGCCCAGGCGCGCCGGCATTCGTGTGGGTCCGTCCCGATCATCATGACGCCGTCAGCCAGCCGCTCAGCGGTTGGATCGGGCATGATGCGCCGTTCGAGTTCCGCTCCGATTACGAACCGGCACCCGGCATCGGCCGCTACCAGTGCGGCACTCCACCGGTGCTGTCGCTCGTCGCGCTGGATTGCGGCGTCGACACCGTTCTGGCTGCCGCGCCGTTCGGTGGCGTGTCTGCGCTGCGCGCCAAGAGCGACGCGCTGTCGTCGCTCTTCATCGATCTCGTCGGCCCGGTGTGCACGGCTCACGGTCTCACCGTGGTGACGCCGCTCGAGGCGCGGCGGCGAGGAAGTCAGGTGTCGATCGCGCACCCGGCTGACGGCTACGCGATCATGCAGGCGTTGATCGCCCGCCGCGTGATCGGCGATTTCCGCGCTCCCGATGTGCTCCGCTTCGGTTTCACACCGCTGTACACACGCCACGTCGACGTCTTCGATGCGATCGAGCATCTCCGGCTCGTGCTCGAGAACGATGAATGGCGGAGTCCCGCGTTCGCGACACGGTCCGCCATCACCTGACCGTGCGTGGGGCACACGGACGGATCAGTGGTGATGGTGTCCGTGACCGACAGCGGCCTCGGTGGGCAGACAATCCGCGTCGTGACCGGCGCACGGCTCGCACTCCAGTTCGAGGGTTGCGTGACCGATGCCGAAGTCGTGTGCAAGGACGTGCTTCACCCGCTCACCGACGACCTGGGCCTCTTCCAGCGTTGGGTGGCCGCTGAGCACGAGGTGGGCCGACAACGCGTTGAGGTTGCTCGACAGGCTCCATGCGTGGATGTCGTGAGCACTCTCGACACCCTCGGTCTGATTCATGGCATCGATCAGCACCGAGACATCGACCGACGCCGGTGTCGCTTCCATCAAGATGTCGGTCGTCTCCATCAGGAGCCTGACCGCCCGCCACGCGATCACGAGTCCGATCGCGATCGACACGGCCGGATCGAGGCGATCGAACCGGCCGGTCACCGCGATCACGATGCCGGCCGCAATGACCCCGGCGGAAGCGGCAGCATCGCCTGCCATGTGGAGCAGCGCCGAACGCATGTTGACATCGCCAGAACGATCGTTGAGGAGCACCGCCGAAGCACCGTTGGCCAGAAGCGCGATACCGGCGACGACGATGACGACAACACCCTCGACGTGATCCGGGTGGATCAGGCGGCGGATGCCCTCGTAGGTGATGAAGGCGGTCGCAACGATGATCATCGCTGCGTTGGCCTGAGCAGCGAGGATTCCCGACCGATGGAATCCGAACGACTGCTTGGTCGTGGGTGACCGACGAACGAGATGTACAGCCCACAGCGACAACGCGAGGGCAGCAACATCAGTGAGGTTGTGGCCGGCGTCGGCGACGAGACCCAGGGAGTGCGCACGGATGCCGAAGACGACCTGGAGCGCGACGATGACGATGTTGAACGCCACAGCCAACACCAGACGCCTCTCGCGGGTCATGGCATCAGTGTACGGGCCGCCGTCGGGCCCGAAAGGCTCCGTCTGCCCGTGATGACATCGGGCGCGACTACTTCCCCTGCCAGTTCGGCAGCCGCTTCTCGATGAACGCGGTCAGCCCTTCCTTTGTGTCCTCGGACTGCAGGACCTTGGCGAACTCGGTGTTCGTCAACGTCTTCAGGGCGTCGTCATCCTCGTACGCCGCGGCGAGGACGATCTTGCGGCTCGCGTACACCGCGAGTGGCGCCGATGCAGTGATCTGTTCGGCCAGCTTCATCGCCTCGTCGAAAGCGGCGCCCGGCTCGACCAGACGCGAAACCAGACCCAGGTCGTACGCGCGCTGCGCCGTGAACGGCTCGCCGGTGAGGATGGCTTCCATCGCTGCTGCCTGGCCAATCGCACGCGGGAGACGGAACAGCCCACCGGCGCCCGCGATCAGGTTGCGCTTGACTTCGGCCAACCCGAAAGTGGCTCGGGTGCTGGCGACGACGAGATCGCAAGCGAGCACGATCTCGAGACCGCCCGCGGTCGCGAGGCCGTCGACAGCGACCACGATCGGCTTGTTGCGCTCGCGGTAGACGAAGCCGCCGAAGCTCCCGCGCTTGGTGTTGAGCGCTCCGGCGTTGCCGGAGTTGATCGCCTTGAGATCGGCGCCGGCGCAGAACACGGGGCGCTCCTGTCCCTCGGTGTTCGCCCGCAGTACGCCGACCCACACTTCGGGGTCGGCTTCCATCTGATCGATGGCGGCTTCCATCCCATTGGCCACGTCACCGTTGACGGCGTTGCGAGCTTCAGGACGGTTGAGGGTGATGACGGCGACGCGGCCGCGCGTTTCGTACTGGACGATGTCGGACATGTCTCGATCGTACGTGCGACCGACAGAGGCCGACGAACCCGCGAGCGACGGTCAGTCGGCGATGTCGACGTCGGAGTCGGCGATGCCGCCGACTTCAGCATCGACGATGTCCGCCGCTGTGTCGGCCACGATGTCTGCTGTCTCGTGCTCGACCTCGGCCACATCGGGTTCGACGGTGTCGATCAATTCCGCCTCGACGGGCTCCGTCGCCGCCACGTCGGTCTCGACGATCTCGGCATCGCCGATCGCGGTCTCGACGATGTCCGCCTCGACTGCCACGGACTCGACTGCCTCGGACTCGACTGCCACCGGCTCGACTGCCACGGGCTCGACGATGTCGGGCTCGACCGCTTCGACCTCCGTTGCGACGGGGGTCTCGGTTGCGATGGGGGTCTCGGTTGCGACGGCAGGTGCGTCGGCACGCTTCTGGGCTGGTGCCTTTGGAGCGGGCGCAGCCTTGCGTGCGGGGGCGGTGGGACGCGTCGGCCGCATCGGCTTCGGCATCGATGAACCGGCGGTGACCTCGATGCCGAACAGGGCGGCGATCTGCGGCAATGCCGGAGCAAGCCGCTTCATCGTGGACGTGAGCTCGTCGCTGGATTGGGTCGGGGGAGCGGTGGGCTTGACCAGCGCGCGCACCGGTGCAAAAGCTGCGGCTTCGAGCACGGCGGCCCAGCGGTCGGGCATCGCGTCGGTGGTGAGCGATGCGGTCGCGGCTTCCGCCAGTTGCGTCGCCAACTCAGGGGGGAAACGAATGCCCGCCTTCGGCGGCTGCGACGAGAGCTTGAGGGCGCGGATCACGCGGCCGACGCCGAGCGCAGCCGTGATGTCGTCGAGCCACAGAAGCGTCTCACTTTCCTGCTTCGCGGTCAGCGCCTGCTTCAGTTCAGCGGCGAGGACGCGGGTCGACTCATCGCGTGCGACCACGGGATCCTCGCTGGAGGCGACCACCGAACGCAGATCGGGAAGCGCCAGATCGGCGAGATCGGCCTTCGCGGCGGTTGCACGATCGAGCCATTCGGCCACGCGCAGGCGCGGCAGCAACTGCTCGGCCATCTGGATCAGGCCAGCGGCAGGAATCTCTTCCTTGCCCTCGGACTTGAGTCGAGCGTTCTGTTCTTGGACGGCCTGGCGGACGGCAGGGATTCCACCCTGTAGCGCCCGCTCGGCGACGGCGCGCTGCTCTTCGGGGAGATCAGCGAGCACAGCCTGACGGTGAACGCGACCGGGCTTGAGCCGCTTCGGCTTCGGCCGCTGGGGCAGTTCGGGCGGCGGCGTGAAGTTGGGACGGGGCCGACGTTCGCGACGATCACCGGCAGCGGCGTCGCCGTCGCGGCGTGGCGGGCGACGGTCGCCTTCGCCGGTCGGACGTGCGCCAGGTGCACCATCGCGACGCGGGGGACGGCGGTCACCGTCGGCGCGCGGCGGACGGTCTCCGTCGGGGCGGCGCGGCGGACGGTCACGGCGGTCGCCACGATCACCGCGGTCGCCACGATCACTGCGCTCGCGCTTGGCGAGCTGCTGCGTGACGGCTTCGAACGGGCGGGCACTGGGCAGGATCTCGAGCAGACCGCTCTTCTCCGCCTTGCCCTTGATCGGTGCGGTGTTGAGCACCGTCGTACCGTCCAGCTCTGTTTCCACTTCGGCGCGCAACACGTCGCCCACCCTGCCGGTGCCACCAGGCAAGATCGACGACGCGAGGATGCCCTTCGGCTCGCGTGCCCCGGCTGCTCGCCAGGTCCACGTGCCGTCGGGGCGCGCGCTTGTCAGTTCGATCTCAATCCTGCGGGACATAGACCGCAACGCTACCTGCTGATGTCGCGGTCTCTCCACCCTGTTGTGAGCGTGTGAGTCACCATCGACTCGGTTGCGCTGCGACGACGCGCGATCTGTACCTTGGGGACGTGCCGATCTACGCGCTGGGGGATCAAGTCCCATCGATTCATCCCGACGCCTACGTCCATCCCGACGCGGTCGTGATCGGCTCGGTGTGGATCGGTGCGGAGAGCAGCATCTGGCCCGGCGCCGTGTTGCGCGGCGACGACGGCGAGATCCACATTGGTTCGCGGACATCGATCCAAGACGGATGCGTCATCCACACGACGCCGCCGTGGCCGACGCGCGTCGGCAACGGTTGCGTCATCGGCCACATTGTCCATCTCGAAGGTTGCATCATCGAAGACGACGTGCTGATCGGCAACGGATCGATCGTCCTTCACGAGGTCGTGGTACACCGTGGTGCCGTCGTCGCCGCCAACTCGGTGGTGCTCGACAAAACCGATGTGCCGACTGGAGCACTCGCGGTCGGTGTTCCGGCGGTGATCAAGCACGGCAAGGCTCGCTCGGGTTTCATCGAGATGGCCGCCCAGAGCTACGTCGACAAGGCCAAGCGGTTCAAGACGACCCTGCGCCGCATCGATTGATGCTCGCGCTCGTCGTGTCGGTCGGACTCGCCGACGTGGAGGTCGCCTCTGATCACCTCTGGTCGTTGGGCGTGGTCGCGATCGAGGAACGTGTGGCGACGCGACCGGACGTCATCGAGTTGTGGACCTCCCTCGGCGATGACGTTGCCGATGTCGACAACGCTCTCACCGCGCTCGGACAAGGATGGGCGTGGCGGTTCGAGCACGTCGACGAGGCGGTGGCCGACACGTGGCGCGCGCACGCCGTACCGACGTGGGTCGACGATTCGTTGGTGATCTGTCCCGCTTGGCGAGCAGACTCGTTCGCCGCCGATGTGACGGCGCTGTCGATAGAGCCCGGAGCCACGTTTGGAATGGGTGATCATCCGACGACGATCCTCTCGCTCCGAGCGATGCGAGCGGTTCTGTCCGCACGTGACAGCGTGCTCGACGTGGGCTGTGGCAGCGGCATCCTCGCGATCGCCGCCTGCATGCTCGGCGCGTCCGCAGCGACAGCGATCGACATCTCGCCGGCAGCCGTCCCGACCACCGCCGCCAATGCAGACCGCAATGGCGTCACCGATCGCGTCAGCGTGTCGACGACACCGCTGGCCCAGGTCGTCGGCGACTATCGCGTCGTACTCGCCAACATCCTCGCGCCGGCGCTGATCGAGATGGCTGCCGACCTTCGTCGCGTGATGACCGCTGACGGTGCCCTGATCATCAGCGGCATCCTCGCCACCAACCACGAACACGTCCTCGAGGCGCTCGCTCCACTTCGCCAGGTCGCCCGCGAGGATCTCGACGGATGGACGGCGATCAAACTTCGCGGCTGAGCAAGGCCTCGATCTCGGTCAACAACGGCAGTGATGGCACGGCGCCCGATCGCGTGGTCGCAAGAGCGCCTGCGGCTGATGCGAAGCGCAATGCGGCTGGCAGATCATCGCCTGTGGCCATGGCGGCTGCGAAGGCTCCGCAGAAGGCGTCGCCGGCAGCCGTCGTGTCGATCGGCGTCACCGCGAATGGGGGGACGGTCTGGTGCGTGCCACCGGACGTGTGCAACACGGCACCACGCGACCCCATCGTGACCACGACTGCCCGAGCACCAAGCCTGAAGAGTTCATCGACACCACCGAGCAGTTCGACCTCGTGTTCGTTCGGGATCACGACATCGCACAGCGCCAACAGGTCAGCAGGCAGGTCGGCGGCTGGTGCCGGATTGAGAACGGTGATCGCCCCCGCATCTTTGGCTGCCTGCAGAGCGGCGTGCACGGTTGCGATCGGTACCTCGAGCTGCGCGAGCAGCACGGTGGCGGACGCCGCGGCGGCGCCGACGTGGCTCGGCTCGAGCCCAGCGTTGGCGCCGGCAACGACGATGATCGAGTTCTCCGCCTGAGCCGACACGCCGATCAGTGCTCGACCTGTCGCCACACCGGGCAGCGACACGATCGCGCTGTCGTCGATGCCGGCATCGCGAGCGACGGTCAGCAGCTGCGACGCGGCGCCGTCGTCACCCAGCGCTGTACAGAACACGACTCTCGCACCGGCCCGCGCAGCAGCGACGGCCTGGTTGAGGCCCTTCCCGCCCGCGTGCTCGGCGTAAGAGCGGCCGATGACCGTCTCGCCGGGACCGGGCAACCGATCGGTCGTTGCGACCAGATCGAGGTTGGCGCTGCCGACGACGCACACGTCGAACCGATGCTTCGCCGGTGGAATCAGCCAACCCCACGTGCGCGGACGCCGATGGGTGCGATCAGGCGATAGCCGGCGGTATGCCGCTCGTCCTCGGACTCGCCACCCCAGAAGCCGTACTCATGGTTGTCGCGGGCGTATTCGCGGCACGAACCGTTGACCCGACAGCTGGCACAGACCGAGCGAGCCATCGCCTCGCGACGGTCACGCGCCTGCGGCCGCTCAGCGGGCGCCGGAAAGAACAAGTTCGTCAGACCTTTGCACGCGGCATCGTTCATCCACCGATCATCGGTGGCCTCGCGATGAAACATGATCTCGACAGCAGCCATGGAACCCCCTAGACCCCATTACGTCGGTGTACGTGCATGACCCCCGCACGTACAAAGACGATCATATGGAGAAGTAACCACCGAGTCAATTGCATCGTGCAATGAAATTTCTGAACCACTCGGGAAGCGAAGTGGAACGTCGGCGACTCAGCGCGCGACGGGCTGGGACAGGAGTTCGCGAACGCCCGCGGCGAAGACATCGATGTCTTCCTGCGTCGTGTCCCACGCGGTCATCCACCGCACCTGGTTGACCGGAAGGCTCCAATCCCAGAAGAAGCACCAGTCCTGGAGCGGCTTGATCGATGCGGCCGGGAGGTGCGGAAAGACGCTGTTCACCGCAGGTGCCGCGTCGTAGGTCACGCCCTCGATGCCGGACGTCGATTCATAGAGACTGGTCGCCATCGCATTCGAGTGGGCGGCCAGCGTGAGCCACAGGTCGTCGCGCAGGAGGGCATTGAATTGGGCGGCGACGAACCGCATCTTCGATGGCAGCTGCGTGACCTGTTTGCGGACATATGGCGCAACCTGCGCAAACTTCGGATTGAGGTACACGACAGCTTCGCCGTACATCATCCCGTTCTTCGTCGCGCCAAAGGTCAAGACGTCGACGCCGGCGTCGACCGTCATCGCCCGGAGCGCACGAATGCCGCCTGCTGCGGCGACTGCGTTGGCCAAACGCGCCCCGTCGACGTGCACGGACATGCCCAGCCGGTGCGCGGTGTCAGCGAGCGCTGCGATCTCATCGATGCTGTACGTGGTCCCCAGCTCGGTGCTCTGCGTGAGGCTGACGACTCCGGGTTGGGCGTGATGCATCTGGCCGAGCAGGTGGGCCTGGTCCTCGAGTTGGTCGGGGACGAGCTTGCCATCGGGGCACTCGAGATCGATCAGCTTTGCGCCGAGGATTCGTTCCGGGGCGCCTGTCTCGTCGACCGCGATGTGCGACCAATTGGTGCAGACAACCGCTTGCGCCGGTCCGAGCATCGTCGCCAATGCCATCACGTTCGCGCCGGTTCCGTTCCACACCAGGTACCCGTCGGTCTTCGGACCGAACAACTCGCGGATGTTGTCGTTGAACTCGGCGGTCCAACGGTCGTCGCCGTACGCGAGCGCGTGCCCGTCGTTGGCGTCGCGCAGCGCGTCCATCACGACTGGATGGACGCCGGCAGCGTTGTCGCTCGCGAACGCGCGGGCCGGAGCAGGAATGGTGATCATCGACTCAGTATGTCGGGTGTCCGGCCGACGAAATCAGGTGGCGCCCGGTGACCAGCCGCGCCCGATCACTCGCCGAACAGCGTCGTGATGACGCGCCCGTCGCGGTCGCCGTCACTGGCAGCGAGGTCTTCGACCACGAATGCCCGCTGCAGCCAGCGGTCCGTGCCGTCGAAGCGCGCCACAAACGGGCTTCGACCGTGAACGACCATGTCGTTGTCGATGATCAGCAGGTCGCCCGGCTCGAGCGTGACGCCGCCATGATGCTCTGCCAAGACCTGACCGAGCATGTGCAACGCGTCGTCAGCGTCGAGGTCGACACCGACCATCAGATCCTCGTCGAACACCATCGTCGGGTTGGCGAGGGTGCCGGACAACACTGCCATCGGTGGCCCGAGGACGTTCGAGCGACCGTGGAGGTAGCTCTCGTCGACCGAGCAGCGGAATCGCGGCTCGAAGAGTGTCTCGATGACGTCTTTGGGAAGGTGGGGGAGCGCAGCGTGGATCGAGGCGACCGTGGTCTTCGCAGCCGGATCACCACGCAGACAGAAGAGCAGCAAGTAGCGCGGGCGATGGGGGTGGAACGCTGCCTCGGTGTGGAACATGAGGTTCACGGCAGACGAAGTGGAGGTCTGGCTCGCTGCGGACGCCTGCACGGGAACGATGTTCTGGACGACGTCACCGCCGTGCTCGGGCAGGTAGCCCACCGGGGCGCCCAGCAGTGCAGCGACCGACAGCAGGCGAAGTTCGGTCATGTCGTCCTTCGCCGTCGGGTCAGTCGGCGTGGCAGGAGTGGGTGGCAAATCGCCGACCGGAAACCCACGCAGCAGCATGCATCCGGCCGGGGGAGGAGTCGTCGCGAACGCGGTGACCTGGGCGCGGATCGAGTCCGGCAGTTGGGCGGCCTGCTCGGTGGCGAGCCGCACGAGGGTGACGTCGTCTACTCCGTGCTTGGAATGCATGTTCCAAAGTGTACCAGAATCGGAATCATTCGACCAGTACGTCCGGCGGGTGGTGGGCATTGCAGCGGAATGCCTCAGCTACGCTGCTGGCGATGGAGGTCGCAGGGCGTATCACCGAGGCAGGAACGGCCCTGACCACCGCTGAACGGCGAGTCGCCGAGATCGTGCTGGATCGGCCGGAACTGGTCGCATTCGGCACCGTCGCCGAACTCGCGGAGGCGGCAGGCGCCGGAGCCGCGACCGTCGTGCGGTTGGCCGCGAAGCTGGACTACGACGGCTTCACGGCGCTGCAGGCCGCCGTTCAGAACGAGCTGTCCAACCAGCTTCGTCCGGCTGCAGTTCGCATTCGTGAGGCACGAGGGGGCGTCGCGGTGCAGCGCCACCTGCAGCGCGAACTCGACAACGTGCAGACCACGTTGTTGGGTATCGATCAGCACGCGGTCTCCGAGGTCGTCCGACATCTGTCCGCACGCCATCGCTCGGTTCTGGTGCTCAGCGGTGACGCGTCCACCGGGGTGAGTTTGCAGTTCGTCGGCGACCTGGGCGCCCTCCGTCCGGGTGTCGAGTTGCTCTCCGGCAACGAGGTTGCGGTGAGCCGCCGGCTGTCGCAGATTTCGGCAGGCGATGTCGTGGTCGCCATCGATCTCCGCCGGTACGACCGATGGGTCGTCACCACCGCCAAAGAGGCCAAGCGACGGGGTGCGTGGCTGGTGTCGCTGACCGACAGCGCCCTGTCTCCGCTCGCCGGCCTGGCCGAGATCTCGATGGTGCTGAGCGCCGGGGGAGTCGGACCCTTCGACAGTCACGTCGGGACCCTGGCCTTGCTGAATGTTCTCGTTGCCGCTGCCGCCGAAGAACTGCGCGACAGCGCAACCGAGCGGCTCGACGGCGCCGAGGCCGCGTGGAGCGCAGACGCACAACTGATCGACCGTTGACGCGACGGGTGGGCCAGTTGCCCATCCATCACCCGCCACCGTGACACTCGGTAGTGTTTCGTCATGACGAAAGAGCCGCCTGAATCGTCCGAATCAGGGGAGCGGCTGGCTCGTTGTCGTTGGTGTCGTCGAGTGCTTCCGGCCCCGGGCAAGACCGGCCGCCCGCGAGAATTCTGTCGCCAGGCATGCCGGCAGTGGGACTGGGTGGCACGACAGCGCGCACGCGAGTTGCACATCAGCGAGACGGATCTCGTCGTCGCTCGAACGGAGCTCGATGCGCTGCGCGACGACCTGTACGTACTCGCGTGCGCCGTGGACGACGTTCGTCGTGATCTGGCCGCGACCGGCAAGCGAAACGAGCGTGAGCTGCGCGAGTCGCTGAACTGGTTGCTGGAAGCGGCGGCGCCGCTGCGCGACCGCGAGATCGCAAGCCCAACTCCCGCCATCTGAGGATCATCTCTGTTTCGTCATGACGAAACAGAGAGGGCGACAGCCTGACCGCGAGAGGCGCCGGCATTGATTCGGACGACTCGGATAGCTGGGTCGGAGACTGCGTGCTGCGCTCGCATCAACAAAGGGGCCACGCAACGCGCCAGGTGTACGAGGCAGATCTGGTTGGGCTGGCGGCCGGTTCGGCCCGCGCACTCATCACCCACGGGCGATCATCGAGCGCACCGAGACGCGCATGTGCATCCCGTGGGTGACTTCGGCGCGAGACCGACGATTCGAATCGAGCAACATCACGACGCCGCTGCTCTCGACGGTCCATGTGTGGCAACGCCCATAATCATCGTTATGTCAACTTGGCCGAGTCGTCGGGCGAACGCGCTCGCATTGATCTGTTCGAGGTTCTTGATCCTCGATCGCAACGGCATGACCGGGCGGAACGTGAACTACGGTCTTCCGAAAAACTGGCGTCATCTCGGAGTGATTCGGCCGTCTCGTCGATGTGCCCGACGATGACAGCATGTCCCGGTCAGTTCTCTATCGCACAACGCTCGCGGCGTCCTTGTTGATGTGCGTGCTGAGCGTTCTTGTCATCCCGGCTTGGGTCATCGATGCCTGTGGCTTCTCTCCCGTGTTTGCCCCGACCGTCACGGCGGCCTTTTTCGGTACCGCGCTTGGATGGTTCGGCCTCACGATGTGGTCGGCGAACCTCGAATGAGAGGACGACGCCCTCCCGCTGATCGCCGGCGCCGATTCAGCCAGCGGTCAACAGTCCGTCGCTCAGCGATCCGGCCGCAGGAGTCGTCACAACTTTCCACGCCACGCTGAACAGACGCTCGCGCGCGACCGTCTACGGTGGCCCGGATGTCAACCCGCGCGCTCACGCTGCTCGACGGCGTCGACCCGTCCAACGCGCGTGGACTGGAGATCGGCGCCCTCGATCATCCGGTGGTGACACGCGAGATGGGACAGATCTCCTACGCCGACCATGCGGACACAGCCTCGTTGCGGTCCGCGTTCAAGCATCGGCTCGAGGTCGACGTCGACAACATCGTCGATGTCGACTACCCGCTCGGCGGTCGAGCGCTGCGTGAAGCGATCGGGGCAGACCATGAGTTCGACTACGTGCTCGCGTCGCACGTCTTCGAACATCTGCCGGATCCGATCACGTGGCTGCGCGACGTGCACTCGGTGCTGAGGCCTGGTGGTGTCGTGCTGCTGGCCGTGCCCGACAAGCGGTTCTGCTTCGACATCCTGCGATCGCCAAGCGTGGTCGCCGACATCGTCGGCGCGCACCTCGAACGGGTGACTGCACCCACCGCACGGCAGATCTTCGATCACTTCGCGTCGGCCGTCGCATGGAACGGCGCAATCTCGTGGACCACGACGCCGACCGTCGACGACCTCACTCCCCTGCACACCGAGGAGGAGGCATTTCAACGCGCCGCCGATGCTCATGCCAGCCGCGACTACGACGACGTGCATTGCTGGGTGTTCACGCCGTCGTCGTTGCGGCGCGTGCTCGACTCGCTGCTCGGCCTGGGTCTGCTGCCGTTCTCGATCGAACGCTGCACCGACACCATCGGCGCCGAGTTCTTCGTGACGCTGCGAGCGACCAATCCGGCCCATCCGTCGCACTCAGAGCGGACCGAACCGGCCGCTCTCGCAGCAGCTCGCGAGTCGGGCTCCCCCACCCACGCGTTGGTGGAAGCCCGTACGCAGCGCGATCACGCGCTCCACGAGCGCGACGTCGAGCGAGCGGCGCATCGGGCGACTCTGTCGACGCTGTCGTGGAAGATCACGGATCCGCTACGTCGGACCAGCGCGTTGGTCAAACGATTGCGACGATGACCGAGCCTCCTCCGCCGCGCCCGCCCGAGCTGATGATCGATCGAGCGGCTGCGGTACGCCGAATTTCTCTGAGTGACGACTCGTGGGTGGATGTCGTGGGCGGATTCGTGCGAGCCGCTGACGCGGCGCTCGACGACATCAAAGGATCGACGGAATGGCTGCAGGGCGAAGTACTTCGGTATGACGCGTACGTACCCGAGCAGCGTCTTGGCGCCGGGTTGCACGCGGACAATCGACCGGTGCTGCGGCAGACCGAACTGCATCTCCAGGCCGCGTATCGGCAGCGGTTCACGGGCGTCGCTGCAGTGCTGTATCGCGACGGGAACGATCACCAGGGTCTGCACAGTGATCGCCAGTTGCGTTGGCTCGACGACACGCTGATCGCGATCGTCGTCCTCGGACAGCGTCGGCCGTTCGTCCTGCGGCGACGCAAGCCGATGATCGAGGTCGTCGATCGAATTCCGGCCGGGACCGACCCCGACGACATCGTGCTCACCCCCGGCGACGGCGACATGATCGTGATGGGCGGCGCGGCCCAACGCGACTTCCTGCACGGCGTCCCCAAGTTCGAGACCACGAACCCGAGGATCTCACTGACGTGGCGGTGGACCAGTCGTCGTGGCCGGCCTGACACCGCTCCGGGCTACTTCGACGGTCGACAGTTCAGCGACCGTCCCCGCCAACCCGGGACGCGAATGCGACGAGCGTGAGGACTTGCCTCGGTCCCGAGTGGGTACGGTGACGCGATGACCGTCACCACTGATGAGCGCGCCGCGATGTCCGATCTGTTCGACGAGGTCGGCCCGGACGCGCCGACGATGTGCGAGGGCTGGGCGACGCGAGACCTGCTCGCTCATCTCCTCGTACGCGAGCGACGTCCGGATGCGTCGGGCGGAATCCTCGTCCCGGCGTTGGCGAAACGAACGGAACGAGTCATGAACGACATCGCCAGAGCGCCGTACACCACCATGATCGAGCAGTTCCGCAACGGGCCTCCACTGTGGTCGCCGTTCGCAATTCCGTTCGTGGGCGACCGCGCCAACGTGGCCGAGTTCTTCGTCCATCACGAGGACATCCGCCGCGCCGTCGCCGAGTGGACGCCCCGCCCCGCGGAGCCGGCTCGCGACGAATCACTGTGGAAAGTCCTGCATCTGATGGGCCGCGTCCTCTACCGCCGCTCCCCCGTCGGCGTCACCCTGCGCAGCGCCGGCCACGATGATGTCAACGTCAACAAGAAGACCCCGGCGGTCATCGTCGTCGGCTTGCCGGGCGAGATCCTGCTTCACGCCTTCGGACGCCACAGCGACAAGTGCCGGATCGTGATCCAGGGTGAGCCCGAGGACGTCGCCGCGTTCGACGGTTCGTCCCGCGGCCTGTAGGAATCAGCTCGACTGTGGGCGCATCTGCAGCAGTTGCGAGATCGACCCGAATCCGAAGACACCATCGGCGTCGCTGAACGTCGCGCTGGACACGCCCCTTCCCAACGATGCATTGAATCGCGTCTCGCCGGTGATGGCGATCCATTCCCCTGTCGGGACGCGCAGCACATGCGCGTTCAGATCGGGATTGATCATCGTGACCGAGGTGGGGTGCTGGGCCATGCCAACCAGGTTGGCGAAGTCGAACGCTGCTGCCATCTGCGCAGTTGGGCTGTTCGGCGATCCAGCGACGACCGCAGCGGTGAGGCGAAACCAGACGCCGATCGAATCGCTTCGCGCTGTCTTCGCCCGTCGCATGTCGACCGCACCCAGGAAGCCTGGCATGTGCGGCGCCAAGGACCGGATGTCGACGGATTCCTCGGGCGGCACGAGTGCGTCGGCCGGACGAGCGTCGGACGTGCTCGTCAACAGACCGTCGCTCACGCTGCCGTCGCGGAGCCGGAGCGCGTTGACGCGGACGTGCTCGACGTCGCCGACGAGCAGTCGCATCTCGACGATCTGGATCTTCCTACCCTCGCGGAGCACGGTCGATCTGACATGCAGTCGCTGGCCGAGTGGCACCGGACGATGGATGTCGGCCGTGAACCGGCTGACCGTCATCGGCACGAGCGTCGGGACCTCGTCGAGGCACTGTCCGATCAACGCCAGCACCGTGCCGCCATTTGCCGCATTGGCATCCCAGCCGCCCTGGGTCAGCATCGTGCCCACGAAGCCATCGCCATCCGGTACATACATGGCCCGCTCTTCCACTCCTTCACGATGCCAGGCCGCGACCGCTCAGCAGCAATCCGATCCTCAGTTCGCTCGAAGCCGTTCAGCGCGATCGCGCAGGTGCGTCTTCTCGGCCTCGCTATCCGTCAACGCTGCGGCCGCGAGGTAGCCGGTTCGAGCGATCTCGGTGTCGCCGAGCAGCTCGCGGAAGTGCGCTCGCACCGTGTGCAGCCTGTGGTTGGAGACGAGCCGCTTGTCGCCCTCCAACATGGCGAGCTTGGTGAGGCCGGCAGCAGGGCCGTTCAGCATCGCCGCCGCAACCGCCTGTCCCAGCGAAGCCATCGGGTTCGGCGCGATTGCGTCGAGCACCTCGTACAACGCCAAGATCTGTTTCCAATCGGTGGCGGCGACCGACCGTGCCTCGGCATGCACCGCAGCGATTGCCGCCTGCACCTGATACGGACCGAGCGGGAGACGAGCGAGACTGTCGGAGATCAGGGAGACCCCCTCGCCGATGCAGCCCCGGTCCCAGAGATCTCGGTCCTGATCCGCCAGCGGGATCAACGAGCCGTCGGCGCGAGTGCGCGCCGCCCGACGCGAATCGACGAGCAGCATCAAGGCCAACAGGCCCTTCGACTCGCCATCGTGAGGCATCTGCGCGACCAGCAGTCGGACGAGTCGGATCCCCTCGCGGACGAGCTCGTCGCGCTGGAGATCCGGACCGGAACTGGCAAGGTAGCCCTCGTTGAAGACGAGGTACAGCACGTGCTGGACCGCGCCGAGTCGATCAGCGCGCTCGGCCTCGGACGGCATCCGAAACGATTGCGTCGACTGTCGGATCGTCAGCTTCGCTCGTGTGATGCGCTGGGCCATGCTCGCCTCGCTCATCAGGAACGCGCGAGCAATCTGCGCCGTCGTGAGTCCGCCCACGGCGCGCAGCGTGAGGGCGACCTGCGAGGTCGGCGTCAGCGCCGGGTCACAGCACAGGAACAGCAGGGTCAGCGTGTCGTCTTCATCGCAACCCACGGCCGGCCGTGCCGCTTCGAGGTCGCGCAGCGAGAGCTCGGCCTGCCGTGCCTCGCGACGCGCGCGGGCCAGATCGGTGCGCAGCTGATCGATGACACGCCGCCGTGCGACAGTGATCAACCACGCGGCGGGGTCCTGCGGAATTCCTTGCTCGGGCCACACGGTGTAGGCCGCGAGCATCGCTTCCTGCACGGCGTCCTCGCACGTTCCGAAGTCCCCACCGCGACGCAACAGCGCGCCGAGCACGTTGGGCACGGCGTGCCTGAGCACGCGCACCACTTCGTGATCGACGTCCATCTCAATGACTCGGCTCCGCTGTCATCTGCCGCACCTCGACGAGTCCGAACTCGGCCTCGGCCAACTTGCTCGCGATCTGGGTGGCTCGATCCATGCTGTCGCACTCCACGATGTAGTAGCCGGCGACGATCTCCTTGATCTCCACGAACGGGCCATCGGTCACCTCCGCCACGCCGCCCTTGGTGCGCACGATCTTGGCGTTGTCGAGGGGCAGCTCGTTGGTGTCGACGAACTCACCCGAAGCCTTCAGCTCGTCGAGCAGCGCGCTGTGCGCTGCCATGATCGCGTTGAACGAATCGGGCTTCATCGCCATCCAGCTCTCCATGTTGCCGTAGATCAGGATCATGTATTTCATCGGTGTGTCCTCACGTCGGGGCGCCTCGTTCGGTGCCAATCGTGCAGAGGTCGGAGCCGGCCGGACAATCTCTACAGCGGCGCTTCGATTGTCGAAGATTTCTTCGGTTGCACGCGGTATACCGCAGACGCTGCGACAACGCCGCCGACGGCACCGAACAGGTGACCCTGCCACGAGACGCCGGATGCTGTCGGAAGCACACCCCACAACACTCCCCCGTACAGCACGAGGACGACGACGCCACCGAGGATGTAGCTGAACCTGCGCGCAAAGATGCCTCGCGTCAGCAGGCACAACAGGTAGCCGAAGACGAGTCCACTGGCACCGATGACAACCGTGTGTGATCCGCCGGTCAGCCACGTGCCTGCTCCCCCGATCAGAGCCACGATCAGTGTGACCTGCAGGAACTGGGTAGCACTCCCGAGCGCGATGATGCCGCCGAGTACCAGGAACGGCACGGTGTTGGCGATCAGGTGGCTGAACCCGCTGTGCAGGAACGGCGAGAAGACGATGCCATCGAGACCATCGACCTGACGCGGCTTGATGCCGAAGCGGTCCAACCGGCCGCTCAACGCCGTGTCCACGACTTCTTCGATCCACATCAACGCCACCATGAGGACCACCGGCGCAACCGGGAGCAGATGGTCAGCGAGAGCTGGCCGTTGAGACCCTGCGGGCTCGATCGAGGACATGCCACATGATCCCAGATCGACGACCGAAACACTGCTCGTCATGACTAGGGACCGTCAGAGCAGCGATTGCACCCGGCCGATCGTGTCGGCGTCGATCGCCGATTTGTCATCCCGATAGCGGCGGACGCGAGCGAAGCGAAGCGCCACTCCCCCGGGATATCGGGTCGAGCGCTGCACGCCATCGATCGCGATCTCCACAACCCTCTCCGGCCTGACGTGGACGACGTGACCGTCGGTTCCGATCGAGATTCGCTGAAAGGTCTCGGTCTGCCAGCGCAGCAGCTCGTCGGTCAGTCCTTTGAAGGTCTTCCCGACCATCACGAACGAACCGTCGGCACCGCGGGCACCGAGATGGAGGTTGCTGAGCAGACCGGTTCGCCGGCCGTGACCCCACTCGACCGCGAGGACGACGAGATCGAAGGTGTGCACCGGCTTGACCTTTCGCCACGTCGCTCCACGACGTCCGGCTTGATAGTGCGAGTCGAGCGCCTTCACCATCACGCCCTCGTGGCCGGCAGCGAGCGATGCGTCGGCGAAGCGCTGGGCTTCGATCGCGTCGGCTGTGTCGAGCGTCGGCAGCAACATCCGGCCCGGCACGAATGACCGCATCACGGCTTTGCGTTCAGCAAGCGAGTGGTCGATGAGCGAGGTTCCGTCGGCTTGGAGCACATCGAAGAAGAACGGATGCAGACCGGTGTCCGCGTTCATCGTGTCCTGGAACTTCAGCGGATTGCCGTCCGCGTCGAGACCCAATGACTCGCCGTCGAGTACGAACTCGCGCGACGGGATCGAAAGCGCGGCTTGGACGATCGTCGGCACGCGGTCTGCGATCTCGTGCAGACTTCGCGTGAACACCTTGATGTCGTCGCCGCTGCGATGCACCTGGATGCGGGCTCCGTCGAGCTTCCATTCGACGCTGGCTGGACCGGTGAGCTCGAGTGCGTCGGCGACGGAGGGGGCCGTGCCGGCCAGCATCGGCTGCACGCCGACGAACGGCGTCAGGCTCACGGCATCGAGGTCACCTCCTGCCAGTGCGAGACGCGCAGCCGCACCGATGTCGCCGAGCAGCATCGCAGCGCGGCGCACGGACGCAAGCGGACGCCCGCTCGCCTTGGAGACACCGTCTGCGATCACCCCCTCGTTCGCACCCTGCCGCAGTTCGCCGGTGAGCACACGGAACAGGAAGTCCTGCTCGGCCGCCGTCGCAGCGGAGAACAATGCGGTCATCCGCTCGGCCCGGTCGCGCTGCGAACCGGAACCCTGCGTCGATCCGATCGCGGTGAGCGCGACATCGACCTCGGCCACGCTCAAGCTCGGGATGTCTGCAGCATCACGCCGCGTGTTGACGAGCGTCGCCCAGCCAACGCCGATTCGACCTTGGCGGGGCTCGCCGATCAGCAGGCCGACCACGATCTGTACTTCGTCGGCCGGCACGGTTCGGAAGAGTGCGGCGAACCGCTCGATCTTCTCCGACCGCTTCGTGGTTGCACCGATCTGTGTCGATGCCTCGACGATCTCGATCAGATCCATGGACACACGTCGACCTTCACTCTGGTCAGGTCACGTTCGACAGCGGACGATCCGCCGGGGCCGCGTCGACGTCCTCGTCGGAGCCGACCGTGACCTCTGGTCGACCGAATCCGTAGCGAGCCTTCAGCCACGCGAACACTGCGCTGGCCGCACGGGCGACGGCGTACGCGATCGCCAGCACCAAGCCCGCAACAATCCCGTCGAGCCACCAATGATTGGCCGTGATCGTGACGGAGAGGATCGTCAGAATCGGATGCAGCAGCACCAGCCAGCGCCACTTGCTGGTGCTGATCACGACGACGGCGATACCGACGAGCAGCGACCAGCCGACATGCAACGACGGCATCGCTGCGAGCTCGTTCGAGACACCGCTTCCACCCTGTCCGTAGACGGACAGGCCGTACTTCAACGCCGCGTCGACGAACCCGAGGTCGGGGAGAAAACGAGGCGGTGCCATCGGCACCAAGGCCTGGATCGTCAGACAGCCCGCAATGGTGAGTGCGAACACCGTGCGCACCCGTGCGTAGCGATCTCGGTGGCGTACGTAGAGCCAGATCAGCAATGCGCCGGCCGCCGGAACGTGGACTCCTCCGTAGTAGATGTTGAGGAAGTCCATGATCGGCCGGTTGTTCAGGAACAACTTCTGCAGCGCGACCTCACTGGGAAGATGAAGATCGCGCTCGAGGTTCCAGAGGTGACGTGCATTTTCGATCGCTCCGACCGTCTTGGTGACCGCAAGCTCACGGATGTATTGCCAGGTGCCGTACAGCGCGAGAACGATCGCCAACTCCTTCGCCGTTGCGACCGCGATCTTCACTCCTCGCTGCTTCACCCGGCCGAACGCTACGACCCCGATGACCAGCACGACTGCCATCTCGTAGGCCCATTGGTACGGCAACCACATTCGTCCGAGCGTAATCCCCGGGCCCGCGTTCGCGACCCCGGGGACCGCTACAGTTCGTCAGCTCGTGGTCTGCGACGGGTCGAGCTGAAGCGCGGCCGAGTTCATGCAGTACCGCTGCCCGCTCGCGCCAGGGCCGTCGTCGAACACGTGACCGAGGTGGCCACCGCACGCACGGCAGCGCACTTCCGTGCGGCTCATGAACATGCTCCGGTCGGTGACGAGCACGACCGCGTCGGCCGTGACCGGGTCCGTGAAGCTCGGCCAGCCCGTCCCTGACTCGAACTTGGTATCGGCGTCGAACAGCGCGGCATGGCAGCCGGCGCATCGGTAGATGCCGTCGTCGTGACAGTCGAAGTACTGACCGGTGAAGGCACGCTCGGTACCGGCGTTGCGGAGCACCGAGTACTGCGCGGGTGTCAGTTCCTCGCGCCATTGGTCGTCGGATTTGACGACGGTCGGATCGGGAATCGTGGTGTCGGATCGCTTCAGTTTCATGCCCGTACCGTCCCGCACGGACAGCGGTTCGTTACAGCAGACGTCAAACGTCTCGTTTGCTGAGCAGGAACGTCGCGATCGCGAACGTGCCAGCGATCCAGCACAGGAAGATCACCAAGCCTTTGCCCGGGGTCAACAGATCTGGGTCGACTCGCACCGAGAACATGGCTTGGCCGGCGTTCATCGGCAGCAGCTTGCCGACGTTCACGTTCCACGGGTCGGGCAACGCGTCGGCAAGCAGCGGGAAGATCAAGACGATGCCGAACAAAGCCGAGATCGCGCCAGGAGTCCGGCGCACGATCGTGCCGATGGCCAGTCCGAAAAGCGCGATGAGCATGAGGTAGGCGCCGGCTCCGAGCACTGCCCGAAGAACACCTGCGTCGCCGATCGATACGCCCAGGTTCTTGCTGGAGAGCACTGCCTGGCCGGCGAAGAAGGCGAGGAAGGCCGAGATCATGCTCACGACAAGACTCACGGCGCCGAGGACGATGGCCTTCGCAAGCAGCAACAAGCGGCGGTTGGGAACGGCTGCGAGCGAGGTGCGGACCGAGCCGGTCGTGTACTCGGAGCTCATCACCAGAACGCCGAGCACCCCGATCGCGAGCTGGGCGAGGAAGACGCCGCGCAAGGCACGGTCGGTTGGATCGAAGCGCAGGCCCGAGCCGAGGCCGCCGCGGCCGCCGCGCTCGTCGGGTGGCCGATTCACATACGCCCAGCAGAAAAGGGTTCCGAGACCGATCGTGAAGGCCGACGTCAGGATCAACGACCAGATGGTCGAGCGCACGGATCTCAGCTTGGTCCACTCGGACAGCAGCGCCGCACGGATCATCGATCCCGTGGGGGTCGGATGGGTGGTGAACACCGGTGGAGTTGCGCCGGCAGGAGTGTCTGTCGATGTGGCGCTCATGCCGACACACTCCCGTGGTATTCGACGCTGTCGTCGGTGAGTCCGAAGAAGACCTCTTCGAGCGAGGCTCTCTGCTCGGTGAGTCCGTAGAGCGCAACGCCCGCTGTCAGTGCGATGTCGCCGATCTGCACGGCGGAGAGGCCGCGCACCTCGCTGTCATCGCCGACCATCGTGACGGTGCCACCTGCGTTCAACAACGCGGCGGTGAGCTCCGCCGGCCGAGCGGATCGAACCGTCACCCACTGTTCGCCGCGGGCGGTGAACTCGTCAACCGTGGAGTCAGCGATGAGACGTCCACGTCCGACCACGATGAGTCGGTCAGCCGTCATCGCCATCTCGGTCATCAGATGACTCGACACGAAGACGGTTCGGCCCTCGGATGCGAGCCATCGCAGGAGGTTGCGGATCCAGACGATTCCTTCTGGGTCGAGGCCGTTCACCGGCTCATCGAACATCAAGATGCCAGGGTCACCGAGCAGTGCAGCCGCGATGCCGAGTCGCTGTCCCATGCCGAGCGAGAACGTGCCGGCACGTTTGCGTGCCACATCAGCGAGGCCGACCATCTCCAAGACCGCAGTGACGCGCGCCTTCCCGATGCCGTTGCTCTGTGCGAGGCACAGCAGATGATCGAACGCTCGTCGTCCGCCGTGCAGTGCTTTGGCATCCAAGAGCGCACCGACCTCGTGCAGCGGGAACTTGTGTTGCGAATACGGCTTGCCGTTGACGGTCACGCTGCCCTTGGTGGGAGCATCGAGCCCGAGGATCATCCGCATCGTGGTCGTCTTGCCCGCGCCGTTCGGCCCGAGAAATCCCGTGACGCAACCTGGCTCGATGTCGAAGCTGAGATCATCGACGGCCAGCGTGTCTCCGTACCGTTTCGTCAGCCCGCTCAACTCGATCATGGACACCCCGTCGCTCGCGTGAACCCTCAGTCAACACCGCTCAGATGTGACCAAGGTAAGAATGGGTCAATGACGACACAACCGCTGACGGTCCGGTTGGCCAGCGGTGTGGTCAGCGGTGTTGGACACCGCCACCTTCGGCATATTCGAGCGTGCACGACTGGTCGAGCCCCAGCACCTGCATGAAGCGTCCGAACGCGATGTACTTACCGATGACGAGGGTGAGCTCGACGATGTCGGCCGGCTCGAAATGGGCGGCGAGGCGGGCCATGAACGCGTCGTCGATTCCCGCCGAGTTGGTGCTGAACCGCTCGGCGTATTCGATCGCGACCTTCTCGGTCGGGCTGTAGCCCGTGGCTGCCGCGTAGTCGGCCACCGAGCCGAGCAGCTCGTCGGTCATCCCCGCTGCGACAGCGGCCGGCGTCCGCCACGCGAGACAGACGGTGCAGTCGTTGATCTGGGCCACACGCATGCGGACGAGCTCGTGAATGCGCGGGTCGAGTGGGCTCGCGGCCACGGCCGCATCCATCATCCCCACCGCTTTGGCCAACTCGGGCCGCGCCACCGACAGGGCGTTGATCACGTCGAGGTTGCCGTTGTCGGGGAGAGCGATGCGTGCCATGCGCCGATGCTACGCGTTCGCCGTCGACAGATCGGTCAGCGGAGCGATCCATGGAGCACCGCTGCTTCGCGACATGCCAGACTCACATCGTGGGGGAATCGGTGAGTCGTCGCGATCTGATGCGTTGGTCGATGCTGGGTGCGGGCGCTGCCCCGATCGCCGCGTGGCTCGCGGGCTGCTCATCGGACGGGCGAGCGCTGGGTTCGACGTCTTCTCCCGCTCCGTCGTCATCGACGATCGCAGCTCCACGAACGACGGGTTCCGACCCTGTCGCGTCCGCATCACCGACGTCGATTGCGACCACGTCGACGACGAGTCCGCCGCCTGGGACCACGTCGCCGGTCGATCCAATGCGACCATGGTGGATGCAGGGCAACTATGCCCCCGTGAACACAGAGACCGACGCGACCGCGCTCACCGTCCACGGCGCGATCCCTCCGGAGTTGAACGGCCTGTACGTCCGCAACGGATCGAATCCGGCCAGCGGCGATTCGCCCCACTGGTTCTTCGGAGACGGCATGGTGCATGGCGTCCGGCTCTCCAACGGCCGGGCCGAGTCGTACCGGAACAGGTACGTCCAGACCTCGTTGTACTCGGCGAAAGCGGGCTTCGGACATGGGGCACCGGGCGGAGCCTCGAACCAATCGAACGTGTCGTGCATCTGGCACGGCAATCGACTCTTGACCAGCGGCGAGGTCGGCTACCCCTACCAGCTCGACCGAAGTGACCTGTCGACGATCGGACCGTTCGACTTCGCCGGCGGGCTGAAAACAGCCTTCACCGCCCACCCCAAGATCGACCCGGCCACCGGTCGCCTGCACTTCTTCGGATACGGCTTCACTCCGCCATACCTCACGTACCACATCGCCGAACCCGACGGTTCGCTGGTGCACAGCGAGGTCGTCGACATTCCGCGAAGCACGATGATGCACGACTTCGCAATCACGGCATCGGACGCGATCTTCTGGGACCTCCCCGTCACCTTCGACCTCGATGCAGCGGTGAAGTTCATCGCCGACCCGAAAGCCGGAGTCTTTCCGTACCAGTGGACGCCCGACGCGGGAGCTCGGGTCGGGATCATGCCCCTCGGAGGCGGCGCCGCCGCAATCAAGTGGTTCGACCTCGACCCGTGCTACGTCTTCCACGGCGTGAATGCGTTCCGACGTGGCGAGGAGGTCGTGGTCGATGTCTGTCGCCTGTCCTCGATGTTCGCACCGGGCGGGTTCCTCGGTGGCACGCCGACCCACCGACGGTGGACGTTCAACACGGTGACCGGTTCGGTGTCCGACGATGTTCTCGCTGAACACAACCCCGGTGACCTCCCTGGCCGTGACCCGCGAAGGGTGGGCCGCGAGCACCGGTATGCGTACCTCGTCGAGACACGCGACAACCCGCACACCGTCGAGTTCGGTGGCCTCATCAAGCACGACTACACCGACAACTCCCGTGAGTACTGGGATCCTGGTCCCACGCAGCACGCTGGTGAGTGGCTGTTCGTTCCCGGCGGACCTGATCTCGCCGACGACGCCGGATACGTGCTCTCCTACGTGCACGACGAGGCAACCGGTGTCACCGACCTCGTCGTCATCGACGCGACGAGCGTGGCCGCCGGTCCGGTGGCGCGAGTGTCACTACCGCAACGAGTCCCGTACGGCTTTCACGCGACGTGGATTCCTGACGCCTGAACATCGGCGCTCGGAACCAGCGGACGCAGCCTGAGGGCCACTGGACCAACCAGTCAGGTGGCGCAGTTGCCGGCCAGGCTTGCGATCGCCGTGGTGCGACGGGCCTCGCGCAGGATGTTCTCGTCCAGGCCGTTGGTGCAGAAACCGAGGCTCAGGCCCGAGTGCGGGTCGCCCCATGCGATCTGGCCCTTCGCGCCGTTGTGGCCGACGGTACCTGACGACACGGTGCGACCCATGCCGCGGAAGTTGCTCTTTCCGTCGTCACCTGCCTGCACCAATCCGAGCGTGCGGTTGGCGGGCAGACCCGTCACGCGGTCGGGCAGCCGATTGCGAACATTGCTGGTGACATCGGCGTGCACGTGTGGCTGCCACATCTGGTTCGGGTTGTGCAGGACCGCTTGGTAGTACAGGGCGAGATCAGCAGCGCGCATCACTCCCCCGCCACCCGGCACACCGACGCGCTGCACATCGGGATCGTTGAATCCGAGGAGCGCCGCGGTGGTCACTTCGCCGACCTCGATCTCGCGCACGCCGATCGCTGCGAACAGTTCGTCGGGGGAGGCCTGCTCGCCCACCGCAACCAATTCCTGCGCCGCATGGGGAACGTCACCGAGCACTCGACCGAGACCGGCCGGTGTGGTGACGCGTTCTTCGACCACATCGCGGAAGTCGCGTCCTGAGACGCGCTCGATGATCTCGGCGAGGACCCAATGTGCGGACGTGGGGTGGTACTCGAAGTGCGTTCCGGGCTGCCAGTTGAGACGCCATTTCGCAAATGCAGCCGTTCGCCCTTCACTCGTGGCGCCGTTGATCGGCGGCAGCGGGGCGGTCGGGAAACCGGATGTGTGCAGCATCACCTGCTCAACCGTGATGATTTCCTTTCCATTGGTGCCGAACTCGGGGATGTAGTCGACGACGAGCTGTGCGGGGTCGACAGCTCCATCACCGATCAAGGCCCAGACGGCTCCGGCGACGAACGCCTTGGTCGCGGAGTAGACGACATATCGCGAGTCGTTCGTGCCGTCACCGAATGTCTCGAAGGCGACCAATTCGCCGTCGAAAGCGAGCGCGACCTGCGTCGACGGCAGCAAACCTTCGTCGACATCACGTCGTGCTCGATCCAACAGTTTCTGTACCGCGTGCTGATCGACACCCATTCCAGGCCCCCTTTTGCCGCTGCGAGACTAGATGCGACGGCGAGGTGGTGCATGACCGGGGCAGTGAACCTCATGGTCTATATTCGATCCAACTCATCGGTGCCGTGAACGCTGGCCCGTCGCAATCGATCAGATGGAGCCGTCATGAAGCGCAATCAATGGAAGCGTCGTACCACCGCAGGTGTCGTCGTCCTCGCCATCGCGATGTCAGCGTGTTCGAGCGGGAGCAAGTCGGTGTCGTCGTCCGGTTTCACCGACAGCCTCAACACCGCATGTCGCGCTGCGGCACGGTCCGCCGGAGACCTCGATGTGACGGACGTTTCGGCATATTTGAAGGGAGCCCCGGCCGTCCTCACCACCGAGTCAGACGATCTGGCCAGCCTCAAGGCACCGAAGGCCAGCAAGAGCGACTTCGATGATTTCCTTGCCAACCTCGACGATCAGGCGAGCCAGTTCAAGAAGGTCGAGAAGGCCAACAAAGCCGGCGATGCAGCGGGCACGACCAAGGACATCGCGAAGCTGATCAAGCTCGTCGCGACGAACGATTCGCTCGCCGATTCGCTCGGCGCCTCGAAGTGCAGCGGCATCTTCGTCGCCGACGACCTGACGAAGCTGGGAGCGGCGGCAGCGACCACGACCACGGAAGCAGCGACAACGACGACGGCAGCTCCGACCACCACGATCGCGCCGACGGTTCCGCCGACGACTGCCGTCCCTGTCACTGCGCCGGCCACCACCGTCGTGCCGATCACGATGCCGCCCAACTCCGCTCCGGACATGTCCGTTCCGGCGAGTGGTGACGCCGCCAGCATCACCGGTGACCTCAGCCAATACCAGCCGCCGACGGGGTACTCGTGGGACAAGACACTGAGCGTTCCGCTGTCTGCCGTCTTCGCCAGCCCGTCTTCGGACCCACTCCTCGGGCCGTCGCTCGTTGCCTACGGCGTTGACGGAGCTCTCCCAGACGGCGGTGGGTCGGGTCTCATCGTCATCGTGATCGAGCTCAGCACCAAGTTCACCGCGCCGACCATTGGTGCGTACCTCACATTCGAAGGTGCCGGTAGCGCCACGGTGATCACGACCCCTGCTGGTCGCACGGCCGCATACGCGCCGGCGACTGGAGGCGCGACATTCGACACGATCGTCACATTCCTGCAGAAGCAGGCAGTCACGATCCACGTGCCGACGGGTGGCGCCGATCCCGGCAGCGTGATCGACGCGTTCGTCGCTGCCAACAAGGGCTGACTCACACGCTCACCGGAATTCTGGGATGCGCTCTGCGGCGCATGCCAGACTCGGTCGATGCTCCTCGACGTCCAGTTCAACGCAGCCACGACGCCGTGGCCTGAGCTGCGCGACGCCATCCTGATCGCGGAGGCGGAGGGCTACGGGGTCGCGTGGGTCCTCGATCACATGGCCGGCCAGGTGATGGGTGGTGACGCAATGCTCGAATGCTTCACCACCACCGGCGCGCTTGCGGCGGTGACGTCGACGATTGGCATCGGGACGCTGGTCGCCAACGTCTGGAATCGCCCGCTGGCCGTCCTCGCCGCAGCAGCAGCGACAGCTCAGACCATCAGCGACGGCAGGTTCTGGCTCGGCATCGGTGCCGGCGCGTCGCCGACCTCGCCATACGGCGCCGAGCACACCGCGGTGGGTATCGAGCTGTCGCCGGCGATGGTCGTACGCCAGCAACGGGTCACCGACTTCATCGCGATGACTCGAACGATGTGGCAACACGGCGAGTACAACGGCGTCAGCGGCTTCCCTATGCCACCTTCACCGATTCCACTGTTCGTCGGCGTCAACAGCGTCGCTCTGGCCGAGATCGCCGCTCGCGAGGCCGACGGCATCAACGTCCGCTCGAATCACGACCGCCTCGACGCGATCGTCGACGCAGCCCGCAGGGCGCGTCCCCCGGGCATGCCACCGTTGGTCATCACGACGTGGTGCCGCATGTCGAACGAGCTCCGCGATCCAGCATCACCGGAGATGCAGCGCTTCGAGCGCATCGGCATCGATCGATTGATCGTGGTCCAGTTCGACCGCGTCGACTTCGATCTCATCCGCCGCTAGACGCGTCAGCGGGCGCCGAGCAGATCGACCACGAAGACGAGCGTTTCGTTGGGCTTGATCACGCCGCCCGCGCCCTGCGCGCCGTAGCCGAGATGCGGTGGGATCGTCAACCGACGGCGACCACCGAGACGCATGCCGGCGACGCCCTGATCCCATCCGCCGATGACCTGGCCGGCGCCGAGACGGAACTGGAACGTGTCCTTGCGATCCCAGCTGGAGTCGAACTGCTTGCCCGTGCTCCACGCCACCCCGACGTAGTGCACATCGACTGCCATGCCACGAGTCGCCTCATGACCGTCGCCGATGACGATGTCCTCGATCAACAACTCGGCCGGGGCGTCGCCGTCGGGGATGGTCACGTCTGGTTTGGTGGATTCACTCATCGTGAAAACGCTAGCGGGCCACACCCGCCGACGGTGTCAATGGCGCAACGTAGGTCCCTTGTGCAACAGCGACGGGTTTGTCGATGTCGGACGTCCACGCCACGACCGTGCCGATCAGTGAGCGACGACCCGCATGGTTCAGGTCTGCTCTGGCGCGAATGATCTCGCCGCGGGCGGGCCGAAGGAAGCGGATCGACATCTCGCTCGTCAGCACCATCGGTTCCAGCCCGATCTTGGTGAAACAGGCGTAGTACAACGCTGCGTCGCACAACCCGAAAACGGTCGGCCCGCTGATGATGCCCCCCGGCCGCAGACTCAGCTCGGTCGGGGCCAGACTCGCGATGGCCCAGCCGGCGCCGATCTCCTGGCACCGATTTCCCGTGCCGAGGAACTGGGTGCCGAGGAAGTTGTTGATCATCTCGACGGTCACTGGTTCGGGCGAGCTGCTCATCCGCCTCACGATAGGACAGCGGCCATAACCTCGTCGCATGGCACTCCGTACGACGGGCCTCTCTCACGACGAGGCATTGCAGGCGCTGGAAGCATTGAAGCACGACGACATCCGATGGCGCGACGGACGTGCATTCACGCTGACCTATCACGGCGGTGACGATGTCATCGCTCTCGCCGAGCAGGCCTATCGAGTCTTCAGCGGCGAGAACGCTCTGAACACCGACGCGTTCCCGAGCCTTCGCGTGATCCAGTCCGAGGTCGTCGACATCGTCCTCGAATGGTTGCAGGGTGGATCGACCGCGGCCGGGTTCATGACGTCGGGCGGCACGGAGAGCATCCTCCTGGCGGTCAAGGGTTCACGCGAGCGCGGTCGCGCCGAACGAGGGGTGACCAGCCCCAACCTCGTGTTGCCTACCAGCGCGCACGCTGCATTCGAGAAGGCCTGCGACTACTTCGGTGTCGAGAGCCGACGAATCGCGGTCGGTGACGACTGGCGCGCCGTGCCCGCCGCGATGGCCGCAGCCGTCGACGACAACACGGTGCTGATCGTCGGCTCCGCTCCGCAGTATCCGCAAGGAGTCATCGACCCGATTCCGGCGATCGCCGCGATCGCGGCCGAGCGTGACATCAGCTGTCACGTCGATGCCTGCATGGGCGGCGTGACACTGACGTACATGGCAAAGCTCGGCTACGACGTTCCTCCGTGGAACTTCGCCGTGCCGGGGGTGACGAGCATGTCGGTCGATCTCCACAAGTACGGGTACACAGCCAAGGGGGCATCGGTGATCGCCTACCGAGACAAGAAGCTGCGCAGCTACCAGACGTACGTCACCGACAATTGGCTCGGCGGTGTCTATGGCTCGTCAGGCATCCTCGGCACCAAATCGGGCGGGTCGATGGGCGCCGCATGGGCCGTCATGAACTACCTCGGCGACGACGGGTATCGGCGCTTGACCGCCGCAGCGCGACGCGCAACCGAAGAGCTTGCCGCAGCGGTCCTGGCTCGGCCGGCGCTCGCGTTGCGAGCTGCGCCCGATGCGACGCTGGTTGCGATCGGCGCAGCCGATCCATCTGTGCTCGACATCTTCGCAGTGGCGGATGCGCTGAAGTCCACGGGCTGGTACGTGGACAAGCAGGGCCCTCCCCCATCGCTGCACCTGACGGTCAACGCGATCCACGACGGCAAGATCCCCGAATTCGTTGCCGATCTCGACGTTGCGTTGACAGCAGTGACCGGAACGGCTTCGACGGCTGGTGCCGGGTCGTACGGAACGGTCGAGTGAGATCGAACACCCGACTATAGTCAGCACAATCGTTCCGAGAAAGCGAGCCGGATCATGGACCGACTGATCATCGAACGCCTCGAAGCATCGCTCGACGAACTCCGATCGAGCGGTTTGTTCAAGCACGAACGGGTGCTGGAAGGCCCGCAGGGCGCGCACGTGCTCGCCGGCGGCCGCGAAGTCGTCAACCTGTGCGCCAACAACTACCTCGGTCTGGCCAACCATCCGGCGATCGTTGCAGCAACACACGATGCCGTCGACCGCTACGGCTATGGGATGGCGTCGGTGCGATTCATCTGCGGTACGCAGACGCCGCATCGCGCGTTGGAGGACAAGCTCAGCGAGTTCCTCGGTATGGACGACACGATCCTGTTCCCATCGTGCTTCGATGCGAACGGCGGGCTGTTCGAAGCACTGCTCGACGAGCAGGACGCCGTGATCTCCGACTCACTCAACCACGCCAGCATCATCGACGGCATCAGACTCTGCAAGGCGAAGCGCTACAGGTACGAGAACAACGACCTGGCCGATCTCGAACGCTGCTTGCAGGAATCAGCGGGTGCTCGTACCCGGCTGATCGCGACGGACGGGGTGTTCTCGATGGACGGCACGATCGCCGACCTGGCCGGGATCTGCGATCTCGCCGATCGATATGGCGCACTCGTGATGGTCGACGACTCGCATGCGACCGGCTTCATGGGACCAACGGGTCGCGGCACGCACGAACACTGCGGGGTGATGGGGCGGATCGACATCCTCACCGGCACGCTCGGCAAAGCACTCGGGGGCGCGAGCGGCGGGTACGTCGCCGCAGATCACTCGATCGTGGCGTGGCTTCGCCAGCGAGCACGTCCGTACCTGTTCTCGAACAGCGTTCCGCCGATCGTCGCTGCGGTCAGCCTGGCGGTGCTCGACCTGCTCGAGTCCAACACATCACTGCGCGACGCCGTTCACGCCCGGGCGGCTCGGTTCAGAGCCGGCCTGACCGCTGCAGGGCTCACGCTGCCGGCGGGCGAGCACCCGATCATTCCGGTGATGTTGGGCGATGCTGCGTTGGCGTCCACCATGGCCGATCGATTGCTCGAGCGGGGCATCTACGTGATCGGTTTCTCGTACCCGGTGGTTCCGATGGGCAAGGCGCGGATTCGGACTCAGATGTCGGCTGCGCTGTCGGATGCCGACATCGATGCAGCCATCGAGGCCTTCAGCGACGTCGCCCGCGAACTTGGTGTCGTCGCGAGATGAAGGCACTGATCAAACAGCGGGCCGAACCCGGCATCTGGATGGGCAACCTTCCGATCCCGTCTGTTGGACACAACGATGTCCTGATCAAGATCGCGAAGACCTCGATCTGCGGCACCGACATCCACATCGCACGGTGGGACGCATGGGCGCAGCGAACGATCACCGTTCCGATGGCAATCGGCCACGAGTACTGCGGAACCATCGTCGAGATCGGCAGCGAGGTCCGCGGCTTCGAGGTCGGCGACCGCGTTTCCGGCGAGGGACACCTCACCTGCGGTCATTGTCGGAATTGTCGGGCAGGTCGGCGCCATCTGTGTCGTAACACCATCGGCGTCGGGGTCAATCGGCAGGGCGCATTCGCCGAATACCTCTGCCTGCCGGCCGTCAACGCGTTCAAGCTGCCCGACTCGGTTGACGACGACGTCGCATCGATCCTCGATCCGTTCGGTAACGCGGTCCACACCGCACTCGCTTTCGACCTCGTCGGTGAGGACGTGCTGATCGCCGGCGCCGGCCCGATCGGCGTCATGGCCGTCGCCGTCGCCCGTTTCGCAGGCGCTCGCCACATCGTGGTCACCGATGTGAACGACTACCGTCTCGAACTCGCGCTCTCGATGGGCGCCACTCGTGTGCTCAACGTGAACGTCGGATCGATCGACGATGTGATGCGTGATCTCGCGATGCAAGAAGGCTTCGACGTCGGGTTGGAGATGTCGGGAAGTCCGCTGGCCCAGCGCGAGATGTTGCGCACGATGCACCACGGTGGCCGCATCGCGATGCTCGGAATTCCACCTGACGAGACGTTGATCGACTGGAACGAGGTCATCTTCAAGGGCCTCACGATCAAGGGCATCTATGGACGGGAGATGTTCGAGACCTGGTACAAGATGTCGAGCCTGCTGCAGAGCGGCGTCGACCTCACGCCTGTCATCACCCACCACTTCGGGGTCCACGAGTTCCAGGAGGCGTTCGACGTGATGGGATCGGGCCAGTCGGGCAAGGTCATCCTCGACTGGTCCAGCATCTGAGCAACCTCCGCGGCTGTGCTACACACAGGGACATGGAACCGCTCCGATTCGGCATCTTTCTCCCACCCATGCACCGCACGGGCGTGAACCCGACCCTCGCACTGCAGCGCGACCTCGAACTGATCGAGCATCTCGATCGGCTGGGCTACCACGAGGCATGGATCGGCGAGCATCACTCGGCCGGTTCAGAGCTGATCGCCAGCCCCGAGGTCTTCATCGCGGCGGCAGCCGAGCGCACCAAGTTCATCAAGCTCGGTACGGGCGTGAACTCGCTGCCGTACCACCACCCGTTCATCCTCGCCGACCGCATCGTCATGCTCGATCACCTCACCCGCGGACGGATGATGTTCGGGGCCGGACCGGGTCAGCTCACGAGTGACGCGGCGATGATGGGCATCGATCCGATGTCGCAGCGGCCGCGAATGGAGCAAGCCTTCGATGTCATGATGCGTCTGTTCCGCGGCGAGACGGTGACCGAGCGCACGGATTGGTTCACCTGCGATCACGCGGTGCTGCAGATCAAGCCGTACAGCAACTTCGACATCGTTGTCGCTTCCTCGATCTCGCCGGCGGGCTCGAAGCTGGCCGGCCGCTATGGCACGGGGATGCTGTCGATCGCGGCCACCGAACCGGCCGCGTTCCAGGTGATCGACTACAACTACAACGTCTGGCAGGAAGAGGCTCAGCGCCACGGCCATCAGGCGCCGCGCGAGAAGTGGCGGTTGATGGGCCCGATGCACATCGCCGAAACCGTCGAGCAGGCCAAGGCCAACTGCCGCTATGGCCTGCAATGGGTGTTCGACTACCTGTCGCACATCATCCCGACCGGAGACCCGAGTGCTCCCCCGCCGCCGTCGGACCTCGACGACTTCGTCGACTACGTCAACGAGTCCGGCCGGATGGTCATCGGCACACCCGAGATGGCGATCGAGCAGATCCAACGACTGCAGGACAAAACCGGTGGCTTCGGCGCGTATCTGTTCCTCGGCGCCGACCTGGCCGATGTCGGGCCGACCAAGCGCAGCTACGAACTGTTCGCCGAGCAGGTCATGCCGCACTTCACCGGTCAACTCCAGCCGGTTCAAGCCAGCTACGACCTGATCCGCGATGCAGGCTCGCGTTGGGTCGATGCGACCCTCGGCGCCCAGTTGACGGCGATCGCCGACTACGAGGAAGAACGCACGAACCGGTAGCGCGTCCGCGTCAGAAATTCCTTCATCGCCCTAGATCAATTGTCGGTGTGGCCGACAACAGTGAGCGAATCCCGTCGAGAAGGTGAGACAGGGCGATGGCGGTGCAACGAGTATGGCGAATCGATGGTTCTCGAGGCCGGTTGCTGACGCGCGCCGTCGGTGTCGTCGTCCTGACCACCGGTCTCGTCGCGTGCCGACTGGTCGGCGTCGGCGCTGACACACCGATCGCCGCCGGCACGGCCGAAGTCGCTGCCGTCGCTGGCTGGACACGTATCGCCACGACGGAGAACTACATCCTGGTCGTCAACGTCCTTCCCGGTGAGCGCATGTACTCCAAGGGAGAGGCAGGCGCCACCCACCCGATCGTCGGCGAGCTCTGCATCATCGGCGCAGGTCAACCCGTCGGCCCCGACGTCCGTCACGTCGAAGCGCACATCTACGACCGGGTCACGGGCCTTCCGGTGGCCGACGTCAAGCCCGCGATCGTGATCGTCAACCGGACAACAGGTGAACGCACGTCGGTTCCGCCGACGCTGATGCAGGATCTGATCGTTGGATCAATGGACATCCACTGGGGCAACAACGTGAAGGTGACGGGGAACAGCGACCTCAGCGTGATCGTGACCCTCGCACATGAGGAGGTGACCGTCGATGGCCACCTCGACTGAACGGCGCGGTCTCAAGCAACGCATCGTCGACCTGCCCGTGGGTCGCAAGTTGTTCGCCGGTTTCGTGGCGTTGACGTGCGTCTTGGCACTCGTGATCGGGTGCCTGTTCCTCACGGTCCAACGACTCGGGTCTGCGAATCATCGCATCGTGGCCGTCGCCGCCAAACGAGCGCAGTCGTCGGATCACCTTCGGTTCGCGGCGGCCAATCTGCGCGCTGCACAACAGGCATACGTGCTGGGGTGGCCGACGACACGCGAGCCGTTCGAAGCGGCCTCGGGCGAGTTCGAAGCGGCCCTCCAGGGACTTCGCGACATCGGCAGCGATGCCGTGTCATCGGCTCTGATCCAGAAGATCGCCACGGGATATCAGACCTTCCAGGCCACCGATCAACTCATCTGGGAAGCGCTGCAGGCCCATCACGACGATCTCGCGCGAAATCTGACGTTGGGTGCGGAAAGCCTGTCATTCGGTTTCATGGCCGACGACTCGGCGACCTTCGCGGAGCTCGCCGAACATTCGCGGCTCGCGGCAGTTCACCAGTTCGACGATGCGTCCTCGGAAGCGCGCATCCTCGGGCTCATCCTCGGGGTCGTCGCTCTTTTCGTCATGTCTTTGGCCAGCTGGGTGATCACTCGGCTGATCCGCGACCCGCTCCATCGCGTCCAGCAGGCCGCGGAACGAGCCGCCGACGGCGATCTCCTCGCCGAGGCAGACGTCGCAGGCGATGACGAGACAGGCCGCTTGGCGAGAGCGTTCAACAGCATGCTGAGCAAGCTGCGCCTGCGCGAGGAGACACTGCTCGCGGATCATCATCGGCAGGAGACGGCCAGCAAGGTGCATCGTGCCCTGGAGATGTCCGACGACGAGGCCACGGCCCTCGAGGTGGTCGGCCTGTCCATCGCCGACGTGCTGCCCGGCCGGTCGGCCGAACTGCTGCTCGCGGACAACAGCAAGTCGAACCTCGAACAAGCTGTCGTTGCCGGCAGCAACCCGGACGGTCCAGGTTGCCCGGTCGCGTCGCCGTTCTCGTGCGTCGCCGTCCGCAGCGGATCCGCGGTGACCTTTGCTTCGAGCACGGCGCTCGATGCGTGCCCTCATCTGCGCAACCGCGGCGTCGCTCCGTGCTCGGCGGTGTGCGTGCCCGTGACTTTCATGGGGCGAGCGATGGGAGTGATCCACGCCGTCGGCGACGAGCACGCGGTCCCGGGCGCGACCGAGATCGAAGCGTTGTCGATGTTGTCGACGCAGGCTGGAGCGCGCATCGGGATGCTGCGCACGATGGTGCGCACCTCCGAGCAGGCCTCGACGGACTCCCTGACCGGGCTCATGAACCGCCGGACGTTCCAGACCCGGATTCGGGCGCTACGCCGCAGCGAAGCCCATTTCGTGCTCGTCATGGCCGACATCGACCACTTCAAGCGCGTCAACGACACGTACGGTCACGAGACCGGCGACCGCGCGATCAAGACGTTCTGCGAGGTCTCCAAGAGTTCGCTCCGCCAGGGTGATTTGATGGGACGGTGGGGTGGCGAGGAATTCGCGTTCGCATTCTGTGACGCTGACACCGCACAGACGAAGGATGCAATCGACAGGATCCGGATGGAGCTGGCTGCGCGGTTGTCGACCAGCGACCTGCCCGGCTTCACGGCCAGCTTCGGAATCGTCGATGCCGAACGGTGCGCCAGCCTCGAGGATGCCGTTCGGCTCGCCGACGACGCGCTGTACGAGGCCAAGGCCAACGGCCGCAACTGCTCGGTGATCGCTTCCACGGAGAACCTGCAGTCGGGATCTGCAACCGCACAGCCGGCCGTGCGCGTCACAGAGAAGCTGCGTTCGAGTCGAGTGGGAGTGCTGGCCAGTCTCGCTGGTGACGACGATCCGGTTGATCGCTGACAGATTCGTCAGCGCTTCGCGACCAACTGTCGCAGCGCCTCAGCCAGATCCACCAACTCTGCTCGCTCGGTCGCTGTCAAGGCTGCCTCGAACGCCGCGGCACAGATGCGGTCAGTCAGATCCTCCGCCGCCTGTCTCGATTCGGCGAGATGATCGACATCGTCGAACACCTCGCCCCAACCGAACAGCTTCGCGCCTCCGGGTCCGTTCTTGGTCAAGATGGCCTCGAGCGGGGTGAGCCCGGTCGCCACGGACGCGACGACGTGAGCACTGCCGCGCCACTCGCGCATCACATGCGCGAGTAGATACGCGCGGCCGATGTCGTCGCTGGGTCGCGGCTGCGCCCGCCAGCCGCTGAAGAGCGCGAGGCCGGGCACCGCGACCGCGTCGACGACTCGTTCGGTGAGTTCGATGAACCGAGCCGCGCCGTCGTAGCCGGACAGGCGATCACGGCCGAACTCGGCACACGCCAGCGCATAGGTCGCCGCGCACTCGCAGGCTCCCTCGACCTCCGCACCGCGCTCCCACATCTTGCGGATCAATGCTGGCGCGAAGAACCCGAACGCCGAGATCACCACATCGGCGTCGACCTCGCCGAGCACGCCGCCGCGTCCACGCACGTAGTAGACGAAGCCGTTCGCGTAGCCGCGATCCTTCGAGGGTTCGAGCACTGACGGATCCAGCATCCACCGCCCGCCCGCGTCGCCGATCGGATCAGCGAGGCGTCGGGCTGCAGCGAGAGCACTCAGTTCGGTCACGAAACGCACCGTACCGGAACACGTCCGACCGTCTCGACTCGCGCGGTCGACTCGCACCCTCGATGCCCATCGACACCTCGGGGTGGTTGTCAGGTTAACCTGACCATGCCGCTACACCCAGGCGGGAGAGTCCCAGTCGAGCAATCGATTGGGCGCCGAAGGAGCAACCACCCCGGAACCTCTCAGGCCCACGGACCGTCTGGGCAGGCAACGCTGGAAAGCAGGTGCGTGCACCTCGCCGAAGGGGAAAGTCGGTGTTCTCGGGCACCGGTGAAGCTCTCAGGCACCGTGACAGCGGGGGTGCTGTCCCAACGCGTCTGGAGCACCCATGCAAGATCGCCCTTCACTGTCCGAACTCGTGGATCAGCAGGAGTTCGTCCGCCGTCACATCGGACCGACGCCGCCCGAACAGGCGCACATGCTTGCCACGCTCGGCGTCTCGTCGATCGATGAACTGCTGTCGGCGACAGTGCCCGCCGGCATCAGGATGTCCGGTGACCTCGATCTCGACAGCGGCGTCACCGTGACGGAAGCGCTCGACGAGTTGCGACAGCTGTCCCACCTCAACACGATTCGGACGAGCATGATCGGGATGGGTTATCACGGCACGATCACACCGCCGGTCATCCTCCGCAACGTGCTCGAAAATCCGGCGTGGTACACGGCATACACGCCGTATCAACCTGAGATCAGCCAGGGTCGGCTGGAGGCGATCCTCAACTTCCAGACGATGGTCGCCGACCTGACCGGCTTCGAGCTCGCCAACGCGTCGCTGCTCGATGAAGCGACCGCCGCCGCGGAGGCCATGACCATGATCCGTCGACTGAGCAAGCACAAGGGAACGTCGTTCTTCGTCCACGCCGACACCCACCCACAGACCATTGCGGTCCTTGCCACGCGGAGCCAGCCGATCGGCATCGATCTCATCGTCGGGGAGACGACCGATTTCGATCCGACCACCTGCTTCGGGGCCCTCGTCTCCTGGCCCGGCTCGACCGGCGAGATCCACGATTTCACGGGACTGATCGACGCAGCGCATGCCGCGGGGGCCTTGGTGGCAGCCGCCACCGATCTGCTGGCGTGCGTCCTGCTCACTCCGCCCGGCCACGCCGGCGTCGACATCGCGATCGGATTGTCGCAACGGTTCGGTGTGCCAATGGGTTTTGGTGGGCCGCACGCAGCCTTCATCGCGACGAAGGAATCGCACGCCCGGGCGTTACCCGGCCGGCTGGTCGGCGTCAGCACCGATACAGCCGGCCGACCTGCCTTGCGTCTCGCGCTGCAGACGCGAGAACAGCACATCCGGCGCGAGAAGGCGACCTCGAACATCTGCACCGCGCAGGTCCTCCTGGCCAACATTGCGGGCCTCTACGCCGCATGGCACGGGCCAGACGGCCTGCGACGGATCGCCGAACGGGTGCAACGGCTGGCTTCGATCACGGTCGCCGGCCTTCGTCAAGGTGATGTCGACGTCGAGAGTTCGACATGGTTCGACACCATACGCATCCGGGTGGCATCCGCGGTCGATGTCACCGACAGCGCACGCGAGTCGGGCATCGCAATTCGTCGCATTGATGATTCCACGGTCAGTTTCACCTTCGACGAGACATCGAGCCTCGAAACCGTCACTCTCATCTGGAAGGTGATGCACTGCGACACGTCGGCGAGCGTCGATGACGACGCACCCGACGGGATTCCCACCGATTCGCGCCGCACCGACGAGATCCTCACGCATACCGTGTTCAACCGGTATCACAGCGAACACGAGATGCTGCGCTACCTCCGCCGTCTGGCCGACAAGGACCTCGCCCTCGATCGCACCATGATTCCCCTCGGGTCGTGCACGATGAAGCTCAATGCGACAGCCGAGATGATTCCGATCACATGGCCCGAGTTCGCCGACATCCACCCGTACGCCGACCTGGCCGACACGATCGGGTATCGGCAGATGATCAGTCAGCTCGAACAGATGCTGGTCGCGATCACCGGGTACGACGCCGTCAGCTTGCAGCCGAACGCTGGCAGCCAGGGAGAGTTCGCTGGTCTCCTCGCGATTCGGCGCTACCACGACGGTCGTGGCGACGCTCAGCGAACGATCTGCCTGATCCCAGCGAGCGCTCACGGCACCAACGCCGCGAGCGCGGTCATGGCGGGGATGAACGTCGTCGTCGTTGCGTGCGACGACCACGGAAACGTCGACCTCGGCGACCTCGCCGCCAAGATCGAGGCCGCCGGAGATCGACTGGCGTCGATCATGGTCACCTACCCGTCGACACATGGCGTGTTCGAGGAGTCGATCCAGCACATGTGCGCTCTGGTGCACGACGGCGGTGGCCAGGTCTACGTCGACGGGGCCAACCTCAATGCGCTCGTGGGTCTCGCCCAGCCGGGACGGTTTGGCGCCGACGTCAGCCATCTCAACTTGCACAAGACCTTCTGCATCCCGCATGGCGGCGGCGGACCTGGCGTCGGTCCTGTCGCTGTGCGGGCCCACCTCGCGCCGTTCCTGCCGGGTGATCCTCTGAAGTCCAGCGACGGTGCTGTGGCCGGCGCGCCGTTCGGATCGGCCAGCATCTTGCCGATCTCGTGGATGTACATCCGATTGATGGGTGCCACGGGCCTGCGCAACGCGACAGCTGCCGCGATCCTCAGCGCCAACTACATCTCGCGCCGGCTCGAGGCCGCCTACCCGACGCTGTACCGAGGTGCCAACGGGTTCGTCGGGCACGAGTGCATCCTCGACATCCGCACCATCACGAAGGAGACCGGGGTATCGGTCGACGACATCGCCAAGCGCTTGATGGACTATGGCTTTCACGCCCCGACGATGAGCTTTCCGGTGACCGGCACGCTGATGGTCGAGCCGACGGAGAGTGAGACGCTGCACGAGATCGATCGATTCTGCGACGCGATGCTCGCGATCCGTAGCGAGATCGACAGGGTCGCAGCTGGTGAGTGGTCGATCGACGCCAGCCCGCTCCGCAATGCACCGCACACCGCCGAAGATCTGCTCGGCGAATGGGACCGGCCGTACGGCCGTGACTTCGCGGCCTATCCCGTCGCCGGGCTCCGTGCGTCGAAGTACTTTCCCCCCGTGTCCCGCATCGACGCGGCGTTCGGCGATCGCAACCTGGTGTGCTCGTGCGAGCCGCTCGAGGCCTACGCAACCACCATCGGTGCCAACTGATTTCTGGTGGTGGTGTGATCAGGTGCCAACGGCCGTTGCGGTACGGTGACGCCCATGGCTGACTCCCCGGTTCCCGGTCTCGGCGATCTGCTGTCGTTGTTCGGCGGGTCGAATCCACTCGCGTCGATCGGCAAGACCATCGAACAGTTCAAACGCGGCGTCAGCGATTTCCTGAGCGCTGTCGAGAACTTCAATCGCACGATGGAGACATTGAACGGCGTCGCCGAGCGTGTCACGATCCTGATGGACGAGGTCGAAGAACCGATCAGAGCCTTCATGCCTCAGGTGACACGCAGCATCAAGATGGCGGACACCGTGATCAGCCAGATCAGCGGACCGATCGAGCGGGTGGCGCCAGGCATCAGTCGCCTGGCCGACACGCTCAGCTCTCCCGTGTTCGCCACGATCCCGAACGACATCGCCAGCTTCGTGGATGCCATGTCCGACGTCGCTCAACGGATGCAGCCGCTCGCGCAGATGGCCGAGACGGCGGGCAGCATGTTCGGACTGCGCCCGCTCGCAGCATTGCGCGGCGGCAGCGGACGTCCGCCGGCGGCCGCAGCACCCGCTCCTCCCCCGCCCCCTCCGCCCACCAGGACACCGCCGACCGTGAAGAAAGCACCGAAGAAGACATCGACGAAGAAAACCCCGGTCACGAAGAGCCCGGTCACGAAGACCCCTGCAAAGAAGACCCCTGCAAAGAAGACCCCTGCGAAGAAGACCCCTGCAAAGTAGTCGGCGCGTGACCTGCGCTCTCGCGTTGCGTCAGGAGTGCTTGGTGACGAACGGCGTCGAGGTGACAGTGCCCGGCAGCGCCGTGCCGCGGACGTCGATGGTCACCGCGGCGCCGATGTCGATGCTCGGCGGCAGGAACGCCAAAGCGATGCCGTGACCGAGCACCGGCGAGAAGTTGCCGCTGGTCAACGTCCCAGCCTCGGCGCCATCGACCAACACCGCGCAACCCTCGCGGGGTGGACGTCGGCCTTCGGTCGCGATTCCACGCAACAGCCGAGAAACACCGCGGGCCTGCTCGACCTCGAGCGCTGAACGACCGCGAAAATCTCCCTTGGTCCACGACACGACCCATCCGAGCCCAGCTTGCAACGGGGTGATGCCAGGTCCGAGTTCGTGGCCGTGCAGCGGGAGTCCGGCTTCGAGCCGTAGCGTGTCGCGCGCACCCAGACCGGCAGGGGTGATACCGGCGTCCATGAGCGCATCCCACAGCGATGTCGCCGAGTCGGCTGGCACCGCGATCTCGACCCCCGACTCACCGGTGTACCCCGTTCCGGCGACGACGCACGGTGTTCCGTTCCAGTCGGCCCATCCGACGTGAAACCGCTTGACCGCGGCAGCCGCAGGGAAGACCGACGCGAGTTGTTCGCGCGCCGTCGGGCCTTGCACGGCGATCACGGCTCTCCCGTGCGTCGTCTCCTGCCCCCCGATCGCATTGCGAACGCGATCGGTGTTCGATGCGTTGGGCATGACGTCGAACGTGTCTTCATCGACCCACCAGACGATGATGTCGTCGAGCACCGAGCCATCGGATTCGTCGAGCAGATGGGTGTACTGGGCCCGTCCGGGCGCGATCTTGCCGAGGTCATTGGTCAGCGCCCATTGCAGCCGCTCGAGGGCGTCGGCACCGCTGACTCGGACGGTGCCGAGGTGCGAGACGTCGAACGCAACAGCGCCCGACCGGCACGCCATGTGTTCGGCAACGGTGCCCTGCGCGTACGACAACGGCATGTCCCATCCACCGAACGGAACCATCTTCGCGCCGAGCGCGCGGTGGGCTGCGTCGAGCGGCGACGTGAACAGCGGATCCACGTGGGTGTCAGATCGCGACGTGGACGGTCGCGCTGGCGGCAAGCTCACGAATCGACTCGAGTTGGAAGTCGACTTGGTCCTTGACCGTCGACACGGCGAGCACGTTGAGGACGCCCTGGCCCTTCTTCAACACGTCGATCAGTTGATCACCGTCGCACAACACGACTCGGCTGCCGTCGATCACGATGTGGGCCGACGCGATGTCGGATGTGACGTGCTCACGCAGATAGCTGAACACCTCGCGGACGGCTTCGAGCTTGATCCCGGCATCGAGCAGGCTCTTGATGACGCGCAGTTCGAGCAGGTTGGTGTACGAGTATTCGCGACGTGTACCGCTGCCTGCAGCATCGGTCAATGACGGCCGAACCAGGCCAGTCCGCGTCCAGTAGTCCAACTGGCGATACGTGATCCCCACGATGCTTGCGGTTCTGGACCCGCTGAATCCCTCGTCACTCATCCGTGCCTCTTTCATGTTTCACACGGCGACGACATGCTCGTAGTTACGTCCGTGTAAGGGGTGCCAGAGTACGACACCGTCGCGCGGCCGTCAACCCCTTCGCGCGAAGAGTGCAAAAATTCGCGCGCTACGCGCGAGCATCGCCCGCGCATCTCGATCGATCAGCTGCTGAAGTCCTCGGGGTTGATGCTGTCGATGAAGTCACGGAACTCGTCGAGGATCGACTCTTCCTCATCGCCCGCCTCGAGCGCCGCGATCGTGGCAGGGTCCTGACCGACAGCATCGAGCAACTCCTCGGTTGCGAAGATCTCGGCACCGGTGCGGACTGCGAGCGCCAACGCGTCGGACGGCCGGCTGGACACGGTGCGCTTGCCGGCCGGCGTCGACAGGTGAAGTTCTGCGTAATACGTGTGGTCGCGAATCTCGGTGACGACGACGCTGTCCAGGGTGACCCCGATGGTCGTCATCACGTCGACGAAGAGATCATGTGTCATCGGCCGAGGCGAGGTGACCCCTTCGAGGACGAAGTGAATGGCCGTTGCTTCTGGGCTACCGATCATGATCGGCAGCACACGCTGGCGGCCCTGTTGCTCGCGCAGCACGAGGACGGGCGTGTTGTCAGGTACCTCGACGCGAACGCCGACCAACTCCATCGCGATGTCCACGTCTGGGATCGTAACCCGAATGCCGACCGTCAGAGCACTCGTCCACCCAATTCGCCAACGTCGGAACTCGGTGGTCAACTGCCGTCGAAGTGGTGTCGCAACAGCGAATCGACGATCGCCGAGCGCAACTGGCTTCCGAGGTCGGCGAGTTCGGTGAGCGAGTCGAGTGCGGCCTGACGCGACTGCGGGTTGCGCTGTCGGAGCAACGGCATGATTCGTTGTTCGAACAGCGCCGCTTCTCGTTCGGCGCTCTGGCGCCAACCTCGCAGGTGTCTGCCATCGATGCCTTGCGCCAAGAACCGACCCGCGACGCGTGCAACCTCGACCGCTTCGAACGTGAACGTCGCGTCAGCGCCGGACCCGCGCGATGCGACGATCCCGTATGCCTCGAGATCGGCGAGCTGGGCGACCGTGACACCCGCGGCGGTGCAGAGCTCGTCGCGCGTGAACGGAACGGAGCGGACGGCGGGCGACGTGTCGACGCTGCGCGCCGCTGCACGCTTTTGGGCGGAGGACGTCGGTCCGTGACTCGGGCTGGGAGAGGAAGTAACCGTCGGCTCTGGTTCGACAACGGGAGATGTCGGCGGCGCTTCGATCAGTGACGAGACCACGCTGGCCGCTCGGGCCGACGACTTCAGAGACGTCGCCGCAGCCACCGGCAGTGCAGCAACCGGCGGAATCAATGATGTGGGGGTTGGGGAAGGCGCCGCGTCGAGTGGCAACACCGGTGCCGGACCGGCGGGAGGCGGCGTCGGTTCGGGCGGGATGACTGGGATCGCAGAGGTGATCGGTGACGCGGGCGCGCTTCCGTCGACGTTGGTGGGCCCAGTGGGGTCGCCCGGGATGAGCGCGTGACCGTGTGCCCATTCGGGCCCGCCATCGGTCCGACGAAAGACACTGTCGCGCATCTCCGTTGGCCGAACATCGACGTTTCTGATGCCCCGTGGAGGTGTGCGTGCACCGTTCGGGTCACCCTCGATGGTGCCCGACTCGATGCGATCACGGATGACCTTCAGCGGCAGGAAGTTGGCCTTTTGTTCATGCAGGATGGCGCGCAGGAGGTCGACGTCGTGGTCGTAGAACTTGCGGTAGCCGGACGGCGTCCGCTCGGGCTCGATCAGGCCCTGACTCTCGAGGAACCGGATCTTGGAGATGGTGACATCGGGAAAGTCCTCGAGCAGGAGTCCGAGTACTTCGCCGATCGAAAGGTATTGATTGTCGGGCACTGTTGCTACTGGGCCCGCTCGAAGAAGACGAGACGGAACTTGCCGACCTGCAACTCGTCGCCTTGCCGCAACGGTGCTTCCTCGATCCGTTCCTGATTCACGTACGTGCCGTTGAGCGAGCCTGCGTCGCGAGCGACATAGCCATCGCGGGTGCGCTCGACGTCTGCGTGACGGCGCGAGACCGTGATGTCGTCGAGCATGATCTCGCTGTCGGGATGCCGACCGAGCCGCGTCAACGGCCGATCGAGAGGAAATGTCAGACCTGCCTGCGCACCGCTGCGAACGATGAGCACGCCACCGTCTGCGGGTAGATCGTCGAGATCGACGTGGACATCGTCAGCAGGGCCGGGTGCGTCCAACAGCGGGTCGACCTTTGCCAGTGTGATCGTGTGGTCCCCGCTCGAGTCGAGGATCGTGCCACATGCTGAACAGAACTTGGACTCGGGCGGGTTGCGATGACCGCATTTGTTGCAGAAGACGTACGCCATCTCCCGTCAACCTTCCGTGAGCGCGCGATAAGCCTGTGCATCGAGCAGCGCATCGAGTTCTTCCGGCGCAGACGGTGCGATCTCGCACAACCACCCGGTGCCGTACGGGTCGGTGTTCACCGCTGCCGGATCGTCGCCGAGCGCGTCGTTGACTGCGACGACGACGCCTGCGACCGGCGCGTAGATGTCGGACACCGACTTGGTGCTCTCGACCTCGCTGAAGCTGTCGCCCGCGGCAACGGTCGCACCGACGGTCGGGACCTGCACGTACACCACGTCGCCCAGTGCGTCCTGGGCGTAGTCCGTGATACCGATTCTCACGCCTCCCTGCACATGCTGGACCCACTCGTGATCGGTGCTGTACAGCAGGCCTTCAGGCACGTTCATGATCCACACGGTAGCCAACTCACGACCCCCCGCGTAACCGAAGTTCGGATTTAACGGTGTGGTTGAGGCTGAGGCGCTCACGTGCAGGTCAGCGCAGCAGTTGGCGGATGCGACGAGCGCAATCCTGAGTGAGGCGCCTGGCCTCGAGGTCGGATGGCCCCTCGGCCCAGACGTGCGTCACGGGTTCGTCAGGGTCCGGCAGCGAAAGTACCCAATCGTCGCCGGAGTACACCTTCACGCCATCGACCAGGACGACGTCGTGACCGGCCGCCTCGACCAGGCCGCGCATCACCAGGCCCTTCTGTTCCCACGGCGTGATGACCGTCTCGTGATGGACGTGCACCTTCGGCAAACCGTCGACGACATCACCGAGCGTCCGTTGGTGCCGTGCCAACAGATCGAGGATCTTCAGGAGCGCGCCGGCGGCGTCGAACGCCGGCAAGAAGCCGGGCAGGATGTAACCGCCGGCGCCATCCGACGCGAAGCCGACCGCCGGGACGTTCGCCGCCGCCATGAGCGCGGCCGTCGAGATCTTGGTGGGTATGACCTCGACACGATGCGCGGCGGCCAGGCTCGCTGCCTGTCGGGTGATGTTGATCGGCAACGCGATGGCCGTGCCGAGGAGGTGGTCGCAGACCAGGTCGACGAATGCCAGCAGGGCTTCGGTGTGGCCGAGCACGCGCCCTTGATCGTCGATCAGGGTGAGGCGTTCGCCATCGGCGTCGAGCACCGCCCCGAGGTGTGCGCCCGACGCTCGGACCAACCCTGCGACGCGCTCGGCGGCATTGGCCGGATCGAAGTTGAGCCTCGAGGCGGTCGACATGTATGGGTTGACGGCAAGCACATCGGCCCCGAGCTTGCCGAGCAGGTTGGGCATCACCAGTGACGTCGCACCGAAGCTGTAGTCGACGACGAGCTTGAATTTGTGGCGGCGGATCGCTCGGACGGCAACCGTCGACTCGAGTGCAACGGTGTACTCCTCGAGGGCACGCGGTGGAAACTGGATGTCGCCGATCTCCTCGGCCAAGACCCGGCGGAAGTCCTCGCGTTGGAACAACCGCTCGATCTTGCGCTGACCGTCTTCGGTGATGTCTGTGCCAGCAGTGTCGAAGAACCGCATCACCACGCGCGAGGGGTCATCGCGGTGCAGCCGGATCGACACGCCAGCGAGCGCGAGCGGAGAACGTGTGAGGAAGCGCGTGACAGGCACACTGGCGACCTCGAGGTCGAACACGTTGATGCCGGACGCGTTCAACCCGGCCATCATCGCTCGCTTCAGCATGCGCGCCGCGCGGCTGGAGTCGCGAGACACGACCACGGTCGCGCCCTTCTGCAACGACGTTCCGTGGGCCATCGCCAACTTCACTGCGAGCTCCGGTGTGACGTCGACGTTGGCGAGACCGGTGACGCCATCACGACCGAACACGCTGCGCGAGCCCTTGCTCTCCCAGACGATGCTGGCGTTGACGACCGCGCCATCCTCGATCGTCTTGAACGGGTAGACCTTGACGTCGCTCGACACGACGGCTCCGCTGCCGACGACCACCGAGTCGCCGAGCACGACGCCCTCGTCGATGCGGACGTTCGAGCGGACGCTGCAGTTGCGACCGATCACCGCGCCACGCACGCGTGCGCCGGCGCCGACGTAGCTGTTGTCGTGCAGCACTGATCGCTCGATGTGAACGTCCTCCAACAGCCGCGTGTTCGAGCCGAGGACGGTGTATTCGCCGAGGTGACAACCGGCCTCGACCTTCGAGCCCGGCCCGATGATCGCCGGACCGGTGACGGTGGCTTCCGGCGACACCTCGGCGCCCTCTCCGAGCCAGATACCGTCGTTGACGCGGAAACCGGGGATGTCGAGCTCGACCTGCTCGTCGAGCACGTCCTTGTGGGCCTTCAAATAGGCCTCGAGCGTGCCCACGTCTTCCCAGTACCCAGCAGTGACCGCGCCGAACAGCGGACGTGACCGTTCGAGAAGCGCCGGGAAGACCTCGCTGCTGAAGTCGACAGACCTGCCCTCGGGGATGAAGTCGAAGATCTCCGGCTCGAAGACGTAGATGCCGGTGTTGATGGTGTCGCTGAACACCTGGCCCCACGTCGGCTTCTCGAGGAACCGTTCGATGGTGCCGTCATCACGCGTGATCACGATGCCGAAGTCCAACGGGTTCTCGACGCGGGTGATTCCGATCGTCGCAACCGCGCTGTGGGCGTCGTGGAAGTCGACGAGGGCACCGAGATCGATGTCGGTCATCACGTCACCGGAGATGACGAGGAACCGTTCATCCAGAAGGTCGCGCGCGTTGCCGACGCTGCCGGCGGTTCCGAGCGGAACCGCTTCGTGCGCGTACTGCAGTGACACGCCGAACTCGCTGCCGTCGCCGAAGTACGTCTTGATCGAATTCGCCAGGAACGCGACGGTGACGACGATCTCGTCGAAGCCGTGCTTGCGCAAGAGCGTGATGACGTGTTCCATCATCGGCACGTTCGCGACCGGCAACATCGGCTTCGGCGCGTTCGATGTCAACGGTCGAAGCCGAGTGCCCTCGCCTCCGGCCATGATCACCGCTCTCACATCAGCGGTCTATCACGCACGCGCCGCCTTCGCGGCTCGCTCACCGCGCCCTTCGCGAAGGTTCTTGCGCAGGACCGGGATGTAGGCAATCGCTGTGTAGTAGCTGATGACGATTCCGGGGATCGCGAGGAGCCATGCGGCGACCTTGAACAGTTGATGAACCCCGATATCGGATGACCCGACCAGCAGGCCGGGGATCGCGAACATCAACAGGAACGTGGCCAGCTTGCCCCACCACGTGACATCGAATCGCTTCATCCCCGCCAGTGTCGCAATCAGGACGGTGCCGCCGAACAGGGCTTCGCGAGCAACGACGAGCCAGTAGAACCAGATCGGTCCCCCACCCTTGATGATCATCCCGCCGATGCCGACGATGAACATGAGTCGGTCGGCGGTCGGGTCGAGGATCTTGCCGAGCTCGCTGACCTGATTGAAGTGACGAGCGATGTATCCGTCGATCCAGTCGGTCGCTCCCAATCCGCCGAGCAGCCATGCGGCGCCGGCCCGATTGTCGCGTCCGAACAACAGGTACAGGAACAAGGGAATGCACATCAACCGGACCAACGACATCACGTTCGGGACCGTCAGGATCCGATTGGTCGCGAGGTTCGACTCTGCTTGACCCTCAGCAACCTCGTCGGCGATTCCCTGGCCGGCGGCCGCTGGTTCGGTGTGTTCCGACGTCACGGCACGAGCGTACAACCCCCTAGAGTCAGCGGCGATGACGACCATCTTCACACGGATCATCGAGGGTCAGATCCCGGGCACGTTCGTGTGGCGCGACGACCTGTGCGTCGCGTTCATGTCGATCAACCCGATGGCCACCGGCCACGCGCTCGTCGTCCCGATCGCCGAGATCGACCACTGGATCGATTGCTCCCCTGAGCTGAACGCTCATCTGTTCGCCATCAGCCACCGGATCGCCCGAGCCCAACAGATGGCATTCGGGTGCGAGCGCGTCGGGCTGATCATCGCTGGTTACGAGGTGCCGCACGCGCACATCCATCTCATCCCGACGACTCACATGGCGCAGCTGTCGTTCGCGAATGCAGCGGCGTCGGTCGATCCAGTCGCTCTCGAAGCTGCCGCACAGCGCATCCGCGACGAGCTCGCGTCCCTGTAGGTCTGTTCAGCGATCCTCGGTCGGATTCCGCAGGGCTCGGTCGACTGCCAGCGCCTGGTGGTGTCCCGCGACGTCATGGGCGCGAATCATGGCCACCCCACGCTGGGCGGCGAACAGATGCAGCGCGATGCTGCCCGGGTCTCGGTTGGCGTGCGGGTCGATCTCGGCGAGCTGCTGCACGGTTCGCTTCCTTGATGCCCCCACCAGAACGAGGTGGCGATCGGTCAGCGGCAGCGCTCGGAGCAGGCTGAGGTTGTGGGCCACGGTCTTGCCGAAGCCGATGCCGGGATCGACCATCACATCGGGCACGCCGGCTGCCAGCGCCCGGGAAGCCTGGTCCACGAGCCACGATGTCACGTCGACGACGACGTCCTCGTAGTGCGGATCGATCTGCATGTCGATCGGTGTGCCCCGCATGTGCATCACCACCGCCGGAACGCCTGCCGAGGCGCAGACCTGGATCATCGCCGGGTCGCGGAGACCACCGACGTCGTTGACGAGATGAGCTCCAGCCTCGATCGCCGCTGACGCCACGTCGGGTTTGCGGGTGTCGACGCTGATGAAGCTGTGTCCGTCGGCCGCCAGAGCGGTGATCACCGGAATGACCCGATCGAGTTCGATGTCGACGGGCATGTCGGGTGAGCCGGGACGAGTCGATTCGCCGCCGACGTCGATCACCAGCGCGCCGTCGGCCGCGAGGCGCCTGCCGTGAGCCACGGCCTCGTCGGAGGTGGCGTAGAGCCCACCGTCGGAGAACGAATCGGGCGTCACGTTGACGACTCCCATGATCGCGCAGCCCGTCCAACGCAACACCCAATCGTCGCCATCGCGCTCGATGCCCCGGACCGTTGGCGCAATGAACCGCCTCGACCGCAACATCCGTGGCTCGATCATCGACGGCTACCGTAGGCGACGCGTGCCACCCGTCTTTCGATGCCCTGTCTGTCGCGAGGCGTTGGACGAGGAACTCGCTCGATTCACGTGCGCGAACGGTCACGCCTTCGACCGCGCCCGGGCGGGCTACGTCAACCTCGTGCCCGGCGGTCGCCTGAAGGGCCGATCGAGCGGCGACGACGAGACGATGGTCGTCGCCCGCCGGACGATCTTCGACGCCGGCCTGTACGACCCGATCATCGATGCTGTCGCGTCGACCGTGGCCGCGGAGCATCCCCTGTTCGTCCTCGACGCTGGTTGCGGTGAGGGCGCATACCTGGCCAATTCGTGTCGACCGATCGACGCGATGGGATGGGGCATCGACATCTCCAAGAGCGCCGTTCGGCATGCTGCGCAGCGGTACCGAGACATGCGCTTTGCAATCGCGTCGAGCTATCAGCTTCCGTTCGCGGACGACATGTTCGACGTCGTGATCAACGTGTTCTCTCCACGCGATTTCGCCGAGATGTTTCGCGTGCTCCGACCCGGCGGAGCCGCTGTCGTCGTGACACCCGGCCCTGAACACCTGCACCAACTGAAGGCCGTGCTCTACGACTCGCCGCGCCCGCACGACCCGGAGCCAACCGGTTCGAATCTGGTGCCCGAGTCCGCTCGCCATGTGCGATTCGACCGAGCGCTCGGCGACCCCGAGCTGCGGACCAGCCTGCTACAGATGACGCCGTATTGGTGGAGCTCGACGCCCCAGCGTCGCGGCGCCGTTGCGATGGAAGCCGTCTCGGTCACCGTCGACATGGTGCTCGCGGTGTATCGCCGATCCGACTGAACCGGCAGCCGTGAGGCGGATTGTAAGGTCAGTTCATGACTGCAATCGCCAAGTACTCGCTGGTCGCGCTCGACTGTCCCGATCCGCACGCCCTTGCCCTCTTCTACGGCGCGATCACCGGATGGGGCATCGAGCGCGAGTCCGAGGACTGGGTCCGATTGAAGAGCGACGGCGGCGCGACGATCGCCTTCCAGCTCGCGCCGGATCACGTCCCCCCGGTCTGGCCGTCCGCATCGCACCCGCAGCAAGCGCACATCGATTTCGACGTCAGTGACCTCGCGCACGCCGAGGCCCAGGTGCTCGCCCTCGGTGCGACCAAAGCCGAGGTGCAACCTGGCGCCGATGACGGCTTCACGGTGTTCATCGACCCCGCAGGTCACCCGTTCTGCTTCGTCCTTCGCGAGTGACAGTGGACCTGTTCCACCTGAACTCCTGGGCCCTCGCATTCGTCCTCGTCGTCATCGTCTTCGGAACAACAGTCGCGGGCGTCCTCGTCGGACGACGCCTGCGACATCGCCGCGACGAGGTACGCGAACCGATCGGAGCAATGCAGACGGCGATCCTCGGCTTCGTCGGGCTGCTGCTGGCCTTCGGGTTGACGATGGCCGTCGGACGGTTCGAAGTCCGGCGCAGCGCCGTCGTGACGGAGGCCAACGCGATCGGCACGACGTTCCTTCGGGCGCAGACGATTTCCGAGCCGCAGCGATCGCAGTCGATCGATCTCCTCCGCGAGTACGTCAAGGACCGCCAGGCGTTGTCGCATCGCGTCCCCGACTCCCGCGCCTACCGGCAATCGGTCGCCGATGCCGAATCGATCCAGCGCAAGCTGTGGTCGCTGGCCGGCGCCGCGCTGGTCGCAGCGCCGGACGCCAATTCGACACGTCTCTACGTCGACAGCTTGAACGTGATGATCGACGCCGCTGGTAGCCGCGAAGCGGCCATCGCCGACCGCATCCCGACATCGGTCAGCATCCTCCAGATCGGAGGCGCAGCACTCGCTCTGGGAATTCTCGGGCTCTACCTCTCCGCGCTGGGCAGTCGCGTCGTCACCGCGCTCCTCGCCGCTGGTCTGGTCTGGCTGATCCTGCTGGTCGCGCTCGACCTCGATCGTCCCCAGCGCGGCTTCATCACGGTGCCGTCCCGCGCCCTCGATTCGCTGGTGATCTCGATGTCACTCGACCCAGCGGCCGCCGCACCGCCGCCGACCGGTTGATCGAATCAGAGCAGACTGATGCACAGCGGGTCATCAGTGAGCCAAACCGAAGCGTCGGCCACATGGACTCGGTCACCGTGCGGACCGTGGATGACGACGCACGAGAAGACGGCAACGTCTGCGGTGCGTGCTCGCAGCAGGTCGGCTGACAGTCGCAGGATCTCATCGCTCGCCACGGCGCGGGCGAGATCGGTGAGAGCCCACAGGTCGCCGGCCATCGCCCGCGCCGCGTCGACGGATCCGATCCGTTCCCACAGCGCCCCGCTCAACAGACTCATCTCGAGATCGTCCCAATCGATGCGGACATCGCGCTCACCGGTGGCGAGCATGCTCTGGAATCCGACCAACGCGCCACACGCGGTGGAAGCGTCCGGTTGCCCCTCGCGCACAACCGCGCCGACTCGCCCCGTGTCATCGATACCGATGTGAGGCATGACCACGATCACGAACCGCCGATGGCCGTCGGCGCCTGGCGCATGGTGTGCAGCAGCGGCCAGACCGGAGCGGCCGAGGAACACCAAGCCACCGAGGCTGGACATGTCGAACGCTGGTCCCCACACCTCGTGCAGCGCGTGCTCGACGGGGAACATCAACTCGTCTCGGCACACGCCGACGATCGACAAGGCATTGCCCGGCTCGAAGCCGTGAACGGCGAGTGCGTCGGCTGTCCACGCCGTGAAGGCGGTCAGATCGCGTGACTGTGCATACAACTCACGAACGTCGGTCATCGCTGCAAACGTACCCTCGCTCACGCAACCGGCCTGCTGTGCGCCCGGCGAACCCATGCTTCGTCGTCGGCGATGAGCGCCGACAGGGCCGGCGGGAGATCACCGGCTGCGAGGTCGGCGAACGTGACACCTTCGAGCACACTTCGCAACGCCGAACGCGTCGCGACCCAGAGGTCACGGCAGATCGCTGATTGCCCGGGAAAGTCGAGCGCTTCTGGCGATGTTCCGTGCACGTCCGCCAACGGTCCTTCGACCGCACGGATCACGTCGGCGACCGTGATGTCGGCGGCAGGCTTGGCCAACCAGTAGCCGCCCTGGTGCCCGCGGTGGCTGGCGACGATGCCCGACCGACGAAGGTCTGCCAGCAAGCGTTCGACGAATCCGAACGAGACGCCTTGACGCTCGGCGATGGCATCACCTTTGAGTCGCTCGCCCTCCGCCAGTCGGGCCAGTTCCAGCACGGCCCGCACCGCGTAGTCGACCGCCGCTGTCACTCGCATGACAGAAATTGTCCCACAACAGTTGCGCATTTCATTTCCCACTGCTTTGATGGGAAACCAATACCCGACAAAACCGATCGTATTTGGGGGCAATGAGCAATGGAACGACGAACTGCGCGCCGGGCAATCGCCCTCACGATGGCAGGAGTCACCCTGTTGGCCGCGTGCGGATCGGACGCCAAGAAGGCATCGCCGACGACCGCCGCCACTGCGAGCTCAGCGGCATCGACAACCGCTGCGCCGTCAGGCGACAAGGCCACGTTGCGGCTCGGCTACTTCCCCAACGTCACACACTCACCGGCGCTCGTCGGGATCCACGACGGCATCTTCGCCAAGGATCTCGGCGCCAACGTCAAACTCGAGACAACATCGTTCAACGCCGGTCCGGCAGCGGTCGAGGCGCTGTTCGGCGGCGCCATCGACGCCAGCTTCGTCGGACCGAATCCGGCCATCAACGCATACGCCAAGTCCAAGGGCGCCGCGATCAGGATCATCTCCGGGTCGACGGCTGGCGGCGCCCTGTTCATCGTCGCCCCGTCGATCAAGACCGCTACCGACCTCAAGGGCAAGTCGGTCGCGAGCCCACAGCTCGGCGGTACACAAGACGTCGCTCTGCGCAGCTGGCTCAAGGGTCAGGGCCTGTCCACCGATACGTCGGGCGGCGGCGATGTCACGATCCTGCCTCAGGCAAACGCCGACACACTCACGGCGTTCAAGTCCGGCAGCATCGTCGGCGCGTGGGTCCCTGAACCGTGGGCGACGAGGCTGATCCAGGAGGGCGACGGCCACGTGCTGGTCGACGAGAAGACGCTCTGGCCGGCAGGTCAGTTCGTGACGACATTGCTGATCGTGTCGACCGACTACCTGAACAAGCATCCGGATGTGATCCAGGGTCTTCTGACTGGTGTTGTCGATTCGGTGGCCGCGATCGCCAAGGATCCGACCGCCGCCCAAGCATCGGTCAATGCCGAGATCGCCGCCGTCACCGGCAAGCCGCTGTCCGACGCGGTCATGACCGCAGCGTGGAAGAACCTCTCGTTCACGGTGGACCCGATCGCCTCGTCGCTGAGCAAGTCGGCCAAGGATGCCGAAGGACTCGGCTTGCTCGATGCCGTCGATCTCAGCGGCATCTTCGACCTCGACCCGCTCAACAAGATTCTCACCGGCCTCGGCCAACCGGAGGTGAAGGGCCTATGACGCTCCTCGATCACCCAACCACCCTCGACTCGACCAGCGGATCGGTGCCTTCGGCCCGGTCCGCTGCGGTCGTTTCCGTCACAGGCGCAACACGCGTGTTCGGCACCGGCCCCGATCGTGTCGTCGCGCTCGACGGCATCGACCTCACGGTTCGCCGGGGCGAGATGGTGTCGCTGCTCGGTGCGTCGGGATGCGGCAAGAGCACGTTGCTGAACCTGCTCGCCGGTCTCGACCGCCCGACCTCCGGAACCATCGCTGTCGACGGACGTGTCGGACTGATGTTCCAGGAATCAGCGCTCTTCCCGTGGCTGACCGTTCGCGGCAACATCGAGACGGCGCTCCGCCTGCGCGGCGTTGCTCGCCGGGAGCGTCGACCGCGAGCCGAAGCGCTTCTCGAATCCGTGCACCTGCACGGCTTCGGCGACAAGCGCCCGCACGAACTCTCGGGCGGCATGCGTCAACGGGCGGCGCTGGCCCGGGCGTTGGCACAAGACGCCGACGTGCTCTTGATGGATGAACCGTTCGGAGCGCTCGACGCGATCACACGCGAGGTACTGCACACCGAGCTCGAACGGCAGTGGAACGATCGCGGCCTGACCGTTCTGTTCGTCACCCACGACGTGCGCGAGGCAGTGCGTCTCGGTGATCGTGTCGTGCTGCTCAGCAGTCGTCCCGGCCGGGTGAAGGCCGACTTCGACGTCCAGCTCCCCCGCCCACGGCGCATCGACAGTACCGAGGTCAACGAGCTCGCTGCGCACATCACCGCCGAGCTGCACCGCGAGGTCAGGCGCCACGCTCATGACTGACCTCGTCGCATCCGATCGTGCCACGCTCGACGCAGAAATCGCCGGTCTCGACGCGCTCGAATTCCCAGAAACCCAGCGTGCCAGCCGCGTCCGGAAGACATGGAGTGCGGCGTGGCCGAAACTGGCTGCGCTCGGCATCGCCCTTGGCATCTGGTACTCCGTGGTGCTGTCGAATTGGAAGCCGAAGTACGTGCTGCCGTGGCCGCACGACGTGTTCTCGTTGCTCTGGAAGGAAACGATCCACGGCAAGATGCTGCAGTCGGTCCAGATCACGATGCATCGAGCCATCGTCGGTTACGCGATCGCATGCGTCGTCGGTCTGATCGTCGGCATCGCCGTGTCGCGCTGGCATGTCCTGCGTGTCGCGATCGGGTCGTTCATCACCGGACTGCAGACCATGCCCTCGATCGCGTGGTTCCCGATGGCGATCCTGCTGTTCCGGATCAGCCCGGCTGCGATCACGTTCGTGGTCGTGCTCGGCGCGGCGCCCTCGATCGCCAATGGTGTGATCACCGGCGCCGATCACGTACCGCCGCTGCTGCACCGCGGTGGTCGCGTTCTCGGTGCCAAGGGTCTGCAGCTGTACCGCACGGTGACGCTCCCGGCCTCGCTGCCATCGGTTCTCAGTGGTCTCAAGCAGGGTTGGGCGTTCGCGTGGCGCAGTCTGATGGCCGGCGAGTTGTTGGTCATCGTGCCCCACTTCTTCTCGATCGGTGCCCGCCTGCAGAACGCCCGCGATCTCAACGACGTCCCGGGGCTGCAGTCGACGATGATCGTGATCCTCATCATCGGGATCCTCGTCGACTCGCTCGTGTTCGGTACGGCAGAACGCTTCGTCCGCCGACGGTGGGGTTTGGTCGATCCAGCCGCCTGAGTCGCGCGATCGGCGTTCGTGGCCGCTGTGGAACAATGACGCTCAGAGCGACGCATCGAGGAGAACCGTGAAGACCGAGGTCATCGACAATGTTGCGGAGTCGAGGTATGAGTTGCGCCTCGACGGCGAGCCTGCGGCCCACGCCGACTACGTGCGCGACACCCGCTCGATCACGGTGACTCACACTGTCACCGATCCGGCCAAGCGTGGCAATGGATTGGCCGCGATCCTGGTTCGTCGCCTGCTCGACGATGCCCGATCTGCGCACCAGGTCGTGGTGCCGGCGTGCTGGTACGTGGCGCAGTTCATCGACGATCACCCGGACTACGCCGATCTCCTCGCGACCAACTGACCCCGCGGTTGGTCAACCGGTTGCGCCGGCCGGGCGACACGTCACTATGGTCGACCGCAGGGACATCGCACCCACGCACCCCGCCACGAAATGAGACATCACCATGGATCGTGAAGCCTGGATCATCGACGCCGTCCGCTCGCCGCGAGGCAAGGGCAAGGACACGGGGGCGCTGCATCCGGTGCACCCGCAGCGCATTCTCGCCCAGGTGCTGAACGCACTCCGCGACCGCAACGGGTTCGACACCGCAGAGGTCGACGATGTCGTCATGGGCTGCGGCGCCGGCAGCGGCGACCACTCGATGGACATCGCCCGCATGGCTGCGCTCGACGCCGGCTGGTCGCTGGATGCACCCGGAGTCACGCTCAACCGCTTCTGCGGATCGGGCCAGCAAGCCGTCAACTTCGCTGCGATGGGTGTGCTCTCGGGGTTCCAGGACCTCGTGGTGGGTGGCGGCATCGAGTCGATGTCGAGGCCCTCGCCGATGCACGTCGACGGCTTCACCGCCAACAACAACCACCTCCGTGATCAGTACAACATGGTCGCCCAGGGCATCTCCGCCGACCTCATCGCGACCGTCGAAGGATTCACCCGTCAGGAATGTGATCAGCTCGCCGTCGACAGCCAGGACCGCGCCCAGGTAGCCATCGGCGAGGGACGATTCGAACGCTCGCTCGTCCCGATCTTCCACGACGACGGCACCCTCGCGCTCGATCACGACGAGTTCCCTCGCCCCGGTACCACCGTCGACGACCTCGCCAAGTTGCCGCCCAGCTTCGAGAAGATGGGTGCGTACACGATGAAGGAGCAGACCCTCACCGTCGACCAGACCGCGCTGCTCGCCTACCCCGAAGTCTCGGCCATCCGCCACGTCCATCACGCCGGTAACTCGTCAGGTGTCGTCGACGGCGCGTCGGCAGTGCTCGTCGCCTCACCCGAGTATGCGACGGCTCATGGTCTCAAGCCGCGGGCGCGCATCATCATGACGGCGGTTGCCGGCACCGATCCAGTGATCATGCTCACGGCTCCCGGCCCGGCGGCAGAGCGCTGCATCGCCAAGGCCGGGATGACCTTCGACGACATCGACCTGTTCGAGGTCAACGAAGCGTTCGCCGCCGTTGTTCTGAAGTTCCTCCGCGATACCGGCGTCGACTGGAACAAGGTCAACGTCAACGGTGGCGCGATGGCCCTCGGCCACCCGATCGGGGCCACCGGCGGGATGCTGATCGGGACGTTGCTCGACGAACTCGAGCGGCGCGATCTCAGCACAGGTCTGGTCACGATGTGCACGGGTGGCGGCATGGGAACCGCGACGATCATCGAGCGGATCTGAGGTCGCGATGTCGACGCCGTCGACGGTCACCGAAGCGGTCACCCTCCTCCACGAGTTGGGCTACACCGACGATGTCGAACTCGTCGGTGCCTCGGCTGCGTGCATCAGGGCGTCGCGGACGCAACCCCTGTCGACGGTGATCGTCGATCACACCTTCCGGTTCGAGGGCGACAGCGACCCGGGTGACGAAGCCATCGTGCTCGGGCTGCGGTTTCCCGACACCGACGTGAAGGGTGTGCTCGTGTCGGCATTCGGACCGGACGCAGATCCGGAGACGGCTGCATTCTTCGCGACCTTGCGCCACACCTGACGCCTCGGCGGGAGGTCAGTCCGAGTAGCGCCGAACGGTCGGCCGGTTGCCCTTGATCGTGGTGCGCTTCAGTGCGCCGATGACGAGATCGACCGCACCATTGGGAACGCCCACGATGGAGAAGTGTTCGGCCACCTTGATCGGACCGATCTCGCGGCCGACGAGGTTGGTTTCGTTGGCGATCGCCCCGACGAGATCGCCGGGGCGGATACCTTCCTTGCGACCGGCGCCGATGAACACCCGGCCGACATCGCTGGTGTCGTAGCGGCCGGCTTCGGCCTGTGCCCCACGCTCGGGTCGACCCTTACCCGCCCTGTCCGACCCGGACCCACGGTCGCGATCGCGCTCGACGCGATGCGACGCGTCGGGGATCTCCTTTTCGTCGACTGTTGCGCCACCGGCTTCGTGGGCCAGTTTGACGGCCGCGAGCGCGACCTGACGGAGGTCGAACTCGTCGGTCAGCGAATCGATCACGGTGTCGTAGTTGGCAAGGTCGTCGGCAGCCAGTGCGGCACGCAGCGTGCCGAGCGTCAGCTCGATCTGGCGGGCGCGAAGATCGGCAACGCTGGGCACCTTGGCAACGGCGATCTTCTGCTTGGTGAGGCGCTCGATGTTGGCCAGCAGGCGCTGTTCGCGCGGCTCGGCAAGCGTGATCGCGGTGCCCTCACGGCCGGCGCGGCCGACACGACCGATGCGGTGGACGTATGACTCGGGGGCAGCCGGAACGTCGTAGTTGACGACGTGCGTGAGCTGATCGATGTCGAGCCCGCGGGCCGCCACGTCGGTGGCGACGAGTAGCTCGGTGGTACCGGCGCGCAGACGGTTCATCACCCGGTCACGTGATTCCTGGCTGAGTCCGCCATGCAACGCTTCGGCCCGATAACCGCGCCCGTTGAGCGTTTCGGTGAGCTGATCGACCTCGGTGCGAGTGCGACAGAAGACGATCGCAGCGGTCGGCGCTTCGACGTCGAGGATCCGCCCCAGGGCAGCAGCCTTGTGGGCGCGCTGGACGATGTACACGCTCTGACGAACCAACGGTGACTTGCCGGGCTTGATGTCACCCAAGCCGATCTGGATCTTGATCGGATCGGTGAGATGGCGTTTGGCGATGCCGTTGATGCGCGGCGGCAGCGTGGCCGAGAACAGAACGGTCTGACGTTCTTTCGGCGTCGACGAGAGGATCTGCTCGATGTCCTCGGCGAAGCCCATGTCGAGCATCTCATCGGCTTCGTCCAGCACGACCATCTGCACGCTTCCGAGTGCAAGTGTGTTGCGCGAGATGTGGTCGAGGGCTCGCCCCGGTGTGGCGACGACGACGTGCACACCGCCGGCCAGCTGTTGCAGCTGCCGCGAGATCGGCGCACCACCGTAGATCGGCACGACCTTCGCCCCGAGATCACGGCCGTATTTGTACAGCGCCTCTGACACCTGCACCGCGAGCTCGCGCGTGGGCACCAGGATCAGCGCGATCAGCTCTGGCTTTCCCTTGGTCTCGACGATGCGCTGCAGGATCGGCAGCGCGAATGCTGCGGTCTTGCCCGTACCTGTTGCCGCCTGGCCGAGCAGGTCGCGGCCTTCGAGCAGCAGGGGAATCGTCTCGCGCTGAATGGGCGTCGGCTCTTCGTACCCGAGTGCAGCTAGCGAGCTGAGCAACTCCGGACGCAGGCCGAGGTCGGCAAAGCCGGTTGAAATCTCACTCGTATCCACGCAGGCAGACTACGGCCGCAAGCGCACAACCAGCGTGACTACCACGAGCCGGAGCTACCTCCGCCACCACCGCCACCGCCGCCTCCCCCACCGCCGCCGTCGGAACTCGACGGCGCTGTGTGGCTGTGCGACAGCGACGAACCCATGCTGTAGACGAGCAACGGGTCGGACGAGTGGTACTGGTCATTGGCCGGCACGTTGCTGTGCTCCAATGCCTTGCCCCACGCGTTGGCAGCACCGAGAGCGACCGCCCACGCGCTGTACTCGCGGAGCACGCCCTGCTTCCACGCCCACTCGACGTGCTGGGCTTCGCTGGCGACGAGGAACCGCCGGAACGACTCGGTCAGCACCGCATACGCCGAACCCTGCGCGCTGCGGGCCGGCGTCAAGCTGTGATACATCGCCATTGCGGTCAGCAGCGGCGCGGCTGCGCCGAACAGCAACGCGACTGGGATGAAGCGCACGAAATCCAGGAAGGTGCCACCGAACAACTGCACGAGCACGATCGTGGCCATCGCGCCGAGCATGAAGAAGGGCACGAGCCCTGGCGCCGAATTGCCGTCGACGCCAGGGGGCTTCCGTCGCCACCAACCCGAAGCCGCCATCGCTGCGGCCTGATTCGTCTTGATCGATGCCCACGCCGTTGCGACGGCAGGATCGTAGGAGCCGAGCGTGAGCATGGGTCGGCCGCTCATCATCCCCATGATGATCGAACCCTCAGCCGAGTTGAGCTCGTTGAGTTTCGGGCCGATCGCAAGCTGAAGTTGGCGACCTTCCTTCTGCAGCACGATGGCATCGCGTGCAGCCAGCGACGAGAACCATGCCGACGCACTCTGGTCGTTGATCCGCTCACTGAGCAGGATCGCGCCGTGCCACGGCTCGAGCCCCTTGGGCGGGACGAACTCGATCGTCGTCAGCTCGCGCAGCTTCGCATCCGCCACGAGCCGGGTCGAGACGACGGGCATCGTTCCTTCGGCATTCGGCTGCGGCATCGTGCCGTAGGCGGCCTCCGCCGGTCCTCCGCTGAACACCTCGTTCCGACCCCGTCTGCGGTCGTACAGGTACACGACGACGGATGCGAGCAGACCGAGCGCAGCGACCTCGATCGCCAGCGATGTGCGGCGGTTCGGCGGGACCGGCGCGAGCGGTGGCAGCGCAGGCAGTTTTGGCGTCCTGAAACCGGTGATCACACCATGAACCGTGATGCCTTCGCCTGGCTTCAACGGCTTGAACTCGACTCGGTAGTTCTCACCGTCGGGCACCAAGGTGCACCCACCGCGCCGTTCGCTTCCCGTGCCGACGTCGCAACTCGTGCTGCTGAACTGGAAGCCGGTGAGGATGACCACGAAGTCGTTCGTCCGGTACTGCTCTCCCGATGAGATGATCTTGAGATCGAGCTTGGCCGTCGTGATCGCGGCGTCCGGCAGCGTGTAGCTCAACACGTAACGGTGTTGGCCACGGAAACGCTTGGCCGGATCGCCGAGCCGGATCCGCGTTCCCTCCGGCACCTGTTCGACGCCGACATCGGCGTTGGCGTTCGGCGACGTCGCAGTGACGTCACTGGCGATGCCGAAGTCATTGGGGATGATGCGTTCGTAGCCGTGTCGCAGTGCGTTGGCGAAGTCCTGATCGACCACTTCACGGATCCGGACACCGTTCGGAGCCACCGGGTACACCGTCACCTGCTTGGCGTCGAAGTGCTCGATGCGCCCGCCGATGAAACCGAGCGCCGCGAGCGCCGTGGACCCGGCGATGACGAGCAACACACCGAAATGGCGCCAGATCGAGAAGCGTCCGAGCATCACACCATTGTGCACTCGCCGTGCAGCGACCGATCACGATGGTGTTTGCTACCAGGTGCTCGACAGACCGGAGAGTCGTGTCAGCCGCAGATCTCCTTCGCGATGTGGATCCAGAAGTCAGCGGCGAGGCCGAGCGACTCGGTGTCGATGCGTTCGTCGTTGCCGTGGAACCGGGTTCCGAACGACTCGAACGTGACCTGCTTCGAGAACAATCCGGTGCCGTACGCGATCGCTCCCTTCTCGCGGAAGAACCGCGCGTCGGTTCCGCCGACGATCAGGCCGGGCAACAGCTCTGCTCCGGGATAGGCGACCTGCGTCGCGCTCGAGATCGCATCCCACAAGTCGTTGCCCCGGGGTGATTCCGTCGCGTTGCCCTGTTGGATCGGCGACACGTCGACGTGGTGAGCCAGTTCGCCGAGCGCTTCGTGCAGATGGGCATCGACATCGGCCTGGGTCGTTCCAGGAACCGTGCGGATGTCGACCTCGATCTCGATCATGTCCGGGATCATGTTCGTCTTCTGGCCACCGTGCACGACGTTGGGAGAGAACGTCGTGTGCGTGTGGGCATGGCACGTGCGCGCCAGCGCGGGCGGCAGCGTCTCGATCGTCTCCCAGATCCGCGCCGGATCGATCAATCCGGCCTTGACGTCATCGGGCAGCGTCATCACGGCAACCTGCGCCTTCCAGACGTCGCTGATGTTCGCGCCGGGGCGATAGACGGAGAGGCGCCGAACGATCTCGGCCGCCTTGATCAAGGCGTTGTCGGCGCCGAACGGCATCGATCCGTGCGCCGGCGTGCCGTTCACCCGCAGCCGGCGCCAGGCGATGCCCTTCTCGCCGGTGTTGACCACGACTCGTCTGACATCGTCGGGTCCGACCGACGACCAGCCGCCGATCTCGGTCAGTACATAGTCGCTCTTGATCGCATCCCAATGGTTGTCGCACATCCACTCGGCACCCCACTTGCCGCCGGCCTCCTCGTCGGCGACACCGAAGTAGATCAGCGTTCCCTTCGGGCGCCACCCGGTGCCGACGAGATGACGGAACGCGACCGCCATCGACGCCGTGATGTTCAACATGTCGATCGCGCCGCGTCCCCACACCTCACCATCGATCAGCTCTCCCCCGAAGGGATCACGCGACCAGCCGGACGGGTTGACCGGCACGACATCGATGTGACCCATCAAGCACAGTGTCGGCGCCGTCGGGTCCGTGCCTTCGATCCGGGCGACCATCGAGCCGCGTCCCGGGTGCGACTCGAATCGCTCGATCCCCACGCCGTTTCCCTCGAGGTAGTCCTGCAGCATCGCCGCGTTGCGAACCTCTCCTCCCGAATCGGGCGTGCCGTCGTTGACGCACTCGTTGCGGATCAGTGCCTGCAGCAGCTCGGTGGTCTGCCCCATCAGTTCGTTGGCCATCCACGCATCTGATCGCGCGTGCGTCAGGGTTTCAAGCCGCAACGATGTGCGAGGCTGAAACGATGAGTGTGACCATCGACGACGTCCGCTCGCTTGCTTCCACGCTGCCAAGATCCAGCGAAGGCCTCACACGTGATCGGGTCAAGTTCCGCATCGGTCGAATCGTGTACCTCGCGTTCTCGCGTGACGAGACGTTGATGGGATTCGCCTTTCCGAAAGAGGAACGCGACGCGCTCATCGCGTCCGAACCACACAAGTTCTTGATGCCCCGAATCTCGGACCAGCGGTACAACTGGGTCGTCGTACGGCTTGACGAGATCGACGTCGCCGAGATGTGTGAGCTGGTGATGGACGCCTGGAGGATGTGCGTACCGAAGAAGATCGCGGCGTTGCTCGACGAAGACAGCTGATACGAGATGCGGTCACCGCTCCCGCGTTCGTCTTCCAGAGTTCACACTTTCTTGCCGAACATCCAGCTTCAGGCGCACGACTGGACCGCCGATGCAATGAGTGGATCACCAAGGGCTGGGACGGCATCTCAGGTGAGTGACATGCATCATCAGCAACACGAGTCGCCGTTCCAGGCATCGCCGGCGACAGCGCGGCAGATCGCCCGGTGGTTGGGGGCTGTGTACGTGCTCGGCGCGCTGACCGCATATGCGTGGGTCGCCGTGCCCCACACGCATCAGGCCGGCGACGGCCTCGTTCGCAGCATGGCAACCATCTCGTTGCTCGGGGGGGCGATGATGATCGGTGGGTACGCCGATCGGATTCGCCCGTCGATGGTTCACCTCGTCCTCGCCGGGGTTCAGCTGATCATCACCATCAGCTACATCGCCATCGCCGACCCCGGCAACGACGTCCGCCTCTTCTACATCTGGGCGACGCCCGTTGCTGCGATCTTCTTCCGACCACTCGCCGCCGCAGCACATGCGGCCGTTGCTTCCGTCGTCCTCGCGTTCGGTTTGTGGGTCCACGGCGCGTCGTTCGGCCAAGGAGCCCGGATCTGGCTGATGACGGTCGGCACGCTCGTGGCCGTCAACGCCCTCATCGTGTGGTCGGTGTCCGGTGTCCGCCGCCGCGGCGTCGCGACCAGCTTCGCAGCCCACCATGATCCGCTGACCGGCATCCCGAACCGGACGCTCTTCGCCAGCCGAACGGAGAACGCGCTCGCCGCACGGCTTCGCTCCGGTGGCCAGGTACTCATGCTCCTCATCGACCTCGACCGATTCAAATTGGTCAATGACACCCACGGCCATCTCGCCGGCGACGAGCTGCTGTGTCAACTTGCGCCCCGCCTGGTCGAGTTCGCCCCGCCGGGGTCGACCGTCGCTCGCCTCGGTGGCGACGAGTTCGCCGTACTCGTCGAAGACCACGGTCATGACATGGATGTGCGTGCCGTTGCCGAACGGATCACTCGTGCATGGGCCACACCACTCGAACTGAGCCGCGGGCTGGTGCACACCAACGCATCCGTTGGCGTCGCTGCCGCAGTCGACAGCGACGATCCGACATCACTCCTGCGCCATGCCGACGCTGCCATGTATCGGGCCAAGGCCCGGGGACGCGGCTGCATCTGCGTGTACGACGCCGACCAGCGCGCCGACCTCGAGCGTCGGCACGAGCTGGAGCGCGGCCTCTTCTCGGCGGTCTCAGCCGGACAGCTGTCGGTGATGTACCAACCGATTGTCGACATCGTGACGGGAACCGTGACATCCGCAGAGGCCCTGCTGCGCTGGACACATCCACAACTCGGAATCGTGTCACCCGGCGAGTTCATTCCGATTGCCGAACAAAGCGGCCTGATCGATGAGATCGGGCTGTGGGTGATGAACGAGACGCTGGGCCAACTCGCCACATGGCGCGCACGCGGGGTGGTCGACAGCGCCTTCACCGTCGAGGTCAACGTGTCGGCCGCGCAGTTGCACGGCGACTTCGCCGAGCGGATCGCCGAGTCACTCGATCGCCACGGCATCGAGCCGAGCGCGTTGATGCTCGAGCTGACCGAGTCCGTCCTGATGCGAGCCGGCGCAGAAGGCACGGATGTGCTCGGCGCAATCGACGATCTCGGCGTGCCGCTGGCACTCGACGATTTCGGCACGGGCTTCTCGTCGCTGGCGTACCTGTACCAGGCCAAGGTGCACACGGTGAAGATCGACCAATCGTTCATCGGAGGAATGAGCAGTGACGCCACTCGTCGAGCGATCGTCGATGCCGTGATCTCACTGACCCGGGCTCTGGGCCTGCGCGTGGTGGCGGAAGGTGTGGACACGCACGAGCAGATCGGGCTGCTCGTCGGCATGGGCTGCAACCATGCTCAGGGGTTCCTCATCGCGAGGCCGATGCGACCGGCCGCAATCGAGGCCTACCTCATTGCAGCGGCGCACCAGGGTGTCGATGATCGGTGAGACGATCGACCGGGAACTGAGTCGCTTCGTGTGACCCGTAGGTCCAGTCCATCTTCTTGTCGGCGAACGTGGCGTCGATCGTCGCGACGCCGCCATCGAGGCTCTCCAACTCGGCGATGAGAATCTCTTCGACCGATGCCTCGCCATGATGCAAATGAGCCTCGAAGCGATCGGTGAACGCTTCGACGATGCTGCCGACCACGATCGAGTGTTGCGTGGCGATGTTGCACCGCGCGCCGAACGTGATGGTGTCGAGGCGGCGACCGATCTTGACCATCGCCGGCTCTCCACCGTCATCGTGACCGACACCCGTGAGCAATCCGTGGATCTCCAGCCCGTCCTGCTTGCAGGGTGTGCACTGCCCGCAGGATTCGATCGCGAGGAAGCGGGAGACGCCGGCGGCCAGTGCGACGGGATCGGAGGCGTCGTCGATCACGATGAAGCTCGCTGACCCCAGCCCGCTGCCAATGGCGGACATTGCTTCGTAGCTCAATGGTGTGTCGATCTGGTTCGGAAGGATGATCGGGTTGGAGACCCCGCTCAGCACGGCGAGCAGTGTGCGATCCGCATGCAAACCACCTGCGGCCTCGTTGATGACCTCGCTCAGCGGGGTGCCCATCGCGACTTCGACGACCGTTGCATTCATGACGTCACCGGTCACGGTGCACACGATCGTGCCGGGCGACTTGTCCGTGCCGATCGTGCGGAACCAGGCGGCGCCCTTGGCGATGATCGCCGGGATGTTGGCCATCGTCTCGACGTTGTTGACGAGCACCGGCGGCGCCTCGGACTCGCCGTCCTGACTGGCGAGGCGCACATCTGCCGACAACCCGCTGCCCGACGTCACGTCGGCGTCGGAACGCACGACCTCGACAACGCCGCGGCGCCACGGCGGGGCGAGGCGCGGGAAAGGTGGCCGTCCGTCGAGCGATTCGAGCAACGCTGTCTCCTCGCCGAGCAGGTACTCACTGGGGCCATGGGAGATCGTGAACTCGACGTCTTCGGCCCAGCCCGCTGCCGTCACTTCGGCGATCGCAGCCTGCATCCGCGCGATCTGGTCGACGAACTTCTTCTTGGTCGCGATCGTGATGCTTCGACCGCCCACCACTCGCGCTGCGATCAGGGCACCCTCGAGCACGGCGTACGGATTGGCGAGCATGATCGAGCGGTCCTTGAAGGTGCCCGGCTCGCCCTCGGCGGCGTTGACCACGACCGCTGTGCTGAGCATGTCCGACGCGAACGACAGAACGGTCCGCCACTTGGTGGCTGTCGGGAAACCCGCGCCGCCACGGCCGCGCAGACCGGAGGCCTCGAGTTCGTCCAGCACCACGCCGGCCTCCACCGCTTGCGCCGCCGACAAACCGAGACCGCCTCCAGCGGCGATGTACTCGTCGATGGTGCGATACGGCTCGGAGGGAAGGACCCTGCTGATGCTCTCCACGTGTGCGACCTTCTTTTCGTTGCGAGTGATCAATTCGTAACGTATCCGAGTTGACCTACTCTGCGGGCATGGCGAGTGCCGAACGCTTCCGTGACGACGGGCGCACGATCGACGACTTCACCGTTGATGTCCTCGTGCGATGCCCGCGATGCGATGCGACGGCACACGTCCGATCCGCGCCTGCGACTTCGGTGGCATCGGCCGACGCTCGCCCGACCCGACCCTGGAACGAACTGCGCCGCGTGGTCTGCGCGGCATGTTCGTTCACGCGGACGCAGCCCCGACGAAGCGTCGCGTTCGGCGGTCCATTCGATCCCTACTTCCGGTTGCCGTTGCGCCTGCAGGCACCGTGCCTCGGCCACGTGCTGTGGGTGTACAACGCTGCACACCTCGATCACCTGCTCGACTTCATCGAGGCATCGGTTCGCGAACGGTACGTGGGTGAGCCCGCGCGCAGTACGTCGATGGTCGAACGCCTTCCCGAATGGATGGTCACGGCGAATCACCGCGATGACGTCAGCTCCACGCTGCGCTCGTTTCGGCGTCTCCTCCTCGACTGATCGCCATCGTATGCAGCGTCGCCGCGACGGCGGCTCGCCGCGGTTCGGTCAGGGGGCGGCGTGGAGGATCAGGCCGACATCGGTGATCGTCAGGGGGTACACCGTCAGCTGCGAGTTGGTCGTCGACCAGGCCAACACCGTGCCGAGCAGCGTGAGCATTTCTGCTTCGACGTTGCCCGGTTCATCAGCACATGCCTTCTCGGTGAGCACGAGGTCACTCACCTGGAAGGTCGTCGCGTTGGGAAACGAGACGGCGCCGGAGCCCGTGTTGCACCCGGTGTCGACGGTCATCGTCCCGTCGTTGGCGATCGTGAACCCGGCCGTGCTGCTCGCACCGATCGGGATCGCTCCCCCGACGGTGATTCGGCTGTCGACGATCCAGCGGATTCCGAGCAGACCGTGGATCGAGCCGAGCGGCACCGTCGCCGCAACGGTGACTGATGTCGTGGAGGAGGAAGGTTCGGTGGACGAGGCGTGGTCGGTGGACAGCCCGTTGCTCGCACTGGCGCAGGCTCCGGCCGACAGGCCGAGTACAGCGGCGATCGAGACGAGGCGAAGTCGTGAATGCATGATGGTCAGACGGTACGGGGGCTGCAGTGGGTTCCCACGGCATGTCCGTGCCATACCAGCATCGTCTCGATCTCACGCTGTGTTGTTGAACACGCACGCATTGTGTCGATGGTTGTCGTGCACCGGTTACGGTGACGTGGCTCTCGGCGGAGAGCTTCCCCCAACCCAGATCCAGCACACGCTGCCGATCGACATCGGAGAAATCGTGAACAACCTCAGAACTCGTCCTCTCATCGCGGCCCCCTTCGCATTCCTGCTCATGCTCGGTGCGTGCAGCAGCGACTCGAAGACCACCGCCAAGACCACAGCTACCGACGCTTCCGCTGCGTCGACGGCGATCTCATCTGTTGCATCGACCGTCGCCGGCGATGGCAACAAGACCGCGTACTGCGGATTCATCAGCGGCATCGAGTCTGCGCTGCGGGCGTCAGGTGGCGATCCGACAGCTGCCCTTGCGGCGATCAAGAGCTTCGAACCGAAGATGGATCAGGCAATCGCCGATGCACCCGCTGCGTTGAAGGCCGGCGTGACCCTCGAGGTGCAGCAGGCTCGCGCGGCACTCGCCGCCAACAGCCTCGACGCCGTGAACAACCCGGAGAATCAGGCAGCAGCCACCGCTGACGACGCCTACTGCGGCCTGACGACACCTTCGTCCGATGTCGCCCCGAGCGGCGGTCTCACCACCACCATCCCGGCAACCGTCAACTCCTGAGCCCAACTCGGCGCTGACTTGTCCGCTGCGGCGGACTCTGACGAGGACATCGGCATCCGTGCCGGTGTCCTCGTCGCGTTCCGGTCAGGGCATCTGATTGTCGTACGGGTGCGGGATCCCGAACTCGCGGAAGATCGCGATCTGATCCGGCGTGATCGCTGTCGGCTGGCCGACGGCGAACTGCGATGGGTCGGCTGGGTCATACCAACTGGGCCACATCTCGCCCATCCGCGGCATCGCCGTTTGCGCGATCAACATCGTCTTCTGCACGTCGAACTGCTGACTGCCATCGAGCGGCTGCAGCCGAAAACTGACGACGCACTGGATGTTGATGTAGTTGACGACGGTGCCAGTCGGCTGGATCGCGGTGATCATCGCCCTCGCCTTCTTGCCCGTTTGCATCAACTGCATCGCCAACTGTTGTTTCTTCTTCGACATGCCCAGCGCACCACTCTTGCGCAGCACGACGAACGCGAAAACGAACGACAGCACGATGATGCCGCCCGTCAGGAAGATGATGGAGGAGCCCATGCCGGAACAGTACTGCGTGGTTCTGATGCGATTCGACATACCCTACGCGGCGTGAGAAGCCCGTGGAGATCGGCAACGACGGGCTCCACGATTGGCAGGTGACGTCGTGAACCGGGCAAGGTTGGAGCATGTTCGACCGACGGAGCGGCGATGGATTCATGCGATGCAGCGACGGTCATGTCCGGTGGGGCGTGTTCGGTGCTGCTGGCGTCGTGTTCGTCACGCACGCGGAGGACGGCACCCCCCACGTCATGCTGCAGAAGCGATCTGCGTTCGCCCACGAGGGCGGCACCTGGTCGTGCGCCGGAGGTGCGTTGGACGAGGGCGAGACCGCATACGACGGCGCATTGCGCGAAGCCTCTGAAGAGGTGGGCGCTGTGCCCGACGACCATCGCGTCCTCGGCCAGTACGTGTTCAGTCCCGCATCGGATTGGGACTACACCACCGTGGTGATCCACGTCGCAGTCCCGTTCGGCGAGTCGATGAACTTCGAGACCGATGCCGTCGACTGGGTGCCGGTTCATCTCGTCGAAGAGCGCCCACTGCACGCTGGTTTCAGCGCGGCCTGGCCACATCTCCGACTGATCATCGCCGCAGCATCAGGCTGAATCCAGGGCCGCCGGCCATTGATGACCATTGATGACCATGAATGACGCCGGTGACCATTGATGGTCACCGGCCGAGCGTGAACCTTGCGACGCGGGTGCCATCGCCAGAAGCCAACTCTGCGAGCATCCTGCCGACCAACGGTGCGAACTTGAACCCGTGACCGCCGAAGCCGCAGCCGACCACGACTGGCCCCTGACGATCGATCACGAAGTCGTCATCCTGCGTCTCGCCGAACAGGCACGACAGCTCGCCGACAGGTTGCGGATCGACACCCGGCAAATGTGTCTCGGCCCACTGCTCGAGCAACGACCGGACGTGCGGATCGGGCTCGAAGCTGCGCCGGTCGGGGTGCGTCGGCGCCGCGTGCAGGAAGTGGCCGAGCCGAATGCGGCCCTGCGGTGTCGACATGCCGTAGACCTCCGGATCGATGAATGTCGGCCAGAGAAGCGAGGAATCCTTCGGCGTGAAGAACGCCACCTGTCCGGTCGATGACGTGATCGTCGGCAGTCCGGTCACGAACGGGATCAGGTCGGGCGTCCATCCGGCTGCGGTCACGACCGCGACACCGGCGGAGATCGTCGCGCCGTCGGTCACGATCTCCACCCCGCCAGCCGCCGTCGCGATCGACTGCACGGGCGTCTCGAATCGGACGTCTCCGCCGAGCTCGACGACTCGACGCAACATGGCAGCAACCGTCGCCTCGGCGTTGGTTCGTCCGCCCTCGGCATGGAACAGCGCAGGCCCGCTCACGCTGAGCCCGGGCCAACGCTCGGTCACCTCGACGGGATCCATCCAACGAGTCGCGATGCCGCACAATTCGGCCGTGCTCACCTTCGGCGCAAGGTCGCTCGGCGTCCCGAGATCGAGATGTCCGGTGGTGAGCAGCAACGATTCGCGGACGTCGTCTTCCAGCTCTCGCCACAGCGGCAACGACTCGACACATTGTCGGGCCCAGAACGGGTCGGCGTGAGTGAGCCGGAAGATCCTCTCCGTTCCGTGTGACGAACCGTTGACGTGACCTGCCGCGAACCGTTCGAGAACGATCACGGACTTTCCCTGGCGCGCCAACCACCATGCGGTCGACGCGCCCATGATTCCGGCCCCGACCACCGCCACATCGACTCTGCCCATATCCGTCGGTTCTAGCAGCCGCGACGGGCGCACACGAGAATCAACCCCGATCACCGAGGTCGTACATCGCGATCGAGTACGGGTGGGCCGGGTCGAACGTGGTGAGCGGATGTGGGTGCACGACGCGGCCGGGCGCGCGCACGCCAGAGCCGGTGACGCCCAGCCGCGCGTCGCCGAGATCACGACGCGCCCGCTCGGCATGAGCGAGCAGATCGGCAACCACGTCCGGATGGGCGGTGTGCACATCGTTCGCCTCGGCCACATCGAGGTGCAGGTCGTACAACTCGTTGATCTCGGCTCCGTGTTTGGACAGGTGCAGCTTCCAACGTCCGACGCGAATCGCCTCGAGGTCGTTCATCCAGTAGTACAGAAACGCCTCGTGCGGAGAGCGCGCATTGGCAGGATCGAGCAGAACCTCGGTGAGATCGCGGCCGTCGATGACAGGTCCATCGTCGCCGCCAGCGGACCGACCCGCCGTGGCCGCGCGGCGGAGCGTGGGCAGGAAGTCCATCGACGTCGCGATTTCGTTCGTGATCGTGCCGGCAGGAACGTGGCCGGGCCAGCGAACGATGCACGGCACGCGCTGTCCGCCTTCCCATGTCGTCGCCTTGTGGGATCGCAGCGGGTCGTTGCTGCCGCCCTCGCCCTGTGCCCGCGACCCGTTGTCGCTGGTGAAGATCACGATCGTGTCGTCCGCCAGGCCCAGCCGATCGAGTTCGTGCAACAGGACGGCCAACGCCCAATCGATGCATGCGACGGCCGCGCCGTATCGACCGTTGTCGGACTCGTGCTCGAAGCGATGTTGCACGTAGATCGGGACGTGCACGTAGAGGTGAGCGAAGTAGAGGAAGAACGGGGTCGTTCCGCTGGAGCGGATGAAACGCAGCGACTCTTCGACGTACCGTTCTGTGAGCGCGGCCTGGTCTGGTTGCTGCTCGATGACCTCGTCGTCGAACATCAGCGGCAACGGCGGATACTTGCCGTCGAGGAACTCCCAGCCTGGCTTCGTGACCTGGATCCCCATGTCGTTGCTGTACGGCAAGCCGTAGTAGCTGTCGAACCCGAAGCGGGTCGGCAGGAACTCGGGCTGATCGCCACAGTGCCACTTGCCAACGCATTTCGTGCGGTAGCCGGCATCGCGAAGAATCTCGGCGATCGTGACCTCATCCGGATTCAGCCCGATGCCCTGTCCGGGGAACAGCACCGGCATCCCGTCGAAGCTACCGAAGCCGATCCGCGGCGGATACGAGCCGGTGAGCATCGCTCCCCGCGAAGGGGAGCAGACGGGTGAAGCCATGTAGAAGTCGGTGAACCGCAGGCCCTCGGCCGCAAGCCGGTCGATCGTCGGGGTGTGATTCCGCAGCGAGCCGTAGCAGCCAAGGTCGCCGTAGCCGAGATCGTCACAGTTGACGAGCACGATGTTCGGCTGGCCGGTCATCGCGCACGACCGGCGACCTGCTGGGCGTCGACCTGCACGACGGCTGCTCGGGAGAGATCATCTGTTGGTGGGCCATCGACCGCGACACGGAAGCCGATGTTGGCGGCAGACGTGACCGGTGTGTTCGAACTTCGGGCATCGACTCGGTGCCGCCAGCAAGAGCTCTCGTGGCACAGGAACGAGCCGCCCCGAACCACACGACGGCTCCCGGAGGCGGGGCCGGTCGGATCGACCCGTGGCCCCAGACGGTACGCGTTCGGATCGAACCAGTCGGCGCACCATTCCCAGACATTGCCGACGACGTCGTAGAGGCCGAAACCGTTCGGTTCGTACGAACCAACCGAGCGCGTGCCGACGAGGCCGTCGTCACGCCGGGAGGAGATCGGGAACTCGCCTTCGAACACGTTCATCATCCGTCTGTCGGCCGGCATGTCTGCGTCTCCCCACGGCAATTGCGCCGCCAGTTGGCCGCCTCGGGCGGCGTACTCCCATTCAGCTTCTGTCGGCAGTCGCCCCGACGCCCACCGACAGAACGCGACGGCGTCGTGCCAACTCACGTGCACCACGGGGTGGTCGCTGCGATCATCGATCCCGCTGCTCGTACCCTCGGGGTGAGACCAATCGGCGCCGACGACCTCGCGCCACCACGGCGTGGCGACGACTCGATCGGGCGGCAGATCGTCGACCGGCATTCCACAGAACACGAACGAACTGCCGAGTCGTTCCGCAGTCGAGCGGTGACCCGTCGCTGCGACGAACGCAGCGAACTCGATGTTCGTGACCGCGTGGGCTCCGATGCCGAAGGCCCGCAGTTCGACGTCGTGAACCGGCCACTCTCCATCGGCCGCATACCCGCGGCGGGTGTGGTTTCCCATCGCGAACACGCCACCAGCGAGCGCCACCGTTGCGTCAGGAACTGATCGTGGACGGTGAAGAGCCCGCGGCTCGGATGGCACTTCGAGATGCTGGGACGACGATTCGGGTGTGCAGCAGCGGTCGATGGCCCGATGGTAGAGGCGATCAGACCGACGATGCTGTGGAATCGGCGGGCTCGACCGCGTCGGCACGATTCGACAACAGCGGGCGGCGACGCTCGACGGTCGGTACTCGGGCTTCGCCGACGCCGTGCCAACCTCTGTTCACGAAGCCCGCCAACAACGCGAAGTACATCGAACCGAAGTACACGGTGGCGATGATCTGACCGGCGTTCGTCAGCCGATCGTTGGCCACTCCGTAGATGCAGACGACGATCGATCCGAGCAGCAGGACGATGTGGGGCAGTGTCTGGCGCCAGTGCCAACGAATGTCGTGCTCCTTGCGCGTGACCTTGTAGACCGGCTTGCGATTCGGACCTCCGAACATCGCCAGCAGTGTCGCTTTGGCGTAGACCGGCGCCATGCCAGTCCACAACACGCGCACTCGCCACAGCTGACGCAGTTGATGACGCTGGCGTTTGCGTCGGTCGTTGTACGGATAGTTCGATGCCAGCAACCAGGCTTCGTTGGCGAGCGCGAACGGAAGGATGAAGAACAGCGCGACGATGCTGTCGTCGTTGACGGCACTCACACCGAGCAGCGACGTGATCACACAGAAGAAGTAGGTGAGCACCGAGAACGACGTGAGGTAGTACAGCACGAGCATCGAGAAGTGGCGTCGCTGACGAAACGACAAGCCACGCGGGTCAGCCCACAGCATCAAGCGCACCGTGTCGAGCGCCCAGGTGCCGCGTTGCTTGAACACGTTCGGGACGTCTTCCGGTGCGTGCTGGCCGACTGCTCCGACGATCGGCAAGTACAGGCCGTGCCATCCGCGGCGCAACGCCTCGAACCCGGACTGCAGATCCTCGACGAGGTTCCACACGGGGAACTCACCGATGTCGCGCAACGCCGAACGGCGCCACACGACGCCGGAACCGCACGGGAACACCGCATTGGCCGAATTCTTGGACAGCATCTGGTTCCGGTAGAACATCGATTCGCGGTTGTTGAACGGGTCTCCCGCGCTGACCTGAGCTTCTTTGATCGTCTGGACATACGCGAGGCGTTCATCATGCAAGAGCTGACCCAGGACTTCGCGCAAGAAGTTGTCAGAACCGACCTCGTCGTCGGCGTCACGGGTCTCGATGAATTCGATACCCGGGAAGGTCGCATCGACGAAATTCAGCGCAGAGTTGAGATTCCCCGCCTTGGCCGCGCCGTCACGACCGGGTGCCCACCGACCGATCGGCGAATGGTAGAGCACGCCGGTGGCCTCGATCGCGGCTTGGAGACCTGCGTCGTGCGCGTCATCGGAGACGACGATCGTCAGCCGTTCAGCCGGCCAGTTCTGCTCCCGGACGGACGCGACCGTTCGCAGGATCATCGGGATCGCCTCACCGCAGGTCGGGATGATCACGGCGACATGCGGCTCGACGTCGGTCGCGAGTGTGCGTCGTTCGGGCACGCTCCGGTTCCACGTGTTCGCGACAGTCAGGAACAGCGACGCCATCGTCATGAAGTTGGCGGCGACGAAGGGCAGCGAGACCCACGGAGCACCGCGGTTCAGGTGGGCGAGCATCCACCAGATGTAGAAGCAAGCCGAGACGGCGAGCACAGTGCCCGCCGTGCGGAGACGCCAATTGCTGCCCAACGGCGGATAGTCGTCGCCGAAGCGCCGAGCCGCGACGGCGATCGGCGACGATGGCGCCGCGACGACCGCAGCGCCGTCGTCGTCGATGTCGGGGCGCGCCTCAGCCGCTTCGGGTGCGACATCGGTGACGAGAGAATCGGTCACCCTTGGGCATCGGCACCTCGCTGGGACGACTCAAGGATTGCGATGGCCGAGCAGGTGTGATCCTGGTCGACCATGCCCACCGTTCGGCCTGTCAGGTCGTGGCAGTGGGAACCGTGCTCGGCGGAGGCGTCTGGTCCTTCGGGATCGTGAAGCTGAGGCCCCACGACCCGTAGTCGTTGGATGTGATGCCATTGGCAGTGCTGCCCTTGTAGGAGTCTTGGCCGGGCGCGACCTGAGCAACCACTGGGCCACCCTTCTCGACCGTGATCAGCCCTTGCAGGACCGCAGCTGTGCAGATGGACGAATCGCTGGTGTACGTGCCCGTGCCCCACACCGTGCCGGCCTCGCCCTTGGCCGAGCAGTTCACGAGGATCTTCTGGCCGATGAGGGCGTCATCGCCCTTCGCACTCTCACTCCATGTCGCCACACTGGCCGAGAACGTTCCGGACCCGGGTGGAGCCTTGGGGAAGATGAAGCTGCCACCCCAACTGCCGTACGGCTCAGAGGTGACGTCGTTGCCGAGCATGCCGGCGTACGAGTCCTGACCGGCAGCAATCTGATACTCGACGCTGCCACCCTTATCCAGTGTGATCAAACCGACCTGAACGGCTGCGGTGCAGATCGACGAGTCATCGGTGTAGGTCTCGGTTCCCCAGATCGTGTGCAGGGCACCTTTCGGGGTGCAGTCGATCGTGGCGGTCTTGCCGGTCTGGCCCTTGAACTGGGTCGCGTTCTCGGCCCACACGTCGACGCCGTCACCTGACGTGTTGCCAGGCGCCGAGGATGCGGTGTCCGTTGCTGCGGTCGTCGTCGCCGCTGCGACCGTCGTACTGGCTCCCACCGTCGTGGGCGCGGACGCGGCAGAGGTCGTCGTCACAGCTGCCGTCGTCGTCGTTTCGGCGGCTGCCGTCGTCGTCGTGATCTTGCGGGTCGTGGTCGGCGCCGAGATCTTGCTCGAACTGCAACCCGCGGCCACCACGGTGATCACCCCCAACCCTGCGACGATGCGAGCAAGGCTCCGCGCGGACATGACGGTGTGATGTCGACCCATGTCGCGGAACATATCTGGTGGCGATGCCCGACGAGACGCACCGACCGAAGAATTACCTCAAGAGTTCGACAACTCGCGAACGGCTGTCGCGGTTCGGGTCGGCCGTCCGAGGAGCGCCGATGTACGGTCCGTCCGTTCTCCCGCCCGCCCCTATTTCCCCTGCCCGAGGTGCCCCATGAGCAACGACACACCCTCCGATCCATACTTCGAACTCGCCCAGAAGGGACCGTATGCGGCGCGAATCGGTTCCGCACTCATCACGATGGTCGAGCCCCATCCGGGCAGGGAGGCGGCATACAACCGTTGGTACGAAGACGATCATTTCAACTCGGGCGCCATGGCGTTCCCCTGGATGTTCGCCGGACGACGGTGGGTGGCCACCGTGCCGTATCAACAGTTGCGGTACCCCTCCGACTCGGCGATCGCCCAACCGCTCGACGCTGGAAAGTACATCTCGATCTACTGGATCACCGATGGCCAATACGACTCGACCATCCGCTGGGCGGTCGGTACCAACCAGAAGCTGTTCGCCGATGGGCGCGTCTTCCAGGATCGCGATCACACGTTCACATCGTTCCAGGACTATTGCGGACCGGTGTATCGCGACGCCTCCGGCCCCCGTGACGTCCATGCTTTGAACTACCCGTATCAAGGACTCGTCGTCGAGGTCATCGATGCCGTCGAAGGCAGGCGCGACGAACTGCTCGCGTGGTTGCTGGCGGAGCGTGTGCCGGCTGCCGATTCGTCGACCGCACTCGGCGCGATCTTCAAGCCCATTCCTCTGCCGGCGGACAAGCAGGCGTATGTCAAGGACGTCGAGGGCCTCGACACTCGGCTCACGTTGTTGTGGTTCACGGAAACCGATCCCAGAGAATGCTGGGAAGAGTTCGCCGGCGTCGGCGACGCGGTCGCCGCGACGGGTCTTGGCCGAGTCGAGTTGATGGCACCGTTCATCCCCACCCTGCCCGGCACAGAGATGTACGTCGACCAACTCCGCGCTCACTGAGTCCATCGGCGATCGCGTCTGACCACAACGCGACACGGGTATCGACACGGTGAACCGTGGTGTCCCGTTTCGGGCGTGTGGGTCCCTCTGCATGGTCGGCTGCTGCGCAACCAGCTTCCGACACACCTCGGTTCACGGACGGTCGACGAGTTTCTCGCCCAGTTCGGCCGGTTCCTCGAGAACCCCGATCGATCGTCTTGCGTTCGCGCTGTCGTGTTCCATACTGGGTGTCATGGCCGATGCAGCGACGAACCAACATCTGCACTCGGAATGGACGCTGCTGAGCAACCACGGGCATGTGCTCGTTTGTCTGGCGACCGACCGGAATGCGCGGGTCATCGACATCGCTGCATTGGTCGGACTCACCGCTCGTGCCGTGCAGAACATCATCGGTGACCTGGTCACCGGGGGAATGATCACGCGGGTCAAGGTCGGCCGACGCAACGCATACGAGATCGTCGGAACGAGCGGACTTCGTCACTCGCTCGAGCAGCAACACACCATCGACGAATTGCTCGCCGGCGTCGGACCCATCGCCGCCCACAACTGATTCCTCATTGGACGATCCGCCTCGCGACGGAGACGAGATCGCTGAGTTCCAGGATCGCGCGGTGCTCGATCAGCGCGGCGGCCTGCTCGTGCGTACAGCGGAACTCGTTCATGATGACATCCTGGGCACGCCACAGCAGCATGCTGTCAGGCTCTTCGGAGGAGATCTTCTTCATGGATATCCTGTACCCGATTTCCGGAGACCTCAGTCAATTTCGGACCGCCGTCGTCTCGGACGCTCGCCCGAGGCGATCCCGATTGCTCCGTACCTGCGACGCTGAGTCAGTACCCAGGGTCGCTGGGCCAATTCGGTTGGAACAGATGCCACTGCTCGGGAGCGCGCCGAATCAGGTACTCGAGCTCGGCGGCGAGCGCTTGAGTGACCCGGGCGACGTCGTCGCGGAGACCACTTCCGCCGCGCTCGGTGGCCAGCGGCGGACGCACGACGGCGTGGTGTCCGTTGTACCTCGACGTGAAGTAACAGCCCACCGGCAGCACGGCCGCACCCGTGCGCAAGCCGAGCGTTGCCGGGCCGGCGGGAAGCGTGGTGGTCTCCCCGAAGAACTCGACGGGCACACCACTGCGTTCGATGTCTCGGTCGCAGAGCAGGCAGACGACCTCGTTGGCCCGCAACGCCTTCAGCACTGCCGTACCGGCCTTCGGTCCGAGCGGCACGACCGTCATCCCCAACTTCTGGCGTAGATCGACGAACCACTCGAACAGCTCTGGGGGCTCGATTGGTTCGACGATGACCGTCATCTTGTACCCACGGTCGGTGAGCCACCGACCGGCCCACTCCCACCCGCCGAGGTGCGGCAGAGCGAGGATCACTCCCTTGCCGGCCTGGGTCGCTTCGACGACGTGCTCGAAACCCTCGGTGCTGAAGCCCGCATCGACCGCGCGTTTGGACAGCGACGGCAGGCGAAAGCTCTCGACGTAGTACTTCGCGTACGAGTCGAACGACTGTTGCACGGCCTGACGTAGCGCGAGTCCGCGCAGCGACGGGTTGACGCGCTTGAGATGTCGCTCGATCATCTCTCGCTTGTCACGCATGCCGGTCGCGAACGACACCCCGATCATCGACGCAGCGGCACTCGCGAATGGCCCGGGCAGCGCGCGCGCTGCCAGTGAGCCGAGCTTGTAGCCGTTGACCGTCGCGCTGTCGGTCAGGAGATCGCGAACCGACTTGTCAGCCACGCGTCAGGGATTCGGACGTCGGCGCGGCACGCGCGTGGGGACACGGTTGGCGTATGCCTTTCGGCGCGTCGCCCGACGCAGCGCCCGCACCTCCATCCGGGCCGCGGTGCGAGGTGTGACGGCGGCTTGCTTCCAGACCTTGATGAAGCGCTGCACCGCTGTCACCAGCGTGAGGGCGAGCATCACCCACAGCACGATGAGCAGGATCGGCGGAACCAGCAACCCGAGCTCGAGCAGGATGATGCGCTCGGCACGTTCCATCAGCCCGCCCTTGGCTTCCAGTCCCAACGATTCGGCCTTGGCCCGCTCGTAGGAGATCACCGCTGAAAACGCCATGATGCCGAACGGAACCATCGACAGCCGTGGATCGTGGCCGTGACCGGACGCGTAGTAGTACGCGACGCCGGCGAAGATGACTGCATCGGTGACGCGATCGATGACCGAGTCGAAAAATGCGCCGCGCTGACTGGCCTGGTTCGACGCTTTGGCGAGTGCGCCGTCGAGCAGATCCGGGAGTGCGGCGAGGATCACCAGGCCGAACCCGAGCAACAACTGTCCGGCCGCAATCGCAAACGCAGCGCCGACCGCGATCAGGACCCCGATGATCGTCAGGTGATCCGGCGACAGTCCGGTTCGGCGCAGCAGCTTTCCAATTGGCTTGACGGCCTTGTCGATTGGCGCGCGAAACTTGCCGTCGAACATTGCGTTTCAGGCTACCCCAGGGCCGTGCTGAACGTCCTGCGTGTGCGCGTGGCGGGTGAACGCCTTAGGGTGATGCGCTCGCCTGTGTGCTCGCACAGACTGCCGAAGTGCTCGGCACGACCGCCGCGAACGACGCATTCGCGCCTCGGCTCACGGACCGGTATGCGTCGGTGTTGATATGTAGCATGAGTGTGGCATAGTTATGGCATGGCTAGAACTCGTCTGAGTACCACCGTGGACCGCGATCTGCTCGACCAAGCCCGCACGACGCGCGCCGGTGTGAATGACGCGGAACTCATTGACGAGGCTCTGGCCGCGCTTGTCTCGCAGCACCGCGCAGCGGAGATCGATGCCGCGTATGCCGTTGCGTACGCTGCGCACCCGATCGATGAGCCCGACGATTGGGGCGATCTCGAGTCATTTCGTACCGCGGCCACATCGTGACCGACTTACCACAGCGTGGCGAGGTGTGGTGGTGCGAACCGCCCGAGATCGGCCGCCGACCGGTGGTGGTGTTGTCTCGCAACGCCGCAATCCCCCGGCTGCGACGAGCGCTCATCGCGCCGTGTACGACGACGATTCGCGGCCTCGCGAGTGAAGTGGCGTTGGAGCCAGGCGAGGATCCGGTGCCTCGTCGCAGCGTCGTCAACCTCGACTCGGTGGAGTCTGTGTCCGTTGCGTTGCTCATTGAACGCATCGGCCGCCTGAGCGAACCGCGCATGCGCGAAATCTGCGCCGCGCTCCAGGTCGCTACGGACTGTCGATGACGCAGATTCGCTCGAAGAAAGACGCGTTGCACGCCGAGTGGCCAGTTTCTCGTGAACACCGGCAGACGCGTGGGAAACTGTCGGCATGAGCAAGTCAACACCTTCGGACCTGGCGGTTGCCTTCCGTTCCCTCCCCCGTCGATTGAGCCAGGCACCGAACGACGACACACCCGCTGCCACGGTTGCCGCAGCCGCGTCGGCCGTCGACAGCGCCCTCGTTGAGGCGGCCGGTGTAGTCGGCTCCACGGCGGACGCTGCCGCGATTGCGGCTGCGATCGACGCCCGAGACCTGCGCGACTGGACCGACTCGGACCTGACTGCGCTGCAGGCCGCTGCAGATCGAGGTGCAGCGGCAGTGCGCACGTTGGCGAATCTCGCTGAGCGCGCGTGACCGTGCGATCAAAGCGGGCGAATCAAGATTCGCCGTCCGCGACCCACCGTGTCCAACCTGATCGCTATTGTTGCGCCAACCGCATGGGAGGTGGTTGTGAAGTCAGTGAGACGAGCAACGGCATCGGACGGCCGGCTGACGCTGCACGACTCGCCCGCGGGTTGGTATCCGGATCCTGACGATCCACGCAGCCTTCGGTACTGGGACGGGCTCAGCTGGAGCCAGCACCGCGCCGGGTTGACGACGGCAAGCAATGCTCCTGCGGTGTGTGGATGTGGAGTGGTCGCAACCGGAAGTTGCCGGGTCTGCACGAGGCCCTTCTGTCGGAGTCACATCTCGTCGCAGCCACGCGAAGACCGCGGGTTCCAGAAACGCTGGCCCGCGTGGACATGCGAGAGCTGCATCGAAGACGATCAGCGTGAGATTCGAGCCATGCAACTGAGGAACTGCGAGGACCTCGCGGCCAAGCTGGCCGCGATCTCGAAGATGAAGCGGATGCGGATCACGACCGGCTACCGGCCTCGTCAGGCGAACCTGTTCGACCGGCTGCAGACGCCTGGCGAGCGCCCTGTGCGCTACGCGTCGGCGTACGTGCTGCAGTACGACGGTGGCAGCGACGACTCGACCTACGAAGGTCTGGCCATCTCGGCCGACGGCATCACGGTGTACGACCTCGGCGTACCGGCGCTCGGCGTTCGCAAAGCCCGGATCGGCCCCAAACGAAACATCCGTGGCTATCGGATCCGCCGCGAGATCACGATCACTGCGTTGCGCGACGCTGCTGCGGCACCAACGAGCGTCACCTGGTTCGAATACGCGTCCCGCGCCTACGTTCGTGCCGCGTTGCGGCTCGGCATCAAACCCGATCCGTCGGTCGAGGCACTCGAGATGACGACGTTCGTCGCGGTTCGCGACATCTCACCGGCACCGATCGTGCTCGCCACAATCGATCGCGACGATCGCGACGATCGCGACGATCGCAGCATCGACGATGACGCAGAGACCGATGCCCGAGACGAATTCGACCACGCGCCCGACGCGACCTGCCGAGTCGCCGATGATGCGATCACCGTGTTCGACGACCTCGTCGACGACGGGTCCCACGCGCCCGGCTCAGCGGACTGACCGTCACCGTTGGCGCCGCGAACCAATCAGGACGGCTCGACCCAGTCCGTTTCGGGGTTGTCCTGGACGAGATGCTGCAGCACTTCGCCGTGGACGGCGTCGACCAGGACCAGACCTCGGCGGCGTGGCGGGTTCTCACTGGAGTAGCACAGCACGCGCCATGTCGGTCGACTGCGCAGTCCGCGCCACACCTGCTGCGCTGACGCGTGGCCGACGGCGAACCCGACCGCAGTGGCCGCCGCCGCAAGCGCCTGCTTCTCATCGATCTGCATCCGCCAGCCGGACGTCAGGCAGAAGATTCCGAAGGCCCCGAGCAGGATCGCCGCGAACAGCATGCCCTTGTTGATCAGCACCGGCTGGCCATTGCGATGCGTCAGCCAGAGCAGGAAGCACGCAACGCCGGCCACGAAGTAGATCGTTCCGGGGATGCGACGCCGGCTGTTGTCGGGGAACAAATAGGCGCCGACGAACTCGCTGGCGTTGAGGTCATCCGGAAGCGCGTCGCGGTGCTGCTCGTCAGCGTCCGCGATCGTGGTGTCATCCGCGTTGGAATCGCGCTTGGTCGTCTTGTCAGCCATTGCCGATCAGGATACGGACGCGGACCACGCGGCGCGTAGTTTCGCGGCGGTGTCGGGCAATGCTTCGGGCAGGGTCCGCGTGTTCGCAGTGGCCGTCATGAAGTTCGCATCGCCGTTCCAGCGCGGCACGATGTGTACGTGCAGGTGCTGGCGGACGCTGCCACCGGCAGGCTCGCCGAGGTTGATTCCGACGTTGACCCCGCCGGGACGCATCGCGGCTTTGACGACGCGCACGCCGGCGGTCACGGTGCTCCACAGCTCGGTGGTTTCGTCGGACGTCAGCGCCTCGAGGTCGGCGATCTCGCGATATGGCAACACGAGGAGATGGCCGACGCTGTAGGGAAAGGCGTTCATGATGGCGAAGGTCAACGGGCCACGGTGGACGATGTGGGTTTCGAGGTCGGGCAAACCCGACCCGAGAATTCGGGTGAACACGCTCGAACCGTCGTCGGCGTGCACTCCCCCGGCGGCACCGCCACTCTGGACGTAGGTCGCGCGCCACCCGTTCCAGAGCAGTTCCAGCGGCGTCATCGCGTCAGGGTGTGCGTCACGCGAGCACGGTGCCGGCGGCGACCTCTTCGGCGAGCCGCGCCGCGAAGACGTCGACCGGCACACCTCGTTCGACCTCGCCGCCGCGGGGGTTGACGCCAAACGTCTTGGCGGCGACGTCGTCGTCGCCGACGACGAGCACATACGGCAGCTTCTCGATCTTGGCGGCACGGATCCGCTTGCCGAGCTGATCGTTGGCGTCGACGACATCGACTCGAAACCCCGATGCTCGCAGCACTGCAGCCGTCGAGTGCGCGTACTCTTCGTGGGCCGAGGCGACTGGCAGGATGCGAACCTGCACGGGCGCGAGCCATGCCGGAAATGCGCCGGCGAAGTGCTCGATCAGGACACCCATGAACCGTTCGATCGAACCGAAGAGGGCGCGGTGCAACATGATCGGTTGGTGACGGGCGTTGTCGGCGCCGACGTACTCGAGGTCGAATCGTTCGGGCAGGTTGAAGTCACACTGGATGGTGCTCAGCTGCCAGCTGCGCCCGATCGCATCTTTGACGTCGATGTCGATCTTCGGCCCGTAGAACGCTGCATCGCCGGCCTTGATCTTGTACGGCAGACCGTGTCGGTGCAGGCCCTCCCGCAACGCGTCGGTGGCCTTGTCCCAGATCTCGTCGGACCCGACGGACTTCTTCGGGTCGCGCGTGCTGAGGTTGGCGGTGAACTCCGTGAATCCGAACGCCCGGAGGACGGACAGCACGAAGTCGAGCAGCGACGCGATCTCGTCCTGCAACTGCTCCTCCGTGCAATAGATGTGGCTGTCGTCCTGCGTGAACCCTCGGATGCGCATCAGCCCGTGGAGGGTGCCGGCCCGCTCGTAGCGGTACACCGTGCCCAGCTCGAACAACCGCAACGGCAGCTCGCGATACGAACGCTGCCGGCTGCGGAAGATCAGGCAGTGCATCGGGCAGTTCATCGGCTTCATGTAGTACGTGCCGTTGTCCATCTCCATCGGCGGGTACATGCCGTCCTTGTACCACTGGAGGTGACCGCTCGTCTCGAACAACTTGCCGTTGGCGAGGTGCGGCGTGAACACGAATTGGTAGCCGCCCGTCTCGTGGCGATGACGGCTGTAGTCCTCCATCTGGCGGCGGACGATGCCGCCCTTCGGATGCCAGACGGCGAGTCCGCCACCGAGCTCCTGAGGGAAGCTGAGCAGATCGAGCTCGACCGCCAACTTGCGGTGGTCTCGCTTCTCGGCTTCTTCCAGACGGTGGAGGTGTTCGTCGAGCGCGGCCTTGCTCTCCCACGCCGTGCCGTAGATGCGCTGCAGCATCGGGCCCTTCTCGTTGCCACGCCAGTAGGCGCCGGCCACCTTCATCAACTTGAAGACGCCAAGCCGACCCGTCGACGGCACGTGAGGACCACGACACATGTCGACGAACTCCGGCGTGTTGCGATAGACGCTGACCGTCCCGCCCGTTGCAACCTCGCCGGCGTCGAGCGCGACTTCGTCGTCGTCCGGGTCGGCCACGACATCGCCCAGCGCCCGGACGCGCTCGATGATCTCGCACTTGTAGGGCTGATCGGCGAACAGTTGCAGCGCATCGTCGATCGACATCTCGCTGCGCACGAACGGCTGATCGGCGGCGATGATCTCGCGCATGCGCGCTTCTACCGCGACCAGGTCGTCTTCGGTGAACGTCTTGTGATCGGGCAGTTCGAAGTCGTAGTAGAAGCCGTCGGCGATCGCTGGACCGATCGAGAACTTGGCACCGGGAAACAGTTGCGTCACGGCCTGGGCCATCACGTGCGACGTCGAGTGTCGCAACACGTGACGCCCTTCGTCGGACGAACCCGTGATGATCGCGACCGTCTCGCCATCAGCCAACGGCGTGCCGAGGTCGACCTCGGCACCGTTCACCTCCGCGGCGACCGCAGCCTTGGCCAATCCCCTGCCGATCGACATCGCCAGGTCGGTCGCAGTGCTCGCCTCGGGGAGGGAGCGTTGCGAACCGTCGGGCAGGGTGATGTGGATCTCGGCCATAGCACCGAGCATTCTACGGTGAGGTCAGCTCGCGACAGCCGTCAATTGATGCGCACGGTCGTCGTTCACGTGGGCGACGACGGCCTTGTCGGCCGGAAGGCTGTCGGCCTTCTTGGTCGCGTAGGTGTTGCGGTACTCCTGGCCGGTGAGCTCGCGGATCTCGTACATCAACTCATCGGTGATCTGACGCAGCACCAGATGGTCGTCGAGCTTGTTGCGGTAGCGGTCGACTTTGATCGGTCGTCCGATCTTGATCGTCGCCGTCTTGTGGATCTTGGGCAGCTTGGCGTCGGGTGGCTGGATCTCGCGTGTGCCGATCACACCGACCGGATAGATCGGGCAACCGACTTTCAACGCCAAACGGGCCGCACCGGTGTGGCCCTTGTACAGGTAGCCATCGCGGCTGCGCGTGCCCTCCGGAAAGATGCCGAACAGCTCACCACGACGGAGCACGGCCTCGGCTGCATCGAGCGCTGCGGTACTCTTCTCGCCGCCGCTGCGATCGATCGGGATCATTCCCATTGCCGGGAACAAGAACTTCGTCTTCCACGAATCCATGTACTCGGCCTTGCCGACGAAGCTGATGTTGCGTCCGACGTGAAGCATCAGAAAGCCACTGTCGAGGAAGCTGACGTGGTTCGGGCACAGGATCGCCGGACCGTCCTTCGGCAGGCGCTCGAAGCCCTGCAGATCGAACGTCCACAGCCGCTTCGCGACCGGACCGATCAGACGACGGGTTCGCTGCTGCGCCTTGCCGGCGCCGCTGGCGAGGCCGTTGTCACCCACGTGCAGTCACCTCGCGCATGAGTTCACTGTAAACGACTCAGCGCCCCGGCGGGATACAACGAAATGTAATTCCTGTGAAGGGCGTGTGAACGATCGAGCGCTCGAGGTCACAGCACAACGCCGAGCAAGGCGGCTGCCGCGCTCACGTCCTGGCCCTCGGAGGCGGCCGCATCGATGGCTGCGACCGCGGCAGCCGTCTCGAGATCATCATCGAGAGCGGCCCTCACGACATCGAGAACATCGCCCGCCGCTCCGGTGGTCGCGGCTTCCCATGCGGCAAGGCGGGCGACCGCACGAGGCATCAACGCGTCGTCCCAGCTCCAGTTGTGGCGGTAGTGATGCTCGATGATCGCGAGCCGGATCGCCCGCGGGTCGAACGTCTCGCGAAGCTTGTCGATGAAGACCAGGTTGCCGAGGCTCTTCGACATCTTCTGACCATCCATGAACACCATCGGACCGTGCATCCAGTGCCGAACGAACGGCTCGCCGGTGGCCGCCTCGCTTTGTGCCCGCTCACATTCGTGATGGGGGAAGATCAGGTCGCTGCCGCCCCCGTGGAGATCGATCGTGGTGCCGAGTTCGCGTAGAGCCAACGCGCTGCACTCGATGTGCCACCCGGGGCGTCCGGCGCCCCACATCGTTTCCCATGACGGCTCGTCGTCGAGTGATGGGTGCCACAGCACGAAGTCGAGAGGATCGCGTTTGTTGGGATCGTCGACGTTGCCACCGCGCTCGCGTGCGAACTCGATCATCTTCTCGCGGCTGTAGTTGCTGACCGAGCCGAAGCTGGGGAACTTGGATACGTCGAAATAGACCGAACCGCCTGCCTGATAGGCGAACCCACGATCGAGGACCATCCCGATGAAACCACGGATGTCGCTGATCGCGGATGACGCGCGTGGCGTGCTGTACATCGGCAACACGTTGAGAGCCACCATGTCTCGTTCGAATCGCGCCTCTTCGCCTGCTGCGAGATCGAGGTAGTGAACCCCGAGCTGTCGCGCCTTGGCGAACAGTGGATCGTCGAGATCGGTCACGTTGCGAACGCACTTCACGTCGTGGCCGAGATCGATCAGCCGACGCTGCAAGATGTCGTACATCACGAACGTCGCCGCGTGCCCGAGATGGGTCGCGTCGTACGGGGTGATGCCACAGGTGTACATCGTCACCGTCTGGCCGGGCTCGAATGGGACGACAGCCTGTTTGGCCGTGTCATACAAACGCATCGTCAAGACGGTGATCCCTCTGTGTTCTCGGCCGGGTTGTTCGGCTTTTCGGCATCGTTGCCGCGTGTGTCGACCGCGGTGACCGCAGCCTTCGCCGCTTTCGCGTCGCGCGGATCGCCGTGGATACCGGTGAGCTTGGGCGCGACGCGAGTGCGGTAGCGGATGTTGAGTTGCAGCAGCACGGCTGTGAAGGCCTCGATCGCCATCGCATTCGACAGTTCACCGGCGTCGAGTGGCCGGCAGCCGGGGATCTTCTGGACGATTTCGGAAATCGCCTTGGTCGCCAACGGGTCGTCGCTGCAGATCAAGACGTCGGAGTCGATCGGTGCACCGATGTGGCCCAGTTCGCTGGCCGGCAGGTGATGGAATGCCGCGACGACACGGCAATGCGGGATCGCGGCCTGCACATGGGCGGCCACGCTGCCGCGGGGCGGCACCAGCGGTTGGAACTCGTGACCGACACGAACGAGAGCGTTGGCCATGCTGACGACGACCTTGCCCTCGAGCAGGCCTGCGTACTCGCGGGCTGTGGTCGCAGCCGAGTCCCAGGGGGTCGCGATGACAACGATGTCGCACGCTGCGGCACCCGGGTTGTCCGCGCACTCGAGCAGGTCGGCGAGCTCGGGCCACTTGGCCACCAGCTGATCGCGGACCTCCATCGAGCGGTACTTCGAGCGTGACCCGATGACGCACGTGTAGCCGATGGATGCGAGGCGGGCCGCGAGTGCGCTCCCGGCCGGGCCGGTTCCCCCCAAGATTCCGATACGCATGTCTTCAGCCTGCCACACCGCGGGCCGATGTCCTCGCTCCGCGAGAACGCCTCCGCCGCGAGCGCAGTAGGGTCCGAGGACATGGGTCTGCTCACTGGAAAGAACATCGTGATCACCGGCGTCCTCACCGACGCCTCGTTGGCGTTCGGGGTCGCCAAGTTGGCACAGGAGGAAGGGGCCGAGATCGTCCTCACCGGCGCCGGGCGTGCACTCAGCCTGACCGAGCGCACGGCGCGCAAGCTGCCCGTGGCGGTCGATGTGTACGAACTCGACGTCACGGTGCCCGAGCACCTCGAAACGGTCCGCAACCAATTGCGCGACAAATGGGGTCGCGTCGATGGCGTCTTGCACTCGATCGGTTTCGCACCGGCCAGCTGCCTCGGCGAGAACTTCATGGACGCACCATGGGACGACGTGTCGATGGCGATGAACATCTCCGTCTATTCGCTGAAGGTCCTCGCCGACGCCTTCGTACCGCTGATGACCAACGGTGGCTCGCTCGTCGGGCTGGACTTCGACAACTCCCATGCGTGGCCCGCGTACAACTGGATGGGCGTCGCCAAATCGGCCCTGGAATCGCTCAACCGCTACCTCGCCAAGGAGCTCGGCCCGAAGCACGTCCGCTCGAACCTCGTGGCCGCTGGCCCGATCAAGACGATGGCCGCCAAGAGCATCCCTGGGTTCTCCAAGTTCGAGGACATCTGGAACGAGCGCGCCCCACTCGGATGGGATGTCTACGACTCGACCGCCGTCGCCAAGGCCGTCGTCGCACTGCTCAGCGACTGGTTCCCGCTGACGACGGGCGAGATCGTGCACGTCGATGGCGGCTTCCACGCCGTCGCCGTCTGACCGCTCGTCCATGTCGAACCGGCTTGCAGCGGAGACGAGTCCGTACCTGCGCCAGCACGCCGACAACCCGGTCGACTGGTATGCCTGGGGCCCCGACGCGTTCGCCGCGGCGGTCGAGCGCGACGTCCCCATCCTGCTGAGCGTCGGCTACAGCGCCTGCCACTGGTGCCACGTGATGGCGCACGAATGCTTCGAGGACCGCGAAGCGTCGGCCGCGATGAACCGCCTGTTCGTCAATGTCAAGGTCGACCGCGAGGAACGCCCCGATGTCGATGCGATCTACATGGATGCCGTGCAGGCGCTGACCGGTCGGGGTGGGTGGCCGATGACCGTGTTCCTGACGCCCACCGGCAAGCCGTTCTACGGTGGCACCTACTTCCCGAAACCACAATTCATGAGCCTGATGGATGCGATCGACGACGTGTGGCGCAATCGGCCCGCGGACGTGACCCAGAACGTCGACGCGCTGATGGAGGCGCTCGACCGCAACAACAGCATCGAGCCGAGCGTTGACCTGCCCGGCATCGAGGCGCTCAACGCCGCGTTGCATCACATCGGGCGCAGCTTCGACGACGAGTGGGGCGGGTTCGGCACCGCCCCGAAGTTTCCATCGACGATGAACCTCGATCTCGTGCTGCGGGCGTTCGTGCGGACGCCCAACGACGCCGCTCGCACCGTTGTCGCGACAACACTCGACGCCATGGCGAGCGGCGGGATGTACGACCACATCGGTGGAGGCTTCGCCCGCTACAGCACCGATCGGGAATGGCTCGTGCCCCACTTCGAGAAGATGCTCTATGACCAAGCGCTTCTCGTGCGGACCTACCTCCATGCCTGGCTGGTGTTCGGCGAACCACAGTGGAAGCAGGTCGTCAGCGAGACCATCGAGTATGTCTTGACCGAGATGACTCACCCTGACGGGGGCTTCTACTCGGCCGAGGACGCCGACTCTCTCGACGAGCACGGTCACGGGCACGAGGGTCTGTTCTCGACATGGACCCCGGCGGAGATGATCGAAGTCCTCGGCCCCGACCTCGGCGAGGCAGCCGTCGAGTACTGGGAGATCAATGCCGACGGCAACTTCGAGGGCCGCAGCATCCCGAACCGCCTGCAACACCGCGGTGATCTCGCCCGTCCACCCGACATCGACGAGGCCAGAGCGCGGCTGTTCGCCGCTCGCTCCACCCGCGCTCGGCCGGGGTTGGACAACAAGGTGCTGACCGAATGGAACGCGCTGTTCCTTTCGTCGCTGGCGGAAGCATCGGCTGCGTTCGACCGTAGCGACTGGCTCGCGGCCGCCGTGAAGAACGGCGAATTCCTCGTGTCGTCGTTGCGCCGCGACGACGGTCGATGGCACCGATCGTGGCAGGCCGACGGCACTCCCCCGGCTCGCCACGACGCACTCGCGGCAGACCACGCCTGCCTGATCGACGCATTCACTCGACTGGCGGAGGCGACAGGCCAGGCTCGCTGGATCGAGGAAGCCATCGCTGTTGCGGACACGCTGCTCGACCATTTCTGGGACCCGACCTCCGGCGGCGTCTTCACCACCGCCGATGATGCCGAGACCCTCATCGTGCGGCAGAAGGATCTGATGGACAATGCCACACCATCAGCCAACTCGGTGACCGCAGTTGCCCTCTATCGGCTGGCATCCTTGACCGGGGAGTCGCGATTCGCCAACCACGCCGACCGGACGCTGCAGCTGCTCGCTCCGATCATGGCTCAAGCTCCGACCGCATGCGGAAACGCGATGGCCGCCGTCGACATGCGCGATCGCGGCCTCACCGAAGTGCTGATCACCGGCAACCGCCCCGACTTGGTCGCCACGGTCCAACACCAGTGGCTGCCCAACACGGTCCTGGCGTGGGGCGAACCGTATGACTCGCCACTCTGGTCCAACCGTCCCGACGGCGCAGCGTACGTGTGCGAACACTTCGCGTGTCAATTGCCCGTCTCGACCCCGGAGGATCTGCAATCCTTGTTGACGGGAAAGTGACAGACGAAGGCGCCCGACGGCTCATGCCGAACGATCGCACTCGTGCTTCGAAAGGACAATGACCATGAAGGCAACCCGACTGGTAGCCGTCGCCGCAATCGCATTGCTCGGCATCACCGCTTGCAGCAGCAACAAGAAGCTCTTCTCCGAATCAGGGCCGATCGGGAACACACCTCCCAGGGTGAGCATCCCGTCCTCCGACTTCTCGATTCCCACCGACGTGACGTTCCCCGACATCTCCCTGCCGCCCGGCGTCAGCCTGCCCCCTGGCGTGTCGATTCCGACCAACTTCTCGATCCCCACCAACATCTCACTGCCGCCGGGACTGTCGATCCCGGGCGCTTCGTCGAACTGCCTGGCAATCATCACCGCATTCGGAACAGCACTCTCCGGTGACGCCGCTGCGCTGTCCGGCCTGCCCGATCAGCTCAGCAAGCTGGAGGGGACGGTGCCCGACGGTTTGAAGGCAGACTTCAAGACCGTCGCCAACGCCTATACCAAGTTGGCTGCGATCTATGGCAAGTACGGCAACGACTACACCAAAGCTGCAGCCGATCCCGATTTCCTGACGTTGTTCAGTGATCCGAAGTTCTCGGCCGCAGAGGCGAACGTGTCGAACTACCTCTCCACGCAGTGCGGCGAAGGCTGACGCACCACTGACCTGCGGTTCGATCGTCACCGACGACGGCCGCGGACAATCTCGAAAGCAGGCTCGCTAGGGTCGGCTGCCGAGACCCATGGCCAGCCCGCGACCCTCATCACCACACCCGCTGACTCGCTGGCGGCCCGCCATCGCGGCGATCGCCGTGCTCGTGCTCGTCATCGTCGCTGCCGCGACGGGCGGAAGCGACAAGTCTCCCTCGAACGCGAACAACGTCGCGGCCACGACGTCGCCGACCGATGACACCGGCTTCCTCGTCGCGATGACCGTGCCGCCCAGCACTCTCCCGCCCAACGCCGCGCCGACAACGACGATCGTCAAGACCTCGCTCAGCAGCGCCGTCGGCCCCGGGATGAACGGCGCGAACGTGACCCAGATCCAGAAACGGCTGGCCGCCCTCGGCTTCGCCGTTGGTGCAATCGACGGCACCTTCGGTGACCTCACCGAACAGGCCGTGTGGGCCTTCCAGACGATGTTCATGGACGTCGCCGCGGCCTCGGTCTCGAACACGGTCGACAACGACATGTGGCAACACATGCAAGACCCGATCGCCGTTGCACCGCGTCGACCCGGAGCCGGAACGCATGTCGAGATCTACCTGCCCCAGCAGGCGGCGGTCGTGTTCACAGACAACGCTCCGACATTGGTGATCCACATCTCCAGCGGTACTGGTGAGACGTGGTGCGACACCGTCAAGGTCGACACCGATGCACGGGGCAACGTGGTCGACCCGCCGCAGATGAAGGACGTGTGCGGCGTCTCGACCACCCCGGGCGGGGTCTTCAAGTTCACTCGTGAGGTCACGGGTCGACGCGACGGTCCCTTGGGCGGTATGTACAACCCGGTGTACTTCAACTACGGCATCGCAATGCACGGCGCCCAGATGGTGCCCAAGACGCCGGCGTCACACGGCTGCATCCGAATGAACATGACGATCTCCAATTCGTTCCAGTCCTTCGTGCATCTCAAGGATCTGGTGTACGTCTGGGGTCAGGACGGCAAAGAGCCCGAGCAATACACCCAGCAGCAGAGCCTGCCCGTGTTCAACTACCCCAATCCGGATGCAACGACGACCACGGCCTCGACGACCACGACCATGGCCCCGACGACGACCGTCCCGACGACCACCACCACAACGGTCAAGACGACCACCACGACCATCAAGACGGCACCGAGCACGACGGTCAAGACACCCTCACCGGCGACGACGACTGCCCCCGCCCCGCCCTCGGCGACAACGACCACCGAGCCACCTTCGACCAACGCCGGCACGCCATGAGCCGGCCGCGGCGAGAGGCGTCCGCTGACCGGTCGGATGCTCGACCGCTCTACCAGCCGCCGTTGTGGATGATGTCTTCAGGGGGCCGGCGCGGCCGGGTGGCACTGAGCCCCGGGCCGTCGACCGGTGCCGAGGCGGGCCAGCCGAGGGCGATCGCGCCGAGCAGCTGGAGATGCTTGGGGATGCCAAGAGCGACGCGCAGTTCGGCCTCGCCGTTGAACACGCCGAAGAAGAGCGCTCCCAGGCCGGCGTCCTCGGCGGCCAGCAGCAACGTCATCACCGACATCGACGCGTCGACCGTCCAATACGGCGTCGGCCACGAGTCGGTGCCGTCCCCGAGTCCGCTGCGGACTTTGTCGGGCTCGGCGTAGCGTTCCAGGTACGCCTGCGGGTCGGCCAGCGGCAAGGCGATCACCGGCGCACTCAGCAGCCCCTGCCAGCGAAATCCCGGTCGCCGCTCGACCGGAAGCGTCACATCCCAGAACCGCGCGGTGTCCTCGCCGCGTAGCACGATGAGATGCCAGCCTTGCGTCTTGCCCGCACTCGGTGCTCGACTGGCGGCGTCGACCAGGCCGGCGATGACATCGTCGGCGACCGGACGTGGCTCGAACGAGCGCGTCATCCGCCGCGAGCGGACGACCGACTCGAACGAACGGCTCAGCGTGCCCCGAGTTTGACGAGGTCTTCAGCCATCGTCCAACCGTGGACGACGAGCGCGCCGCCCTTCTTGATGTTCACGGTCGCGAACTGGGCCGCAACCTCGGCGACGATCTTCTCCGGCTTCAACGACTCGTGGTCGAGGAATCCGCTCTGGCCGTTTGCCTTGACGACGAACGACTGCTCGTCATAACCGGCGTCGACCCCGAACCGCTTCGCGAGACGGCGACCCCAGGCACGCTCTTCGCCGACGGCGCGGTGGCCGGGGCGAGGGATCAAGTCGGCGAGCTGCTTGAACGCTTCCAACCCGTCGGGCTTCACGAAACGAGTGCCGACCACGACGTCTTCGTCCGGGAATGCCATCAGCGCCCGGTGGTACGCCTCGCCCATCAGACCCTTCAGGACCTGATCACGCTTCGACGTGCGCTTGACGCTGAGCAGGCCGAGCAGGACGCACGGCGTCCCGCCGATGCGCTCGAGCGTTGCGAACATGATTCCGTGTAGGACGCCATCGATTCTGGCGGTGGTGCTGAGCACCCAATCTTCTTTTGCCTTGGAGACGATTCCGATATCGAACGCGCCACCCATCGACGCCATCTCATCGAGGTCGGCGTCACTGAGCGCCGCGCAGTCCCTGGTGTCGACCTGGATTGCCATTGCGCTTTCCTTGCTCCCCGTCGTCGTGGCACCGTCGAGTGCCGGGCGATTCAAACAGATTCACCATTCTGCCACCGTTTCCGGTCATTTCGGAAACGAAGCTCAAAGGTCACGTAGATTTGACATGCGCTAAAGGATCACCGCGTCGTGACCGAACGCCACGCGCAACTCGCCGACAGCCCGGTCGAGATCGACGCAGAAGTCGTCGGCAAGCCGCAGGGTCTTGTCGGGACTGACCTGGACGAAGACCTGTGAGTCACCGGGGTGATCGCGCAGGATTCGTTTGAGCTGGCGGATCTTCAATTCGTTGAGCATGTTGGCCGGGAGCCGCAGTCGAAGTGGTTGGGCGCTCCCCGTGTCGAGGCCTTCCAGAATCGCGATGTCCTGGGCCATGAAACCGACCCTGGTCTCGTCCTTGCGATCGAGACGGCCCTTGACCGTGACTATCGCGTCATCGACCAACCGATGGCCTTGCTCGGAGAGCATCCGCGGGAACACCGTCACCTCGAGTGCACTGTCGAGGTCTTCGAGTGTGAACACGGCCATCTGATCGCCCTTCTTGGTGAACTTTCGGGCCAGCCCGGTGATCACCCCACCCAGTGTCAGGATCGCCCCGTCTTCGCGCTCGACGGCTTCGGCCACGGTGCAGTCCACTTTGCGGCGCAGCGCCGCTTCCACGCCCAGCAATGGATGGTCGCTGATGTAGAGCCCGAGCATTTCTTTCTCCGACTTCAGCCGCTGGGCTTTGTCGAACTCGGTGTCGGGGATCGCGACTCGCTCGTTGAAGCCGCTGGTCGAATCGGCCCCGATGTCGCCGAAGAGGCTCATCACGCCCTGGTCGCGCTCGCGGCGGCGCACGACGGCCGCGTCGATGATCTGTTCGAAGACCATCATCAGGCCGCGCCGAGGGTGGCCGAGACCGTCGAACGCACCGGCCTTGATCAGCGATTCGATGGTTCGCTTGTTCAACACCGCTTCCGGGACACGTTCGACGAAGTCATAGAACGTCTCGTACGGACCGCTTTCGTTGCGATCCTTGAGCAGCAGCTCGACCAGGCCTTCGCCGACGTTGCGGACCGCAGACAACCCGAACGGGATTGCGCCGGGGCTGCCGGCCGCCAGTTGCACACCGGTCGGTACTTCGTTCGGCGACAGGGCCGCGAAGTCGCTGACCGAACGGTTGATGTCGGGCGTGAGCACCTTGATGCCCATCGAGCGAGCGTCGGACAGGTAGATCGCGGCCTTGTCGAGGTTGCTCTTCACGCTCGTCAGCAGGCAGGAGAAGTACTCGACCGGATAGTGGGCCTTGAGATAGCCCGTCTGGTACGTGACCAGGCCGTAGCCGAACGAGTGGCTCTTGTTGAACGCATAGTCGGCGAACTTCTCGATGATGTCGAACAGATCCTTGCCCAGCTTGTCGGCGTACCCGGCACGGATGCAACCACTCTCGAACGCGGCTCGGGCCGCAGCCATGACCTCGCGCGACTTCTTGCCCATCGCCTTGCGCAGGTTGTCGGCTTCGGCCAGCGAGTATCCGGCGAACTTCTGCGCGACGCGCATCACGCTCTCCTGATAGATCATCAGGCCGAACGTGTCGGCGAGAACCTCTTCCGCATCGGCATGGAAGAACTCGACCGGCTTGCGCCCGTTCTTGCGATCGGCATAGTCGTAGTGCATGTTGACGCTCATCGGCCCGGGGCGGTACAGCGCGATGAGGGCGGCGACGTCTTCGAAGCTGTCGGGCGCCAGCGATTTGAGCAGCGCCCGCATCGGTGGAGATTCCAGCTGGAACACGCCGATGGTGTCGCCGCGGCTGAGCAGTTCGAACGTCGGCTTGTCGTCGAGCGAGATGTCGTCGATGTCGAACGATGCGTCGCGACGCTCGCGGATCATCGCCACGGCGTCGGTGATGACGTCGAGGTTGCGGAGCCCGAGGAAGTCCATCTTCAACAGACCGAGGTCTTCGACGCCGTGCATTTCAAACTGGGTGACGACCGGTGAGTCCTCGGGGTTGCCGCCCGGGGCGGGTTTGCGCTGCACCGGCAGATAGTCCGTGAGCGGGTCTTTCGTGATGACCACCGCTGCGGCGTGAATGCCGTCGCTGCGCTTCAACCCTTCGAGGCCCTTGGCGACATCGACCACGCGTTTGATGTCGGGGTCGGTCTCGTACAGTGCTCGAAGTTCCGACGCGGCGTTGTAGCCGTCGCTGTACTTCGGGTTCTGTTCGAAGCAGTACTTGAGCGGCGTGTCTCGGCCCATCACCAGTGGCGGCATCGCCTTGGCCACCTTGTCGCCCAGGCCATATGGGTAGCCGAGCACTCGGGCTGCGTCTCGCACTGCGTTGCGGGCTTTGATCGTGCCGAACGTGATGATCTGAGCGACGTGGTCGCGGCCGTACCGTTCGGCTGCGTAGCGGATCATCTCGTCCCGATACCGGGAGTCGAAGTCCATGTCGATGTCGGGCATCGAGATTCGGCTGGGATTGAGAAATCGCTCGAACAGCAAGTCGTAGCGAATCGGGTCGAGCTCGGTGATGCGCAGGCAGTACGCCACGGCGCAGCCGGCTGCCGAGCCTCGCCCGGGCCCGACGCGGATGCTGCGGTCCTTGGCGTGCTTGATCAGATCCCAGACGATGAGGAAGTAACTGCTGAAGCCCATGTCGGCGATGACCTTGAGCTCGTACGCGAGGCGCTCGGCCACTGCGCTCGGCAGCTCGCCGGACGACGTGAGCTGATGCGCCCACCTGGTCTTGGCGCCCTCCCACGCAAGATGGTTGAGGTATTCGGTGTCGTTGGCGAAGCCGTCCGGCAAGGGGAAGTTGGGCAGCTCGACCTTGCCGAATTCGATCGTCACGTCGGCCCGCTCGGCCACCCACAGGGTGTTGTCGCACGCCTCGGGAAACTGGCGGAACAGGTAACGCATTTCGTCGGCGGTCTTGAGATAGTGCTCCTGACCCTCGAACTTGAACCGCTTCGGGTCACTGAGCATGGCCCCCGTCTGCACGCACAGCAGCGCGTCGTGGGATTCGTGGTCTTCGCGATGGGTGTAGTGGCTGTCGTTGGTGGCGATCAGCGGCGCGCCGATCTTCTTCGCGATCTCGATCAGCTTCGGGTTCGTGTCGTGCTGGGCGGGCAGGCCGTGGTCCTGCAACTCGACGAACAGGTTGTCGCGGCCGAAGATGTCCTGCAGACGGGCAGCTTTCTCGATCGCTCCCTTTTCGTCGCCGTTCAGCAGCGACTGCAACACGTGGCCACCGAGACAGCCGGTGGTCGCGATCAGGCCGCCGTGGTACTTCTCCAGCAGCTCCCAGTCCATGCGCGGCTTGTAGTAGTACCCCTCCATGAACGCCAGGCTGCTGAGCTGGATCAGATTGCGATAGCCCTCGTTGGTCTCGGCCAGCAACGTGAGGTGGTAGTACAGCTTCTTGCCGCCCTCGATGTCGCCGCCCGAGTCGTCGACCCGGCCGCGGCGTGCTGGACGCTCTGCCCGAGAATCGAATGCCATGTAGGCCTCGGTGCCGATGACGGGTTTGACGCCCTTGTTCTGACATTCTCGGTAGAAGTCGAGGACGCCGTACATGTTGCCATGGTCGGTGATGCCGAGCGCCGGCTGCCCGTCCGAGGCCGCCTTCGCGACGAGTTCGTCGAGACGGGCCGCGCCGTCGAGCATGGAGAACTCGGTGTGCACATGGAGATGTGTGAACGAATCCCCCAACGAAGGCCCCTTGTCTGGATCAGTGCGGCGAACTACAGCAGTGTGATTCGTTCGACTCTACTGGCGCACGTCGCGGTGATGCCACCGATCCCGGAGGCGGATCGATTCGAACTACAGATACGTGCCGGGCCGGTCAGCAGCGGAGCCACTCGTCAGCCGCGGATCGACCTGTCCCCCGCCGCCGCCGAGCCGCGGATCGACCGGTTCAGCACCCTGCGTCAGCCCACGCATCTGCTCGAACTGCTGGCGCGCAGCCAGCTGCTGAGCGAACAGGGTGGCCTGGATGCCGTGGAACAGCCCTTCGAGCCAGCCGACGAGCTGGGCGTGCGCGACCCGAATCTCACCGATGGTCGGCGCAACGCCGTCCTTGAACGGCAACGCGAGCATGTGCAGTTCCTGCTGGAGATCGGGTGACAGCGCATCCGCGAGCTCGACGATCGAGCGCTCATAGATCTCGGCCAACCGCTCGCGGCTGGCTTCGTCGAGGTCGGCGCTCTTGACCTCTTCGAGCAACTGCTTGACCATCGAGCCGATCCGCATCACCTTGGCAGGAGCAGTGACCGTCTCCGACTGCTCTTCTGGTTCAGTCTCGACCGGGGGCGTGACCAGCTCGCCGTGCTCGACTTCGGCGTCGGGACGGCCACCGGCCACGGCGTTAGTGACATCACTCATCTCGTTCTCCTGTCATCGACGACCACGGGCTGCCAGCAAGGGTACGAGCATTTCGGCCGATGTCAGGCTTCCGTGCCGACACACGAGTTCGAAGGGGCCAGAGTCGGCTGGATCGAAGAAGGTCACCGGCTCGCGAGCCACGAGCGCGACATCGCCCAGACGGCCGGCGACCGGAGCCGACATCGCCGACCCGAACCAGTGCTCGTCGAGCGTCTGCTCGCGGCTGACGATCCACGCCTGCGACGAGTGGGCCTCACGAGCCGCGCTGAGGAGGTCGGCGTGTGCGCCGTGGCGCGTATGCAGCCAACGGAACCGTCCCTCACCAGACTGCAGCCGCACCAGACCCAGGAGCGCCGGTGACGGCCGTACAACCGCGTTTCCGACGTGCACCTGGCCGTGGTCGGCCGTGACGATCAACGCCGCCTCAGGGGGCATTCGATCGAGGATGTCTCCGACCATTCGATCGACGACCATCAGCTCGGCGTCGTAGTACGCATCGAGCCCGCGTTCGTGAGCCGTCTTGTCGATGCCGTCGTAGTAGGCGTACACGAAGGGTTGTCGGGCATCGATCTGCCGGGCGACCTCGACCGAGATCGCCGAGGCGGACCGCCACCCGACCATCTGCGCGCCGCGGAGGTGAGCCTCGGTGAATGCCGAGTTCTCGAGCTCGGTCTTGGTGATGACGGGCGGCGACTCGCCGAGGAACGGCGTGAACGGCTGAAGATCGCGAGGCGGATGCGACCGCCGCAGGTCGCCCTTGTCGCCGTGCCAACGCAAGACATTGAGAACGTCGCCGCCGACGTCGATGCGGTAACCGAGCAGTCCGTGTTCGGCGGGCGTGAGGCCGGTCGCGATCGACGTCAGTGCCGTTGCGGTCGTGCTGGGCGCGACCGTCGTGATCGCCGAACCCTGCATCGAGGTGAGCGTCGGCGCCAGGTGCTTGCGATCCTGGAGCTGCTCCCAACCGAGACCGTCGATCACGAAGACGACCGTCTGTGCCGCCGCCGCGACGCTGGGCATCCAGCGTGGAAGCGGGACGCCCTTCGGGGCCAACAGTGCAGGGATGATGCCGCGAACGTTCGCGCCGGCGTACTGAGGAAGAACCGGTTGTTCGTTCACGATTGCCCTAGTCCACCACGTTCCGCCCGACGACGCCACCCGTCACGCTACGATGGGAACGTGCGCGTTTCCACAAAGGGCGATTACGCCTGTCGAGCCCTGCTGTCGCTGGCGCTGCACATCGAAGAGCCCGGTCCCACGTCGGTCAGCGACATCGCTCGCCGCACCGGCCTGCCCCAGCCGTATCTCGAGCAGATCCTGCTCGCGCTCAAGGGCGCTGGATTGGTGCGTTCGAAGCGCGGCGTCGGCGGCGGATACATCCTGGCCAAGCCGACGGCCGAGATCCGGCTGTCCGAGATCCTGTCCGCGGTCGATGGTCCGATCTCGCTCGGCGATTTCGGTGAACCGCACCAGGACGGAGCGTGCGACCACGAAGGTCAATGCGTGCTCCTCGCGATCTGGAAAGAAGCGGGCGAGCTGATGCGCCGCCACATGGAGGGCTTCACCCTGGCCGAAGTCGCCCTGGCCGCGCAGGGCAGCAAGCCCTGGCCCGACCTGCTCGCCTCACCACTCGTCCTCTGATCGGCCTCGTCGCGGGCGGTGCTCGGCCAGCGCGTCGCATTCTCGTCTGAACTTCGCGAACCCCGTCGTTCGCCCGTTCTCCAGCCACCCGACGGTGTGCAAGACGAAGTCGGCATCGGCGGCGATCGCGGCTGCGGTGCACGCGCCACCTTCCGCTCCCGCTTGCGCATCGTCGAACTTGCTCGATGTCATCCCGCCGTAACCGAAAGCGGGAACGTCGAGCCGCCGAGCGAGCTGAACTGCCCCGGCCTGGATCAATTGCGAGATCGGATCACCGAATCGAGGCAGCATCGTCACCATGTCGAACGGCGTACCGTAGATGCCGAAGATCACGGGCGCCCCTGGTTGATGCAGCTGTGTCAGCGCCAACCCGATCAGGTTTTCGGCCAGACCCTGGCTCAGAGAACCGAGCACGGCGATCGGGCCGGTCAGTCCGAGCAGTTGGAACGACGTCACGATCGTTGCCTGATGGCTGGTCGCTGACGCCCACATCACCTCGAGCAGGCGGTGGGTGAACGTCAGCGGCGGGATCGAGTTGGCGAGATGAATCAGACGACAGTCCGTCGGGCCACCTGTCGCGAAGCAACCGCTGACAAGCGCGACGACGTCGAGAACGGCCTGAGCATCCGACGTCGGGCCCATGAACGGCTTGTTGGACAATGCGAGGTGCGTACGCGCCATCTCGAGGTAGCGCTCAGGTTCCGGGACATCGTCGGGTACGCACAACAGGTGGCCGGTGTTGCCGATGGCTGGTGCTGCGTCGGCCATCACGACGAGCTCTCGGTAGTCGGCCATCGTCGCGCTGCGACGATGGCCGTCGTCGTCACGAACGTTCGGCGGACCGTAGACCGGCACAAAGACTGGCGGATGCTCGGCGCCGATTCCGACAGACAGCGCTGGATCTTGCGCATGCTGCACGAAGCTGCGCGGCGCCGACGAGACGATTTCGCGCAGTTGATCGACTCGCCCTCTGACCCGGCCGTTGTCGAACGGCAGCCCCGCAGCGCGAAGCACCTCGACCGTCCGATCGTCGTCCACGATCGCGATTCCCGACCGGGTGAGGATCGTGTCCGCGTTGGCGACAACGATGTCGATCGCAGCGTCGGGAAGACGAAGCTGTGGCGTCAGCACCACGTTCCGCCGGGAGGTGTCAGCTCAGACCGGCCAACACCGCAGTGAGGTCGGCGGGCAAGGGCGCGGTGAACGTCATCTCGACACCGCTCACGGGATGGCGAAAGGCGAGCTCGGCTGCGTGAAGGAACGGCCGCGCCGACGACACGCCGGGGCGGATGCCGCCGTACGCACCGTCGCCGACCACGGGATGTCCTGCCGCCGCAAGGTGGACGCGGATCTGGTGCGTGCGGCCGGTTTCGAGGTGACACTCGAGTTCGGCGACGGTTGCCGGCTCGCTGTAGTTCGTCAGCGTGCGGTACCGCGTTCGAGCCGGCTTGCCATCGATGACGACCGCCATCCGCAGCGGATCGCGATGGTCGCGTCCGATCGGGGCGTCGATCAGGCCGTTGGGAGACTCGAGATGTCCCCAGACCAAGGCGCGATAGGCGCGAGTGACGCGCCGCGACGACAACGCGGCCACCAACGTGTCGTACGCGCGTTGGCTGCGAGCGACGACCATCACACCGCTCGTTCCGACATCGAGACGATGGACGATGCCTGGTCGCATCGGGTCGCCGACCTCGGCCACCTCGGGATGTCGGGCCAGGATCGCGTTCACGAGTGTTCCGTCCGGGTGCCCGTGACCCGGATGGACCACGAGCCCTGCCGGCTTGTCGACAACGATCACGTCGTCGTCCTCGAAGACGATCGGCAGATCGATCGTCGCGTCTCCCGTCGGCATCAGCCGTTGCGGCAGACGCTCGGGGTCGATCTCGACGATTTGTCCGACGGCGACGCGGACCTTGCCGCTCAGGGCCGGCGCGCCGTCGATCGTGGCACCGCCCTCGAGGACGAGCGCCGCAGCGTCGGCGCGGCTCGCGTCGGTCAACAACGCGACGATACGGTCGAGTCGTTCCCCCGCGAGTGCGGCCGGGATCTCTTCGCGGATCATGAGCGCCGCGAGGACGACTCGAACACAGCCGTCAGGACGAGCAGGACTCCACCGATCGTCACGCCCATGTCGGCGACGTTCCAGATCGGCCACCAGCGGACATCGATGAAGTCGATCACGTGGCCGCGCAGCCAACCGTCTCCACGGAAGACGCGGTCGGCGAGGTTGCCGAGGGCGCCTCCGACAACCAATCCGACGGCTACTGCAGAAGCGCCGCGGCCGCTGCGCCGCAACGAGAGCAACATCACGATCACGACGATGAATGCGATCGCGCCGATGTATGGACCGATGCCTTGCCCGCGCGAAAACGCCATGCCGCTGTTGAAGGTCAGGTTCCACTGCAGCGTCCAGATGACGTGCCTGGGACGACCGTCGGACAGCGCGTTCAGCGCCCAGTGTTTGCTGATCTGATCGAGCGCGAGCACGACGAGCGCGATCGAACTGCTGAAGAGCAGGCCCGACTTGCGAACAGCAAGCACGTCGTCTGAAGCGTCGTCGGCAGACCGGGTCGGTGATGATTCGTCGCTATCAGCATCGGTCTCGATGTCCGCAGTGTCGGCTGCGGTGTCGGTCGGCTCGACATCGATGACGTGTTCGGCTGTCTGGCCCGCCTCGGTGTCGTCCGTCTCGGTCATCGGCGTCCGATCCCGCCGACCTTCTCCTCGGTCAACTCGGTTGCCCACGGAATCGCTTCGAGCCGTTCACGAGGGATGGGCCGGAGTGAGACCACGCTGTAACCGTACGTGCCGTTCTTCAGACGGGCAATGGCACCGTCGATCTCCTCGATGTCCTGGCGAGCTCGCGCCGAAAGGAAGAGATCGCGCTCGCGCTCGACCACCATCGTGTCACCCTCGCCCGACTCGTCGTCGAACTGGACATCGCCCATCTCGTCGTCGATCAGCGAGTTGGCTTCGTCCTCCAGGCGCACGGCCTGACCCGTGAGTGAGATCCGAGCCTCGATCAACAGCGCATGTTGGGCGGTGATGAACTTGGCGTCGAAGTCCTTGGTGTACTTGAGGCCATCCTTGGTCTCGCCCTTGACCACGACCGGTGTCGGCGGAGGCGGAGCGACCGCTGGTGCCTTCTTGGCCGGAGCCTTGCGAACCGGAGCGGCAGGGACGACAGCAGCAGGGACGGGCGCGGGGGCCGGGGCGACAGGCTTGGCTGCCGGAGCAGCCGCCTTCTTGACGGGAGTCGAATTCGTGGTGTTGGGCACGGGTGCTTTCTTGGCTGCAGCCGTCGATGCGGCGCCGGTCTGCTTCGCCGATGAGGTCGTCGCAGGGGCTTTCTTGGCGGCAGCGGGTTGGGGGGAGGCTGTCTTGGAGACTGTGGGCTGACGGGCGGGGGTCGTCTTGGCGGGTGGTGCTGGCGGGGCGGGGGTCTTCGCCGTCGCTCGTGGTGTCGCAGCGGCCTTCGGCGCAGCTGACGATGCCGCCTTCTTCACCGGCGCCGCCTTCTTCGCCGGCGTCTCAACCTTCTTGGCCATGAGGACCTCCCGATGGATCGAACGGGCGGATCGTAGGCCCTCGCTCGGCCATCACCAACGAATTTCCCGACTTTGCTGGAAAGAATGCGCAGCGATCAGTTGGGCTGATCGCCCTGCATGGTGAGATCGTCATTGGGGATCTGCTGGACTCTCGGAACCTCGGCCGTGATGTCGTCGAACAGAAACTGATTGGTGATGCCGCTCGGAGGCGTGGCATCGAAGGTCTCATCCGGCTTCATCGAATCAGTCGAGGATGCAAGCCAGATCGGATCGAGGTCGGCCGTCGCGGCGGGCATCACGTCAGAGACGACCGGAGCCGGGGTCGGCGCGGGGGCCGCGGCCGGGGCCAAATCGATGTTGTCATAGCCCGATGTGTCGACGCGCGGCATGGCTTCGGTTTCGTCGAGGTGAGGTTCGGATGCCACGTCCACCGCTGCGGCCGCCGACATCGGCGCCGGATCTGGCATCGCCTCGTACGTGCTCGCCACGCTTGCGGCTGGCGGAGCCGGCGCGACCAATGCGGCTGTGTCCGCGTCGCCGACCGCCGACATGAGCGGACGGCGGATGTCGCCGAGACCGCCCGGCACCTTGTCGACCAGTTCGGTGATCGACGTCGCGACGTCGCGCAGACGGTCGCGGTGCGTCACCACGTGCTGCTCGAGGTGCTCGACGTCGCTGAGCAGGAACTCGCGGCGAGCGAGCAGCGACTGGACCTCGCTCTCGATCTGGACGCGCTGGCCTTCGCCGGCACGCCGCGCCTCAGAGCGGCCTTCGTCGACGAGCCGATTGGCCATCTCCTGAGCACCGGCGACAATGGTGCGCGCCTCGGCATTCGCCGCTTCGGTCGCTCGACGCGCCTGCTCGTTGGCGTCAGCGATCGTCGCGTCTGCGGTGCGCTGAGCGAGCAGCAACGTTCGGCTGATGGTCTCGGAGTCGTCCGAACTCGTCGACATCGGTGCCGGTGCGGGCTGGGCCACCTGCACGGGCTGAGCCACCTGCTGCGGCGCTTGCGCCGCGATCTCTTGCAGGCGCACGACTGCAGCACGCGCACGTGCTTCCATTGCGGCCGCCTGGTTCTGCGTCATCTCGATCGAGCTGGCGAGCTGCGTGAGATACGCCCTCACCTCGTCTGGGTCGTAACCCTTCTTGACGATCTTGAACGTGGTACTCGAAACGGACTGCGGACTCAATTCCATCCGACGAGACTACGCCGGTCGCGCAGCCGTGAACAGGGCATGCGCGCAGCAACGTGCGCTCACAGATTCAGTTGTCGTACGAGTTGGTCTGACGTGGCAAGGGCTTGAGCAGATACACGCCGCTCGCGACTTTTTCCATGCTGCCATTGAGGCCGTAGCAGAGGCCGCTCGCGAAGTCGATCAAGCGCCGCGTGACATCGCGCTCGGTGTTCTCGAGGTTCATGATGACCGGCAGGCCTTCCTTGAACCGATCGGCGATCTCCTGAGCTTGATCGAAACGTCGCGGCTTCACCGTTGCCGGCTCACCCGGCGCGATGGGCAGCGTGCGCACGTTCGGCGGCGGTGCGGGCTTGGGGTTGGTGGGACGTGGATGCACGGAGGAATCGTCGGTGGGCAACTGCGGTCGGCGTGGCGCAACGGATTCGGAGTCACGCAACGGGAAGCTCGGCCGCGCCGGCTGGGTGCGAACCATCTCCTCTTCGGGCTCCATGTAGGACCCACGGCTCGATCGCTGGACGGGCTCTGGGTCGCGCGGTGCACGCTGGGCGCGCATCGGACGTTCCGGCTCGGGCGGCATGTCGTAATCGTCGTAGGCATCATCAGGACCAAGACCCAGAAAGTCCATTGCCTTCTTCATGATTGACATCCAGTAACCCTCCTGCTGAGAGGCTATCCGATCTGAGTGCGCCGATGGGGACGCGCGCCGAACAGCGCACTCCCGATGCGCACATGAGTGGCGCCGTGTTCGATCGCGATGTCCATGTCGGCGGTCATCCCCATCGACCGTCCAGCGACACCGAGCGTCTCCGCCAGGTGATCGAGCAACGCAAATGCGGCGTGCGTCTCGGCCGGCTCACCCGACGTCGGTCCAACGGTCATCAGACCCTCGACACAGAGCCCGAGTCGGCGGCAGTGCGCCACCACACTGTCGGTGTCGCTGACGGCACAGCCGCCTTTGTCCGCCTCCTCGGTCGTGTTGACCTGAACGAAGACTGTCGCTTGCGGCGCCCGCCGCGCGATCTCATCGGCGAGGTTCGTGCGGTCGACGCTCTGCCACACGTCGACGATCGACGCGACCGTGCGCACCTTGTTGGTCTGCAACTGGCCGATGAAGTGCACCTGGGGGCGGGGCAACGACACCTCGACCAATGGCCATTTGTCGCGCAGTTCCTGGGCATAGTTCTCGCCGATCATCGTGCAGCCGGCCGCGACGGCCGCATCGACCGCTGCGGCACCGAACCCCTTGGTGACCGCGACGAGCTCGATCGTGCGACCAGCGCCGAGCTCACGGATGCGCGACCGCACGCGGTCGACCGCATCGGCCACCGCGGACGGATCGACGTCAGACACGTCGTTGGTCCATTTCACTGATCTCGACTCCGGCGCCCATCGGGGCGACCTGCACAGCGAGCTACTTCAAGAAGGACGGCACGTCGAAATCGTCGTCATCGTCGAGCGGATCGGGCGCATCAGTGGCGAACAGATCTTTGATCGTGGAGGGCGACTTCGGCGGATCTGCGGGCCTGGGGCTCTGCTTGGTCGCGGTCGGTGGCGAGTCCCAGCGGTCGAAGCCGGCAGCGATCACGGTGACCTTGATCTCGTCACCCATCTCGTCGTCGATGACGGTACCGAAGATGATGTTGGCGTCCTGGTGAGCGACGCCGTGAATGATCTCGGCAGCGGCGTTCATCTCGAACAGGCCCATGCTCGACGGGCCCGTGATGTTGAGCAGGATGCCGCGCGCACCATCGATCGCTGCTTCGAGCAGGGGGCTGCTGATGGCAGCCTTGGCGGCGGTGACCGAACGGTTCTCGCCACTGGCCTGGCCGATGCCCATCAACGCCGAGCCGGCGTTCGACAACACCATTCGAACGTCGGCGAAGTCGGTGTTGATCAAGCCCGGCGTGGTGATGAGGTTGGTGATGCCGGAGACGCCTTGCAGCAGCACTTCGTCGGCCATCTTGAACGCGTTGAGCACGCTGGTCTTCTCGTTGGCAACGGTGAGCAAGCGATCGTTGGGGATGACGATCAGTGTGTCGACCTTCTCCTTGAGCTTGGTGACACCGACATCGGCCTGCACCGAGCGCCGGCGACCTTCGAACGCGAACGGCCGGGTGACCACGCCGATCGTGAGTGCGCCCATCTTCTTGGCGATCTCGGCGATGACAGGCGCGGCGCCTGTACCGGTGCCACCGCCCTCACCAGCGGTGATGAACACCATGTCGGCGCCCTTGATCATCTCTTCGATCTCGTCGGCATGAGATTCGCCCGCGGCGCGGCCGACCTCGGGATCACTGCCCGCTCCGAGTCCACGTGTCAGCTCGCGGCCGATGTCGAGCTTCACGTCGGCATCGCTCATCAGCAGCGCTTGCGCGTCGGTGTTGACGGCGATGAACTCGACGCCCTTCAAGCCGGCATCGATCATCCGGTTGACGGCGTTCACGCCGCCCCCGCCAACGCCAATGACCTTGATCATCGCGAGATAATTTTGTGGTGCTCCTGCCATCAGGAAACCTCCGGCCTCTGTTCAAACATGTGACGTAGCAGGCTAGAGCCTGCTCCGAGCTTCTGTGGACAATCCTGCCACGTCAGACGACCAAAGATGGGGAGGGTACGACCTCAGCCATTGGACGTCTGCGACGGCACCGAGCTGCAGTCCTTGTGGCTGATCGGATTGGTCGACACGATCAGGGTCTTGCAGTTCTGCGATGTGGTTCGTTCGAGGTACCCCTCGAGCCGGATCAACTTGTCGAGCAACTCGGTCGGGGCACCGAAGTCGACCACCGTGTCGTCATGGAACACCAACGAGAGCTCCCCCGTCGTCCCCACCGTGACCGATGCCGTTCTCGAGCGAACCCCGGGCGTCAACGCCTCGACCAACTGCGCCGCGTGAGCAAACGATGCACCGGCAGATCCGCCTGCCTCGGCGTTCACCCCGGCGCCGGTCACGAGCATGAACTCGACCGGTCGTCCGCGGAGAACATCGACGACAACACCCTGGTCATCGATGATGCGGAAGCGGTTGTCGGAGCCGACATAGGTGGCCAACGGTGTTCGTTCGAGGATCTCGATCGTCGCCGTATGGGGGAAATGAGTGGTCACGCGTGCGGATCTCACCCACGGACTGCGCTCGAGCTCGACTTCGATCTTGTGGGTGTCGATGAGCAGTTCGGGATGACCGGCGAGCTGCTTGACCGCCGCATCGAGGTCGGTTTGGTCGATGCGCGCGGCGCCGCTGATCACGATGTGTTTGGACTGCACGGCGAACAGTGAAGAGCCGAGGACCGCCAGCGCTGCAGTGCCGAACACCACGATGACACCGACGATGACAAACCACTTGAGCCGCCGCCGGCTCATCGCGCGTCGCACGGCGATCCGACGCGCGCGAAGTCGCGGATCCATACCTCGGGTCGAACCGGTGGGGATGCCGCCCGACGATCCCTCGATCTCGTCGTCGCCGATCAGGATCGTGGTGCGCTCGCTGCGGATGGAGGCCTCCGTCGAACGCGGCGATGTGCCACGGAGGCGCTCCTCGGCTTCCTCGTCGAGGTACACGGCGTCGGGGAGATCGTCTTGGTCGCCGCCACCGATCCGGATCGTCTTCCTTGCCGCGGGCTTGTCGTCCGCAACCTCCGCAGTTTTCGGCGTGATGGCTGTGATCGAGTCCGCTTCGTCCGGCGGAAGTGGCAAGGCGGCAACAGGCGCAGTGACGGATGCGCCATCGATCTGATCCACGGGCTGAGTGACGAGTTCGACCGAGCCGGGCGGCGGCGTCAGGCCGAGCAATTGGTCGATCGAAGGATCGTCCAGTTCGATTTCAGGAGCGGGCATTGCGTCCTTCGCGAACGCGGCGAGCAGTTCTTCGAGCGCCTTGTCGGGTACATCGCCCTCGCCGAGCGGAAGGCGCGGCGCGGTCATACGTCGACTCCGGGAGCATCATCGGTGCTGTTCGCGAAGCCGACCAGGCGTACCTCGCTGCGCAGCACGAAGCCGGTCTCGCTCGCGACTCGTGAACGAACGAGTTCGATCAGCTCGACGACATCGCTCGCCGAGCCACCGTCGGAGCCCTGGATGAAGTTGGCGTGCTTCTCGGATACCGACGCCGTTCGCATCCGAAATCCGCGCAAGCCGACGCGGTCGATCAGCTCCCCTGCGGCGAGCTCGCCGGGGATCGGATTGACGAAAACCGAGCCGGCGTTCTGGCCACCGGGCTGATGTTCTCGACGCCAGCGGACGATGTCGTCGATCTCTCGCTCGGATCGTTCACGGTCGCCAGGTTGCAGCCGAATTCGGGCCTCGACCACCACCTGATGGGCCGCAAGGTCACTGCCGCGAAACCGTAAGCCGAGTTCGTCGGGGGCGAGCGCCCGGCAGCGCCGTGTGAACAGATCGAAAACGAGCGCATCGACGAGGCATGCGGCGATGTCGCTGCCATGTCCGCCGGCGTTCATCCGCACAGCTCCTCCGACGCTGCCGGGGACCCCCACGGCCCACTCGAAACCCGTGAGGCCGGCGGCGGCCACTCGGCGGGCGAGTTGCGGCAACAGCACCGCCGCGCCAGCGACGACATCGCACTCGTCGACGCGGTGATCGCTCGACAGATCAGTGAGGCTCACCGCGATGCCCGCAAACCCGGTGTCGGCGACCAACAGGTTCGAGCCGCGGCCGACCACGAGCGGCTCCAGCCCAGTGCGCGCGACTGCTTCAGCGATCGTGTGCAGATCGTCGGCGGAACGTGGACGAGCCATGATTGCTGCGCGACCACCGACTCGATACGTGGTCATCGGGCCGAGTGCGACATCGCGTGTGGCGATACCACCGAGGATGGCCAGCGCTCGTTCGACCTGATCGTCGAAGAGCGCATTCGACACCGCCGGAACCGCGACGCCCGTCATCGGTCAACGGCGTCCAGGTCGAGGCGTCGTTCGATCACTTCGTCGGGCAGCGAGGCGATGTCACCACAACCCATCGAGATGCAGACGTCGCCGGCGCGGAGCGTACGAGCGAGGTACTCGATCAGATCGATTCGCCGCGGGAGCCAGACCACGTGCGCCCGTGGGTGAGCGTCGAGGACCGCGTTCACGACCAGCTTGCCGGTGACTCCTGGAATGGGAACGGTGCCCGACGAGAAGATGTCCGTGAGCACCACCACGTCGGCGTCGACGAAGGCGTCCCGATACGCCGGCCACAGCTCGGCCATCCGGTTGTAACGGTTCGGTTGGAACACGGCGACGATCCGCTTCCAGCCGTCGCCGCTGTGTCGTGCTGCCGCGAGCACGGCCGCGATCTCGGCCGGGAGATGCGCATAGTCGTCGACGAGTGTCGCCCCGCCGTCGTGGCCGCGGATGTCGAATCGTCGGGCGACGCCACCGAATCGGGCGAGCGCCGCCGCGGCGATCTCGAAGTCGATCCCGACGCTGAGCGCCATCGCGATCACCGCCGTCGCGTTCTGCACGTTGTGAGTTCCGCGGAGGGGAAGGTGCACATCGCCGAGCCGTACGCCGTGATGCTCGACGGAGAAGTGGAACGAGCCCTCGTCGGCGCGCAGATCGACGGCGCGGACATCGGCATCGGGGTGGAAACCGTACGTGATCGCTCCGTGAACGGCGGCCAGCCGTCGGCAAACATCGTCGTCGGCGCACAGCACCTTCGGACCGGAGATCTGACCGAGATAGGTGTCGAACCCGGCGATGATGCCTTCGAGGCTGCCGTAGTGATCGAGATGGTCGACGTCGATGTTGGTCAGGATCGTGCCGTGGAGAGGGAGTTCGAGGTGCGTGCCATCGCTCTCGTCGGCCTCGACCACGAACCATTCCTCGCCAGTCCACTGTGCACCGGTGCCCATGTCGGTCACGTCGCCGCCGATCACGAAGCCGGGCCGCAACCCGGCTTCCGCCAGCACCAGCATCAACATGCTCGATGTACCGGTCTTGCCGTGCGTGCCGGCGACTGCCAGTGATCGCGCCTGCGCACAGATACCAGCCAGCATGCCCGCCCGGCGGAGCACGAGCGCGCCGGCCGTGCGAGCCTCGTCGAGCTCGACATTGCGATCGGGCACCGCGCTGGACGCTGTGACCGCATCGACACCGTAGACATGTGATCGTTGATGGCCGATCTGGACCGCGATCCCAGCGGCGCGGAGGCGATCGAGCACCGGCTTTTCACGGATGTCGCTGCCCGACACCGTGTGGCCCATCTCAGCCAGCACGATCGCGATCGCGCTCATCCCCGGCCCCCCGACGCCGACGACATGAAGGCGCTGCGGGGCGGACAGGTCGATGGGAGCGACAGGCGTCGTCATCGGGCTGCAACCGCCTCGATCAGCGCGACCAAGCGGCCGCTGCGATGCGCTTCACCGGCAGTGAACGCCGCGGACGCCAAGTCGTCGAGCATCCGTGGATGTTCGATCAGCGCCGTCACCTTGTCGGTCAGCGCCCGAGGCGTGAGGTCGGTCTCGGCCAGCACGATCGCGGCGCCGACATCGCCAAGAACCCGGGCATTGTCCGTCTGATGGTCGTCGGCCGCGCCCGCCCACGGAACGATGATGGCCGGCATGCCAGCGGTCGCGAGCTCTGCGATCGTGCTCGCTCCAGCTCGTGTCACCATCACATCTGCCGCTGCGTAGACCTGCAGCATTCGGTCCTCGTAACCCATCACGGTGTACATGATGCCCTGTGGACCAGATCGTTCAGTGGCAGCGTCGGCGAGAAACCGGTCACCCACCACGTGGCGCACGATGACGTCGGATCGATCCCCGAGCTCGGTGACCATCCCGGCCACTGCGTCGTTGAGCACCTTCGATCCGAGCGATCCGCCGAACACGGCGATCATGAAGCGGTCGAGCGGCACGCCGAGTTCGGCTCTCGCCGAGTCCCGTTGTGCACGCCGGTCGAGATCGATCAGCGCGAGTCGAACGGGTGCTCCCGTGTACGTTGCGCGCGGTAGTTTCGATCCTTCGAATGCAACAGCGCAGGCGGTTGAGAACCGAGCGCTGACCCGGCTTGCGAGCCCGGGAATCCGGTCGTAGCTCACAACCACCACAGGAGTCCGACGGAGGCGTGCAGCGAACGTCGCCGGAAAGCTCGCATAACCGCCGACCGAGACGACCACCGCCGGACGCAGCTGCTTCAGCAATGCGCGCGCAGCCAGAATCGATTGGACCAGCTTGACCGGAAACGCAAGATTGCGACTCGACAGCGAGCGCTGCAGGCCAATGACATCCAGGAAGTGGTGGGGGTATGGCGACGTCGGGAGCAGCCGAGTCTCGATGCCACGCTGTGCACCGATGTAGACGATCTCATCTGGTCGATGCCCGGCTGCGACGAGCGCATCGGCGATTGCGAGCGCGGGCAGGACGTGGCCGGATGTTCCGCCACCTGTGATCACTGCGAAAGCCGTCGGCTGCATCGTCAGGACTTGACGTGGCGCGCAACGTTGAGCAGCAGGCCCACCGCCGTCATGCAGACGAACAACGAGCTACCGCCCGACGACACGAACGGCAGCGTCAGCCCGGTCACCGGCATCACGCCACTGACACCGCCGATGTTGATCACCGCTTGGACCGCAAGCCACGCAACGATTCCGCCGGCCAGCAATGTGCCGAAACGATCCCGTGCGGCCAGCGCGACCTGGACTCCGCCGTAGGTCAGCATCAGGAAACAACCGATCACCGCGACGACGCCGATGAAACCGAGCTCTTCACCGATCACGGCGAAGATGAAGTCGCTGTGGGCCAGTGGGAGATACCCCCACTTCGACGGCCCGCTACCGACCCCCGTGCCGCTGATGCCGCCGGTGCCCATACCGATCATGGCTTGATACGTCTGGTAGCTCAGATAGTCCTTGTGACCGGTGATGTCGAGGAATGCGGTGAACCGATTCATCCGTCGTTGGCTGGTGAACACGAAGCCGAGCATCCCGACGGAGCCGACCGCCGTCATCACAGCCATCGGTGTCAGCGGCGTGCCGGCGATGAACAGCACGGCGAACACGAGACACGACAGGACGATTGCCGAGCCGAGGTCGCCCTGCAGCAGACACAGCATGGCGCCGAACCCGAGTGCCGTCATCAGCGGCCACATGCTGCGGCGCAGGTTCGACATCTCCGTCTCACGGCGAGCGAGGAGATCGGCGCAGTGCAGCAGCAGCGCGAGCTTGAGGAATTCGGACGGCTGGAAACTGATCGGTCCGATGAACACCCAGGCCTTGGCCTCGTTCACCGATCGGCCGAGCCCGGGCACGAACGGAAGGAGCATGAGGCCGTAGCCGAGCACGAGGATCCAGGGGATGAGACGGCGCCAGCGGTGATACGGAACCTTGGCCGTCGTGACCATCGCGATACCGCCGAGAACCGCCCACAGCAGTTGACGATCGAAGATCGCCCACGGCGAATCACCATCGTGCAACGAGGTGATCGCCGATGCCGAGAAGACCATCACGAGGCCCAGCATCACGAGCACGGCGACGACGAGCATGATCACGTAGTAGACGCCGGGCGGCGGTCCGAGCGGACGAGTCTCCGCCCGACGCGACGGATGTTTGCGGCGGGCCGCGGTGCGCTCGAGCGTCTGCCGCCGGCGGTCGCCGATCAGCGTGGTGGTGGAGGTCATGATGCGGCTTCCTGTCCAGCGCCCGCCGGATGTTGCGATTGGTCGACGGATCCGAGGTGCGCGGTGACGATGGATCGAAAATCGTCGCCCCGCGCCGGGTAGCCGCCGTCGGGGTACCAATCGAAGCTGGCGCACGCCGGGGACAGCACGACGGCATCGCCCGGCAGCGCCATCGCCGCAGCCGCCTCGACCGCAGCAGCCATGGAACCAGCGCGCCGCACCGGGCAGATGGTGGCGAAAACTTGGGCGATCTGATCGCCGGCCTCGCCGATCGCGACGACACCGCGCATCCGCTTCGGCTCGGAGCCAAGGCCACTCAGGTCGAGCCCCTTGTTACGCCCGCCAGCGATGAGTACCAAAGAGTCGAAGGCCCGGATCGCAGTGAGTGCGGCGTGCGGTGTCGTTGCCTTGGAGTCGTTGAACCACCGCACTCCCCCGGCGCTGCCGATGGGTTCGATGCGGTGCGGCGGCCCGACGAAAGTCCGCAGTGCCCGGGCGATCGCTGCCGCGTCGGCGAGACCTGTCTGCTGCACGAGCGCCGCCGCGGCAAGGGCATTGGTGATGTCGTGGGGCAGTCCTCGGCCCATCTCGCCGACCGAGCACAGCGCACCGAGTGGCCCAGTCAGCGTGCCTCCGCCGTCCGAGAGCGATTCCACGTGGTAGTCGGCGCCTGCGAGCCCGAACGTGATGTGCCGACCGGGCGCACTGCGCAGGTGCCGCATCACGACGTCGTCGTCGATGAATCCGATCGCCGTGTCGTCCGGTCCCTGGTACCTCCAGACGCGAGCCTTGGCGGCCTCGTAGCTGCTCATGTCGACATGCCAGTTGAGATGGTCGGGAGCGAGGTTCAGCCACACAGCAGCGTCGGGACGGAAGCAGGTCGTCCAGCTGAGCCGGAAGCTGGTGCACTCGACGACGAACGCGTCGATCGAGTCGTCGTCGATGACGGCCACGAGCGGAACATCGGTGTTGCCGACGGCGACCGCGTTGTGTCCGGCTGCCCGCAACATCTCGGTCGCCATGAACGTCGTGGTCGTCTTGCCATCGGTACCTGTCACGGCGAGCATCGGCCGTGGCCCTGCGGGTCGCAATTGCTCCCATTCATAGGCGAGGTCGATCTCGGTGCGGAGTGGCCGGCCGAGGGCCAGCGCAGCGACCACGACCGGATGTGTCTCCGGCACTCCTGGCGCAGGAGCCACGAAGTCACAGTCGGCCACGAGCTGCTCGATCTCGGCCGTGGTGGGTGCCGCGATCAGGTCGATGCCCAACTCGTCGGCGACGGCCTGCTTGTCGGGCGTGAGCTTGTCGTCGGCCGCGACGACGTCGTAGCCCCGGTCGGTGAGCGCGCGAACAACGGCCTTGCCCGCGATCGCGATTCCGTAGACGAGTGCCTTCGGCATCAGCCCCCGACCTGCTTGGAGAAGTCAGCGATGAACAGTGCGAGCGCGCTTGCGACGCAGATCCCGGAGATCAGCCAGAAGCGGATGATCACCGTGGTTTCCGGCCAGCCCTTGAGCTCGAAGTGATGATGGATCGGCGACATCCGGAACAGCCGCTTCTTGCGACCGCTGGCCTTGAACACGATCATCTGGATCGCGACCGAACCGGCCTCCATCACATTGATACCGCAGATGAGGAGGAGCAGTACCTGTGTGTTGAGCGTGAGCGCGAGCAGAGACAGCGCTGTGCCGAGCGCGAGCGCGCCCACGTCACCCATGAAGATGCGTGCCGGCGCCGCGTTGAACCACAGGAATCCACCGCACGCACCAGCGAACGCGGCGGCCATCACGGCGAGGTCGAGCGGGTTCACCACATCCTCGTAGATGTATCGGTAGCGGAGGCCGACGTAACCGATGATGGTGAAGGCCAGGAATCCCATCAGCGCCGATCCGGCGGCAAGTCCGTCCAGACCATCGGTGACGTTCACGGCGTTGCTGGTCGCCCAGATCATCGTTCCGGCCCACAGGATCCACACGTACCAGGGCATGTGCCAGTTCGGCAAGGTCGCCCGGGTCACGGAGAACGTGGTGCTGATGCCGGTCGCGGCCACCAGCCATGCGGCGAGTCCGAAACTGAGCGCCAGCGTGATGTAGCTCTTCTTCTTCCAGAAGATGCCGCGGTTGTGGGATTTCTTGACCTTGATGTAGTCGTCGAGGAAGCCCATGAACGCCATGACCAGGATGCCGACCCAAGCGATCACTGCCTGGTTGGAGAACGCGAGGGTGCGGACATGCGCCACGACCCATCCGACGAATGCTGCGACGACGATCGCCAGCCCGCCCATCGTCGGTGTGCCGGCTTTGCTCATGTGGTGTTCGGGACCAAGGTCTTCCTTGCCGAGGATCGGCTGGCCTTTGCCGCGCGACCGGAAGAAGGTGATCAGGAAGCGCGACCCGAACAGCGAGACGATCATCGCTGTGGCCCCAGCGAACATGATGGCAATCACGACATTGTCTCCAGCAGCTCCTGTGCCACGGCTCGATCATCGAAGGGCATGACGACGGACTGAAAGGTCTGAGTTGTCTCGTGGCCCTTGCCGGCGATCACGACGACGTCACCCGGGCCGGCGGCCCGAAGTGCGAAAGCGATGGCGTCATGACGATCCGGCTCCACCACAATCCGGCCACGGTAGTCGGGCGGTACCCCCTCGATCACGTCATTGATGATCGCGACGGGCTCCTCGGAGCGCGGGTTGTCAGAGGTGACGACCGTCAGATCGGCGTTCGACGTCGCTGCAAAACCCATCTGTGGGCGCTTGCTGTGGTCGCGGTCGCCACCACATCCGAAGACGACGATGAGTCTTTCGTGTCCGGTTCGAGGCTCGATGACGCCACGAGCTGCCGTCAACACCTCGAGCAACGCGTCGGGTGTGTGGGCATAGTCGACGATGACGGTGAAGTCCTGTCCGGCATCGATCGGCTCGAAGCGACCGCGCACGGGTGTCGTCGCGGCAAGGCCCCGAGCGATGTCATCGACGGCGTGGCCGAGTACGGCGAGCGTGGTGGCGGCAGCGAGACTGTTGAGAACGTTGAACCGACCTCCGAGGCCGATCGTGATCCTCGTGTCGCGCCACGTGTAGCTGTGTTCGAATGCGCCGATCTCGATGTCATGGACGTCAGCGAGCGAATACGGAGCCATCGGGATGGTTGCCGCATCGACCAGCAACCGACCATGGACATCGTCGACGTTGACGACGCCGTGTTCGGTCAACTGAGCCTCGAACAGTCGAGCCTTTGCGGCGAAGTAGCGCTCCTGCGTCCCGTGCAGATCGAGGTGATCCCGCCCGAGGTTGGTGAACACACCGACTCGAAAGTGAGTTCCGAGCACTCGGTCGAGCGCCAAGGCGTGGGACGAGACCTCCATCGCGACGGCGGTGAATCCTCCGTCGCGGAAGCCGGCGAGACGACGCTGCAACTCGGGTGCCTCAGGCGTGGTGTGTGCTCCCGACAACGTGCCGATGACGCCCGTCGGCCGGCCGAGTTCTCTCAGGGCGCACGCCACGATGTGGGCGGTGGTCGTCTTGCCGTTGGTGCCGGTGATGCCAACGACATCGAGAGCGAGGCTGGGTCGTCCGTAGAACGCGGCGGCGAACTCGCCCATCGCCGTTCTCGTGTTGCCGACCACGATCTGTGTCACGCCGAGCATCGGGTCCAACGAGTGATCGACGAGCAGTGCGACTGCGCCAGCCGCAACCGCCGTCGAGGCGAACGTGTGCCCGTCGACTCGATCGCCGCGGAGGCACACGAACAGCGCTCCCGCGCGAACGTCACGCGAGTCGAATTCGACGGTGGTGACCTCGGGATCGACGATCGCTCCGTCGATGACGATCGCGCTCGATCCAGGAGTTGCCTGGCCCACCAATGCTGACAGGGGCATGGTCGCGTTCGCGGTCATTCCTGTCCCCCGATCCACTCGCCCACTACTTCGGGCATCCACCGGTGGTGGTCGGCGGCGCAATCCCGAGCTGACGCATGATCGTCGGCACGATGGTCTTGAACACGGGCGCCGCCGCGGTGCCGCCGAAGCGGGCAAGCGAGGTGTTCGGCGGCTCGTCGATCGAGATCAGGGTGGTCACCTGCGGCGCTTCGGCTGGGAAGAAGCCGACGAACGACGAGTAGTACTTGGCGTCCTTGCCTTCGACACCGTAGACACCGTTCTCGTTCTTGACGCCGGTTCCCGTCTTGCCGGCGATCGTCACCCCGTTCACCTGTGCTGCGTTCGCAGTACCGGTCTTGTCGCAAACGACATCGCGCATGATGAGGTTCATCTGGCTCGCGGCGGCCGGGCTGATCACTTCGTGTGAGGCCGACGGCGCCGCGGGAACGACCTTGCCGTTGTCACCGATGGCCGCCTGAACGAGGCGCGGCGCCACGTACACCCCGTTGTTCGCGACCACGTTCACAGCACCGATCAACTGCACCGAGGTCGCGCAGACGCCATACCCGTAGGCCGGGGTCACGTTCTCGGTGCCCTGCCACTTCTTCCAGTTCTTCAGCAGACCGGGCGACTCTCCCGGGAAGTTCAATGCGGACTTCTGGCCGAGGCCGAATGCGGTCATGTAATCCCACTGCTTCTCCGCGCCGATCTTCTCCGACACCATGATCGTGCCGTTGTTCGACGACTGGACGAGAATGTCGTGAACGGACATCGATTGCAGTGGGTGCGGCTCGGCGTCGTAGATCGTCTTGTGCCATTTGGTGTTCGGGTCGAAGACACGTGACCCGGGCACCATGAAGTACGTGTCGGGCGTGACAGCACCTTCGTTGATGCCGGCCGCAATCGTCACCACTTTGGCCACGGAACCGGGCTCATAGCAGTCGACCGCTCCGGCGTTGGCAGAGGTCACGTGGTACACACCCTGAGCATCGCGCTGCACGCTCGCCATGGCGAGGATGTTGCCTGTCGATGTCTCCTCCACCATCGCCGAACCACCCTTCGCCCCGAGCGTGCTGACCTGCAACAGCATTGCCTGTTCGAGAGAGAACTGGATCGAGCGATCGATCGTGAGCACGAGGTCCTTCCCGGGGATCGCCGGCACCGACACGCTGCCGGACCCAGGGATCTCGTTGCCCTGACGGTCGTGCTGGATGACCAACTCACCATTGGTGCCGGTCAACATCTTGTTGTACTGCAACTCGACGCCGGCCGTTCCCTTGCCGTCGATGTCGGTGGTTCCGAGGACGCCGCGAGCCAGATCGCCGCCGGGCACGACCCGGGTGTTCTCCTGATATGAGTCGACGCCGGCGAGTTTGAGCGCCATCACGTTCTCTGCCGTCTGTTCATCGAGCTGTCGGGCGACGTACACGAAGCCCTTCTGCTTCAGTTGCAATGCCTGCAGCAACGATGCCCGCTTGTCCGATGTGAGCTTCAGCAGCGTCGCGAGTGCGTTTGCGGTGCCAACCGCGTCGGTGACGAGCTTCGGATTGACGTAGATCGTCGTCGCCGGGACGGACAGCGCCAGTTCGTCGCCGTTGCGGTCGAAGATCACGCCGCGGCTGGCCGTGAGGGTGGTCTGTCGGGTCCGCTGCGACATTCCTGCAGACGTGTACGTCCCTGCCTCTGCCGTCTGCAGCATGCCCACGCGGAACAAGATGCCGCCGAAGATCAGAATCGCAGCGACGAACAGCGCGACCAAACGTTTGTGTGGCAGGCCGGCACGGAACACACCGGGGTGATAGCGGCGCGGCTTGCGCGATCGCTTCTGCAGTGGGTGTTGCGCGGCGAGGTGCCGTTTCCGCCGGACCGGAACCTCGACGGGTTCGCGCTTCTGCATCGGCCGCCGATGACGATCGAGTGGTGTCGGAGCAGCGGCCGGAACAGTGCGGCGCCGAGCCGGATTCGACGAGGAGCGGGGGGCGGCTGCAGCGGGTGGACGGCGTCCGTGACCGCCTTCGGACGGGGCACGCCGCGACGATTCGGTGGCACGCTGCGGTGCCGCGTGCCGGTCGCGTCCGTGGCTACGAGCGCCCCGACCGACCGGTGCTTCTGCGAAGCGACGGCTGCTGCTCGCACCACGCGATGCAGGCGTGGCGCCGGGCCGCGTGCGAACCCCAGCACGTTCGCGTGCGCGTTCGTCGGCCATGCCCGGGACGCTGCGACGATCGCTCACGGCGTATCCGCCGTGACGGCCTTGACCGTGCCGAACTGGTCGAAGTTCGACGTCTTCTGATCGGACACATCGTTCGGTAAGCCGCTCGCGGCAGCGGTCACCGCTGCGATCGCAGACGGATCGATCGTCATGAACTCACCGCTCTTGGCGGGTGACATGCCGAGTGCGGCCGCCTCGACCGACAACCGGTTCGGTGAGCGCAGCTCTGCTCTCGCCCGCCGTAAGACGTCGTACCGAGACCTGGCAGCGGTGACCTCGCGCTCGACCTTGTCCAACGCGAGCTGGTTCTGGGCCAGCTTGGTTTGGAAGGCGACGGCACCGAGCAGGAGACCGAACAGCATGAGGCAGCACACCGCGACGATGCTCACCGTGCGACCGCGATGCTGGACGACTTCGAGATGTGGTCGTGGCTGATCGTGTGACTCACCCGTCTTTCCGGCTGGGTGACCGGCGCCGAGTGCTCGCCTTTCCAGAGGCGTGCGGCGCAGGTCGCTGGGCCGGATCTTGGCGGGGACGTCGTTGCGAAGTGGCGCGACAGCCGACATGTTCAGCGGCCTCGCCCGGGGGCGCGGCGAACGTCACCGTCAACTGATTCGTCGATCCGTTCGACGACGCGCAGACGCGCCGACGCAGCGCGACGATTGGTCGCGACCTCTTCAGCCGACGGTGTCCTTGGAACGCGCCGGACGAGGCGCACCGTGCGCACCGCGCCACACACACATGGCAGTCCCGGCGGGCAGACGCAATTGCCGGTCTCCGCAGTGCGGAAGCGATCCTTGATGATCCGATCTTCACCGGAGTGATACGACAACACGGCGATGCGCCCGCCGATCGCGGTGGCGGCGATGGCCTCGTCGATCGCATCGGGCAGGATCTCCAGCTCGCGATTGACCTCGATCCGAATCGCCTGGAACGAACGCTTGGCAGGGTGGCCCCCGGTGCGGCGAGCGGCCGCCGGGATCGCAGCCACGATGATGTTGGCCAGCTCCGCAGTCGTCTCGATCGGGCGCTGGGCGATGATGGCGCGAGCGATTCGAGGGGCGAACCGCTCGTCGCCGTTGTCCTGCAGGACGCGGATCAGTTCAGACTCGGTGTAGCCGTTGACCACATCGCGCCCGGACCATGCCTCGGTGGTGTCCATCCGCATGTCGAGTGGAGCGTCCTGGCGATACGAGAAGCCGCGCTCGGCCCGGTCGAGCTGGGGGGACGACACGCCGAGGTCGAAGAGGGCGCCGCTGAGTTCGTTGATGCGAGCGGTGTTCATGGCGATTCGAAGGCGGTCGAAGCGAGCGTGCACAGTGTGGATCCGGTCACCGAAACGGGCGAGGCGCTGCATTGCAGCCGAGAGCGCTGTCTCGTCGCGGTCGATCCCGAGGATGCTGAGGTGCGGGTGGCGTTCGAGGATCGCTTCTGCGTGACCCCCGCCGCCGAGCGTCGCGTCGAGCACGAAACCCGGCGGAACCGTCGTGAACAGGTCCACGATTTCTCGCGCCATCACCGGCTGATGATGGAAGTCCGACTCGCCGCGTTGCGTGTCGTCTGTGTCGGGTGTGTTCACGCCTGTCCGCATTTCCCTGCGATCACCACGGCGGCGATCGGGTGTTGTCCCTGCATTTCGGGTATTCGGGGCATTCGGGCTCCGCTCATCGGCAGTCCCTCGGTGAACGATTGTCGCCGGGATTTCTCCCCGGACGGAACGAGATGTAGGCGGGTGGAGTGGGGCTTCATCTTGTTCACCGGGAGACTGCCGGTGAGCGGAACTCACCGGTATTCGATCTGTTGTGCATGTCGTTGTGTGGTGGCCTTCGGCTCCTTTCGATCGGTTGGTCGTGGTCGTGGATTGCTGTGTTCAGTGCGAACTGCCTTCGGAGAACTCCGCTTCACCCGCTCGCATGCTGCGCTCGTGGCGCTCCTGCGAGCAGATCTCGATCCGGTCGAGGCGACCGGCGACGACCGCCGGACCCTTGACGTTCAACCGAGCGTGCGTACGAAGCCGCTCGTCGAGATAGATCCGGCCCTGGCCGTCGGGTTCGACGGGTGTGGCGCGGGAGGCGAAGGCACGGAGTCGATCCATGCTGATCTCGCCTCTGGCTTGGAGTTGCTGAATGCGGTCTGCCTCCTGTTCGAACTTCTCGGCCGTGAAGACCTCGATGCTGTTGTCTGCTCCCAGGGTCAGGTAGCAGATCGTTCCGAGGCGCGCTCGAAAAGCAGCTGGGAGCGCCAGCCGGCCCTTCACGTCGAGCTGACGTTCGAAAACGCCGAGGAACTGTTGCATTGCCCTTCGATTTCCGCCCGAGTGCTGCCTCACGTGGTCCGGGCTTCCCACGTGTCCCCACTATGCCCCACAAACCACCCAAAGTCAACCCATTTCTCACCACTTCCCGGGAACGTTTCGTGAGAATCGGGTCAGGTTCGCACGGAGAGCGCGAACATGGCGCGCAAAAGGCCTGATGAGTGCGCGCGTTGAGCGCGAATCACCAGTGGGGAGGATTGGGGCCCTGGACCGGTCGGACGAGACGGCCTCGACGCCAGCGCTCAGGTCTGGTGGAGGGCTGCGGTGAACACAGCGCGCAGTTCGTCGACCGGCCGATCGACCGCGAACACGATGTCGTCGAGGTCGCGGAACTGAGGTCCGGGCTCGGCGAACAGTGGTGCGTGGTTCTCAGCCCGCCATCGGCGATACAGCGCGCACTGGAACCGCGCCCCGGCGCGGGTGCGACGTTGGCTGATGCCGACGATCTTGCGTCCGTCGGCTGCCACGACCTCTCCCCCGCCGAGGCCGGCAAAGCACAGCCGGTCCGACCATCGCCGATGCACCATCGGTCCATGGTGCACGGTCGTGCCGTCGATGCCGCACGTCACCAGGGTCCGCTGCCAGACCTCCCCCAGCCACCATGCCGACGACGACACATCGGCAGACCATCGGGGATCACCCGCTGGGATGACGACATCGACCCAAAGGACATCATCGGGTTCGAGGAGAACAGCACCGCCGCCACTACGACGACGGACGATGTCGACACCGGCCCGTTCGCAGGCGACGACGTCGATGTGTCCGATCGGCTGGGCCGAGCCGAGCACGAGCGCGGGTTGCTGGACGTCGAACCACCACAGGGTGGGGATCAGTGGGTTGGGGATGTCGCGCGCGTGGAACTCAGCTGCCGATCCGCGATCGACCTCGACGTTCCAGGCGGTGCTCATGACGGGTTCAGCATGCCGCTGCGGACGCTGCCCGCCACGCCGACCTCAGGACGCTTCGGCGATGTATGGCTTCCACGCGTCGGGTACTCGACCGACGGAGACCGTCACCCATGCCTGTTCGCGAGGCACTCGCGGGATGCGAGCCAGGCGCATGTTCGCCTCTTCAGGCGTGCGGTCGCGTTTGTGAAGGTTGCACGGCCGGCACGCCGCTGCGACGTTTTCCCACTCGTTGCGCCCCCCGCGAGAGCGCGGCATCACGTGGTCGATCGAATCGGCGTGATCGCCGCAGTACTGGCAACGGTGCTCGTCGCGGATGAACACGGCTCGGCGGGACAGCGCGGTGCGACGGTGATACGGCACCTTGACGACGTAACGCAGTCGGATCACCAGCGGGTTGGCGAGGGCCATGCTCTCGGATCGCAACACGGTGCCGTCGTCCTCGATCAGGTCAGCCTTGTCAGCTAGGATCAAGCAGGCCGCGCGGCGGGCAGGAACGATGCTCAGCGGTTCATACGTCGCGTTCAGGACGAGTGCGCTGCGCATGACCGGGCCCTAGCGCAGTCGACCGTGTGCCGGCATCGTCGGCATGGGCCCCGGCGCGTCGCTGGGCATCGCGCCAATCGGCGGATGCGTCACCGGTCGCCGCTGTCCCAATCTCTGCACCACGCGAGATAGTTGATCACATCTGCGGGCTCGGGTCGATGTTCGGGATCGCCGTATTGCGTGACGAGTCGGAAGTGCAGATAGTCGCCGGACGGCACGGGCAGGAAGGGTGCGTGTCGGTACCACCCGGGCGCGGCCGTGCGGCGCATCTGCCGGAACGCTGTCGGCCACAGTGCGGGCCGAGCGGCGACCGCTCTCGCAACGCGAATCCAGTGCACCGATCAGTTCGGCTTCGGCTCTTTTGGCAGCCCGAGCACCATCTCACCGATGATGTTGCGTTGGATCTGGCTCGATCCTGCATAGATCGTGCCGGCGCGAGCGTTGAGGAACACGCCTTCCCACGAGGCGGTGGTATTGGCCGCCCCGGCATCGTCGGTCTGGAACGCACTCGATGGCGGTCTGCCACTCGGCACCAGACCGTCGAGGCCCATGATGTCCATCGAGAGTTCGGTGACGACCTTGTGGTACTCGCTCCAGTACAGCTTGAAGATCGCGCCGTCGGGGCCAGGGTGGTGCCCCTGCATGAACTTCGTGAGCGTGCGCATCCCGAGATAGCGCATCATCTGCACCTTCGAATAGCAGAACGCGAGGCGCTGGCGAATGACCGGGTTCGAGGCCACTCCACGATCCTTGGCCATGATGAAGAGCCGATCGAGCTCGGCCTGAAAGCGGATCGGCAGGGTGGCTGCCGCTTCGCCTCGCTCGTAGCCGAGCAACGTCATCGCGACAGCCCAACCGTTGTTGACCCCACCGACGACTTCACCCTTGGGCGTGGTTGCGTCGGTGTAGAAGACCTCGTTGAACTCGCTCTCGCCGGAGATCATCTTGATCGGGCGCACCTCGATGCCGGGCTGGCGCATGTCGACGAGCAGGAACGAGATGCCCTTGTGACGCGGCGCATCCGGGTCGGTGCGGGCAAGCGTGAAGATGTGATCGGCGAGATGGCCGGCCGAGGTCCAGATCTTCTGTCCGTTGAGGACCCACTGATCACCGTCGAGCTCGGCCCGCAGCCCGATGTTGCTCAGGTCTGATCCGGCGTTGGGCTCGCTGTAGCCCTGACACCAGATGTCGGCATTGGCGAGGATGCGCGGCAGGTAGTACGCCTTCTGCTCGTCGGTGCCCCACTGCAGCAGCGTGTTGCCGAGCATCTGGATGCCGAACGTGTCGTTGTATCCGCCGGTGGGGACGCCGGCCTTGGCGAACTCCTCGCCGACGATGACCTGCTCGAGTGCCGACAGACCGCCGCCTCCGTACTCGACCGGCCAGCCTGGTGCCAGGTACCGGGCTTCGTTGAGCACGACGCGCCATTCGTTGACGAACTGGTGCAGTTCCGCGCCTTCGAGGCGACCGGTGCCCTGCCAGTTCGACGGTAGCTTCTCGGCCAGGAATGCTTGGACCTTTTCCCGATACGCGTCTGCTTCAGCGGTGTACGTCGGTTGCATCGGGCCATGTTACCGCGAGGTAGCCGGGCGGCGAGTGCCGGCCAGCGCGCAGGTCGAGCGTCGGATCAGGGCTCGCCGAGCACGCCGCGACGAGCCAGTGCCGCGGCTCCGACGATCGGGGCGAGTTCACCGAGTGCGACTCGGCGGATCTCGAGATGCTCGGTGAACGACAACCGGGCACGCGAGTTGGCTTCGGTCTGCGCGGCAGCGAAGAACGGCTCGCCGAATCCGAGCGCGACGGAGCCACCGACGACCGCAAGGCGGAAGTCGACGATCGCGGCCAGCGAAGCCAGAGCGCGACCGACGAGCAGTCCGGTGCGTTCGATGATCTGTTGGGGCGCGCGCTGCGGAGGCCGGCCGGTCTCGGCCTCGATCGCCGGGCCGCACGCGTACGCCTCGAGACACCCGATGCCTCCGCAGGCGCACGGACGACCGTCGGGCTCGACCACGATGTGGCCGATGTGGCCGGCATTGCCGAGCCGACCGTTGAGCAGCCGGCCGTTGCTGATGATGCCCCCGCCGACGCCGGTGCCGACCACGACCCCCACCATGTTCTGTGCGCCGCGAGCGGCACCACACCACGCCTCACCGAGCGTGAGCGCCTTCGCGTCGTTGTCGATGAAGACCGGCAACGACGTTGCCTCGGCCAGCGCAGCCTTGAGTTCGAAGTTCTGCCACGACGGGATGTGCAGCGGCGAAACCGTCTCGGCGGCGACATCCATCGGCCCTCCACAACCGGTTCCGACAGCGACGATCGGCGCCGGGGCCGCTGCCATGACACGCAAGATCAGTCGTTCGAGTGCGGGCCACACATCACGCGGCGGAGTGGGGACGCGATCGCGCACGACGACCCTTCCGTCGTCGTCGACCACCCCGGCAGCCAGCTTGGTGCCCCCGATGTCGACCGCCAGATACATCGTTTCCACGAGGCCACGGTACCCCTGCTGCCATTGCATGTGCTGCTCATGCGTCTACTCTGGGTCCCGTGACGGCTGCTCCTTCCACTCAGGTCCCGACGTTCGCATCGCTGTTCGCGGCGATCACCGACAACGTCGGCAGCGTCGTCCACGGCAAGAAGCAAGAGATCCAACTCGCGGTGGTCTGTCTGCTGGCCGAGGGCCACCTGCTGATCGAAGACGTTCCGGGCGTCGGCAAGACCAGCCTTGCCAAGGCGCTCGCGACATCCATCGAATGCACCTGGAAGCGCGTCCAGTTCACACCGGATCTCTTGCCAACCGACCTCGTGGGTGTGTCCGTCTATCAGCGGTCCACCGAAACCTTCGACTTCCGACCCGGCCCGCTGTTCGCCAACATCGTGCTCGCCGACGAGATCAACCGCGCCTCACCGAAGACGCAGTCAGCGCTGCTCGAAGCGATGGAGGAACGGCAGATCTCGGTCGAGGGCCGTAGCTATGCCCTGCCGCCACCCTTCATGGTGATCGCGACGCAGAACCCCGTCGAACAGGAGGGCACGTACCGGCTGCCGGAAAGCCAGCTCGACAGATTCCTGTTGCGGTTGTCGCTCGGCTACCCGGGGCGTGATGCAGAGTTGTCGATCCTCGATACGCAAGGTGCCAACGAGGCCCTTGTCGACCTTCGTCCCGTGGTCACCTCGGCCGAGGTCATGGCGATGATCGAGGCAGTGCGCAACGTGCACCTGGCGGATCCACTGAAGGCGTACCTCGTGGACCTCGCCGAGGCCAGCCGCCGTCATGCCGGCATCACGCTCGGCATGTCGCCTCGCGCCACGTTGCAACTTGCTCGCGTGACCCGTGCGCAGGCTGCAGCAAGTGGACGAAAGTATGCGACACCCGACGACGTCAAGGCTGTCGCCTACTCGGCCCTCTGCCACCGCTTGGTGATTCGCCCCGATGCCGCGGCCCGCGGCCTCACCGCCCAGCGAGCCGTGTCGGAGATCCTGGCTTCCGTGCCGATCGCCACTGCGGGGTAGTCGTGCTGACCCGCCATGGTTGGGGCGCCGCGCTGCTCGCGATCTCCACCGGAGTGATCGGCCGGTTGTTCGGCGTGCTCGAGCTGTTCGTCCTCGGCGCAGGAATCATGACGTTGGTCATTGCATGCGTGCTGTGGGTCAACGGTCGGGCGATCGAGCTCGCGGTGCATCGCCACGTGGTCCCGGAGACGATGCAGGTCGGCGACGTCGGCCGGGTCGAGCTGCGGATCACCAACGTCGGCCGGGCCGGACTCGCGCCGCTCATCCTGTGGGAGCCGGTCGGCGGTATGGGTGGTGCAACGCTTCGACTCGCTCCATTGCGCGTCGGCGAGACGACATCGGCCAACTATCGGCTGCCCGCCACGAGGCGCGGCACCGTCGTCTTCGGACCGCTGAGCGTCGAACGGCGCGACCCATTCGGCATCTGCAGCAAGCGGCGCACCATCGCCGGTACGCACGAGATCGTGATCCTGCCGGCGCACCTGAAGCTGACCCTGCCACTCGCAAGCGGCGGCACCGGCCCGATCGGGCAGCATCTCAAGATGCGCGCCCTGGGTCGTACCGGGAGCGAATTCCATTCGTTGCGCGACTACTCCGATGGAGACGATCTGCGTCAGATCCATTGGAAGGCGTCCTCGCGCAGCGAGACGCTGAAGGTGCGTCAGGTCGAGCCCGATGGTCTGCGCCGATGCACGGTCGCGCTCGACACGTCGCCCGATCAGTATTCGCCAGAGGGCTTCGAACGGGCGGTCTCGGCGGCCGCGAGTTCGATCGCCTCGGCCGCCCGGGCCGGCCTGCAGCTTCGCCTGCTGGTCGGTAGCACGATCGACCTCCGCAACACCTCGGTGTCGGCTGCCCTGCACCAACTCGCCGATTGTGCGGTCGCCGACGGCGACCCGATCTCGTTCATGGCCCCGGCCGGCGAGGGCCTCGGGCTGACGATCGTGGTCAGCGGGGAAGCAAGCTCACCGGCCGTCACGACGGCCCGCCGCCAGCTCTCCCCCAACGACGTCCTCGTCGTCATCGCGTGCAGCGCCTCGCCCGCGGCCACCACGGGCTTCGTGCTCGACGCCACTGACGAGGCCGAGTTCGCCTCCTCTTGGTCATCGTTGACGGGTACACACGTCGATCGAGCTGCATCGTGAACAGCGCCGAGACCCAACTCAACCTGGGGAATCCCGACAGCCAGGCAGAGGCGCCCAACCCGGTCGAAACCATTCCTGCCACACTCCTCCTCACCCTGCTGAGCGTCGTCACCGCGATCGGCTTCTGCCGCGTGTTCTCCGGATGGGATTTCCTCGCGCCGATGCTGTTCGTGGTGATCAGCGCTCACCTGGTCGCGCTCGTGCTGCGTTTGCTGCGAATTCCTGGCTACATCGCAGTCCCGTTCTCGGTGATCGTGTTGTTCTGCACCATTGCGTGGAAGTACTACCCCGACACACTCTCCGGGCCGTTCCCGTCGTCACGCACATGGGACTTCCTGACGTCAGATCTCCAGCTCTCGCGCGACCAGTTCCCCAGTGCCGTTGCTCCCGTTGCGGCGGTGGGCGGCTTCATCGTGGCGGCGACGGGCACACTGGGAATCGCCGCGTTGTTGGCCGACGCGTTCGCCTTTCGCGCCTACGGCCGGGCGGAAGCAGCAGTGCCGACCGCAGTGCTCTTCGTGTTCGCGTCGGCGTTGGGGGTCAGCAACCACCGTGTCGCTGTCACGGCCGCTTGGCTGGCCTGTGCGCTGGCCGTCATCGCCGTGCTGCGCGCATCGCACGCACAGGCCGAGCACGCGTGGATCGGTCGACGGGCACGCGTTCTCCTCAGCGTCTTGCCACTTGCTGCGGTGCTGGCCGGCTGCGCGGCGCTGAGCGGCGCGGTGATCGGTCCGCGCCTGCCGGGCGCCGGCGAACGTGGTCTGGTTCGGACCAACCACACCAACCAATCGACCGAGGTTCTCAGTCCGCTCGTGACGATTCGCAACCGCCTCGTCAACCTGTCCGACACCGAACTGTTCACGGTGGAGGCGAGCGAATTCCACTACTGGCGCGAGATCGGGCTGTCCCAGTTCGACGGAACGATGTGGGACCTCGGCAACAAGAACCTCGATCCCATTTCGGGTTCGTTCGCGTCGGCACCATCGGGCACGCACTCGGTCACCCAGAACATCCACATCGCAGCACTGGGCGGCAACTTCCTGCCCGCGGCCTACAGCGCCGTGTCGATCGATCACGCCAGCGCATACTGGGTGCCAGACACTGGCACCCTCGTCGTGCCGGATGCTGGCATCAAGCGAGGGGACACCTACGAAGTCGTGTCCGCTGTCGCCGACCTCGATCCAGAAGTGCTTCGCGCTGCAACCGCGGACAACCCGCCTGGCAAGGGGCTGACCGCGCTGCCGAGCGACTTTCCCGAATCCGTGACCCAGACCGCACAGCAGATCACGGCCAACGCGACCACGGTGTACGACAAGGCACTCGCGCTGCAGACGTGGTTCCGTCAGAACTTCACCTACGACCTGTCAGTCCAGAAGGGTCACAGCGACAACGCGATCCTGAGCTTCCTGCAAAGTCGCCGTGGATATTGCGAGCAGTTCTCCGGCACGTTCGCAGCGATGGCCCGAGCGCTCGGAATTCCGGCCCGCGTCGCAGTCGGATTCACGTGGGGCGACCTCGGCGCTGACGGCAAGTATCACGTGTACGGGCGCGACGCCCACGCATGGCCAGAGGTGTGGTTCGACAAGATCGGATGGGTGGCATTCGAGCCGACGCCTGGCCGAGGCGATCCGGGCACGCAGGCCTACACGGGCATCGATGCCCAGCAAGCGGCGCCAGGGAACGATCCGAACGCAACCACCAAGGTCACAACTGTGGCCCCGACGCCCACCACGGTGGCCGGCAATGCGGCGACCCCCACGACGCTGCCCCGGGGGGAGGTCACGCCGACCACGCTTCCGAAACCGGCAGTTGCGACGTCGAGCAAGGACAGCGGACCATCACCGTGGCTGATCGCAATCGTGGCTGCGGCGTTGCTCGCGATTGCGTGGCTGGTGCTGGGGCCACGATTCGTGCGTCGCCGTCGCGCCCGCCAGCGGGCGAACTCGCCACCGACCGAACTGATCCATCAGAGCTGGTTGCTGGCTGCCCATTCGCTCGCGCTCATCGGCATGGGACCGGAGATCGGCGAAACGCCGGTCGAACACGCTCGACGGGCAGAGCGTCTGTCCGGCATCGACCACCGCGTCCTCCGCTTTCTCGCCACCAGCGCCACTGCTGCGATCTACGGCGGCGTCGGCGATGCAGCGGTGGCTGATCGATGCCGCGTGCTGTCGGGCCAGGTCATCGATGCCGTCCGCGAACGCCTCAACCCCGTCGACAAGGTCACGATGATGTTCGACCCCCGTCGCGTCGCACTGCTCGTCACCCCCTGAACCTGCTGTCTCACGCCGCGCACAGGTCGCCCAACGACCGGAGACGGCGTGCGAACCAATCAGGAACGCTCAGGAACGGTCGGGATGACCGGTGCCGCGGCCGGCGCGGCGGCGCAGCTCGTCGGGGATGCGGCTCAGTTGGTCGCGCCCGCGAGCCGACAACTCGCGTTCGAGGAACACACCCGAGACAACCATGCCCACAAAGGCCACGAACGACAGCAGCGCACTGATCTGCAGGGCAGCGATCGCGACCGCCAGCGACACGACGAGGGCCAGGATCGACCACACGAGACGTCGCCCGGAGACGCCCTGATGGCTGCGATGATTGACCTTGAGCGCGAAACTGGGGTCGGCCTGCAGTTGTTCTTCGATTTGCCGAAGGATGCGTTGTTCGTCTTCGGAGAGCGGCATCAGAGATCTCCTCGTCGGGCCGACTCCAGAAAGTGGAGCCGCGGATAGTTTCTCACGTTCTGGGTCATCTGACAACGCGATGGAAGCGGCAAAGTAGCGTCTCCGGCGCAGTCTGTCACCATTACGCGCGCGTGTCGCCCGGAACGTCACGATCGTGGTCGGGACCCCACTGCTGGGCGCCCCGACGGACGAGGCGCATCCCTCCACCCGACACGGTGCTCGCGGGGCCGATCGCAGTGGAACCGAAGCGTTCGCGGATCGCGTCGATCGCGGCGGACGCATCGACCCAATCGCGCGAGGTCGCGACCCCTGGCGCAGCGAAGAGATCGTCCAGGGTGAGTTGCTCGACGGGCTCGCCGAAGTTCGAGCTGTGGATGCCGATCAACCGAACGCCCGGCGTCGGGTCGATGTTCGCCAGCAGCGGATCGACTGCGTCGAGGATCGCGGCTGCCGTTGCCACCGGCGAGGGCAGCGTGGTGGAACGGGTGATGGTCATGAATCCGGCGAATCGAACCTTGAGCGACATGGTGCGTGCGCCCTGCCCACTGGCCCGAAGACGCGATGCGACTGCGTCGGCGAGGCGGACGAGTTCGGTACGGAGCTCTGTCGTCTCGTACAGATCACGGGCGAAGGTCTCCTCGTGCCCGATCGACTTCATCGCTCGGTCTGACTCCACTGGCCGATCGTCGATCGCACATGACAGGGCGTACAGATGTCGACCACTCGCCCGACCGAGCGCCCGTACCAGCGTGTCCTCGCCGAGCGCGTTGAGATCACCCACCGTTCGCACCCCGAGGGCCTGCAGCCGTTCGAGCGTGGCCGGCCCCACACCCCACAGCTTCTGCACCGGAAGGGGATGCAGGAAGGCGAGCTCTCTCCCGCGGAGAACCTCGAACACACCGGCACCCGGCTGGACGCCTGATGGGAGTGCCTTGGGCTTGGCAGCGACCGAGGCGATCTTGGCGAGGAACTTGTTCGGCGCGACGCCGACCGAGCAGGAGAGGTCGAGTTCAGCCAGGATTCGGTTGCGGATCGACCAGGCGATCGCCACGCCATCGCCCAACAGTCGCAATGCCCCGGTGACATCGAGGAAGGCCTCGTCGAGTGCCAATGGCTCGATGAACGGGGTGGCCTCCTGCAGGATCTCGTGCACCTCGCGGCTCACGGTGGAGTACAACTCGTGGTCACCGCTGAGGAACACCGCGTTCGGACACAGCCGCCGGGCCACGGTGCCCGGCATGGCCGAGTACACCCCGAAACGACGGGCCTCGTACGATGCGGCAGCGACGACGCCGCGCGGGCCCATGCCGCCGACGACAACCGGCAGGCCGCGCAGTTCGGGACGACGGCGCACCTCGACACTGACGTAGAAGGCGTCCATGTCGACATGCAAGATCGTGCGTGGCGTCGACGTGACCGCACTCATGGCGATCGCTGCTCGACCCGGGCGCTCTCGCGCGCAGCGCCGTAGACGCGGAACGCGAATGCTTCGATCGGCCGCATACCGCCGGTGAGCCATGCGAGCAATGGAACCCGCACCCACACCGGAGAATCCAGCAGCAAACCCTCGACGTGTTCCAGGTCCACGAAGCGTGCTTGCTCGACGATCCCGTCCGGGTCGTTGAGCGCGATGGACCCGTGTGCCATTGTCGCGAACCACGATTCGACCGTCATCTGCCAGCCCATGTCGGGCGCGTCGACGGTGACGGTGTAGTGGCATGCATCCCACGCCGGCACATGGAGGCCGGTTTCCTCGAGGACCTCACGCGAGATGCCACGCGTGACGACTTCGCCGTCGTCGATCACCCCACCGGGAGGGGTCCACTCCAGGGTTCCCTGGCGGCGGCGGTTGGCGGCCATCAGCAGCTGGTTGTCGACCAGGACCAGACCACCGCCGACTCGGAACGAACGCACCGTCTCAGTCTCGCAGGCTCAACCGCACTGCCATCGCACGCAGATCCTCAACCTCCGAGGTGCCTGCGCTGTCGTCGCCCGGTGAGGTCCTTCACCCACAGTTGGATCACGAGCACGAACGCTTCCTGGATGATGCTCTGCGACATCTTCGACTGCCCGAGCGTGCGATCGCGGAACGTGATCGGGATCTCGACGATCTTGCCGCCGGCGCGGACGAGGCGGTGCGTCATCTCGATCTGAAAGCCGTACCCGTCGGTCTTCACGGACTGGTAGTCCATCTGTTCGACGAGTGCCGACGTGCGGTAGGCGCGGTAGCCCGCAGTCGCGTCGTTGATGGCCAGTCCGAGGACGCCCGCGACGTACCGATTGCCCCAGCGCGACAGCAGACGGCGGCGCGCCGGCCAGTTCTCGGTGATGCCGCCCGGCACGTAGCGACTGCCCAACGCGAGATCGACGCCGTGCTCGACTGCAGAGACGAGCGCCGGGATCATCACCGGATCGTGGGAGAAGTCGGCGTCGATCTGGACGCAGATCTCGGCTCCATCCGCGATGGCGATGGCCATGCCAGCGCGGTAGGCACCGCCGAGGCCATTCTTGTCCGGCCGTCTCAGAACCGTGAGATCGCCGAGTTCTGCCGCAATCGATTCGGCGATGTCCGCGGTGCCATCGGGGCTGTTGTCGTCGACGACCAAGATGCCGACCGACGGTGAGCTTGCCCGAATTGCCCGACACATGGCTTCGATGTTCTCGGCCTCGTTGTATGTCGGCACGATGGCCACTGCACGCACGCGGTCAGCCTAGGGCGGCAGAGGTTCGCCACCGCAAACGCCCTACGATGTCGCCGTGCCCGACAGCCCAGACGAACGTCCGCTCTCTGCGCTCCCCTCGCCGGCGGCCCGCGCAGCGGCGTTCGCGGCCATCCTGCTCGGAGGTCTGGCGGGAGGCTTGATCGGATACAGCCTCGTCCGAGTGCAGTGCAGCGGGGAATGCGGCACGGGTCGTGGGCTGGGTGCGCTCATCGGCGCCGTCCTCGCGGCAGCCGGCATGAGCGTCGTCGCTGTGTTGGTTCTCCGTGCGCTGGGCGAATGGAAAGACATCGAGGATCAACGTCGTTCCGCCACAGGCGACGACAGTCGGGCACGCCGCTCGTGAGTGGCCCGGTCGCGGACGAGCGGGTCGATCTCGGCCGTCAACTGCGCGAGTTCGCTGGCGATCTCGCCCGACAGGCCGGCGAACTGGTCAAGGCCGGACGCCGCAGCGGAGCCGGCAGCGTCGACACCAAGTCGTCGGGCACCGATCTGGTCACGCAATACGACCGGGCCTCGGAGGCGTTGATCGTCGGCGCGATCCGTGCGGCGCGACCGGATGACGCGATCATCGGCGAAGAGGGCACCGCCGACGAGGGCACCAGCGGCGTCCGCTGGCTGATCGATCCCATCGACGGAACGACCAACTTCTTCTACGACCTCCCCGGGTACGCCGTGTCGATCGCGGCCGCAGACGACCACGGAACGCTGGCGGGCGCGGTCTACGTCCCGGCCACCGACGAGCTCTTCACCGCCGCACGCGGACACGGCGCGACGCTGAACGGTGAGCCGATCCGCTGCTCGCCCACCTCCGATCTGTCGAGCGCGTTGTTGGCGACCGGTTTCAGCTATCAGGCCGACCGCCGGCGTGCGCACATGCGCCGCCTCCAGCACGTGATCGGTGAGGTTCGCGACATCCGCCGCCTCGGCGCAGCGGCGGCCGACCTCTGCTACGTGGCTGCCGGTCGCGTCGACGCGTATTTCGAAGAACATCTCGGTCCGTGGGACCTCGCCGCAGGCGAGTTGATCGCCCGCGAGGGTGGTTGTCTCAGCGGCGATCTCACCGGCGGACCGGTTCGGCCGGCACAGGTGTTGGTCGCCAATCCGTCGCTGTTCGAGCCGATGCGGGCGTTGCTCAACCGCGCCGACGATCTGGTCAACCGCTTCGGTTGATTCCACGTGATCCTCGTGGACAGCGACCGCGACGTACACTGCCTGCGTGGGCACCAGGATCCTGACCGTCGAGGACGACGAACGAATTCGCACCGCGGTCAAGCTCGCGCTCGAAGACGAGGGCTGGACCGTCGACGAAGCCGGCAGCGGCGAGGAAGCGATCGATCTCTTTCACCGCGGTTCGCCGGATGTCGTTCTGATCGACATCATGCTGCCCGGCATCGACGGATTCGAGCTGTGCCGCCACCTGCGCAAGACCAGCGACGTCCCGATCGTGATGGTCACAGCGCGCGCCGATACTCACGACATCGTCGCCGGGCTCGAAGCCGGCGCTGACGACTACCTCACCAAGCCGTTCGCCCCCAAAGAGCTGTCAGCTCGCATCCGTGCGCTGCTCCGCCGCATCCGCCCGATGAGCCCCGGCCATGCGAAGCTCGTCTTCGGCGATCTCGAGATCGTGCCCGACGAGGGCAAGGTCCTTCGTTCGGGGGTCGAGCTGCACCTCACCAAGACAGAGTTTCGCCTGCTGGTCGAACTCGGGCAGAACCCTGGTCGAGTGTTCAGCCGCGAGTCCTTGCTCGACAAAGTGTGGGGTTACGACTACTTCGGCGATGGTCGGCTGGTCGATGTGCACATCCGGCGCCTACGCACCAAGGTCGAGACCGATGCCGCCAATCCACGTCATGTCGTGACGGTGCGAGGCCTGGGCTACCGACTGCAGGCGTGAGCCGATGACGACATCAACCGTCTCGTGAGTTCACTGTGACCGCAGCCGTGACTGCCTCGTCGTCGGCCGCCGCATCAGCCGACGACGGCTCTGCAGCGGCACCCGAACCGTCCGGCGTCGGTAGGCGGCCGTCGGTCTGGCGCCGCGGCTATGACGCCGCGGTCCATTTCCGGCCCACTCGCGTCGGATTGAGAACTCGCATCCTCCTGACGTTCAGCCTCGGCTTCCTCGCCTTGTCGATCTTTCTCGCCGCGATCACCTACAGCTTCACCAAGACCACCCTCGTCAATCAGCGCGACCGGGCGAGCATCGAGCAGACCTACCGCGATGCCAACATCGCGCTCACGGCGCTGCGAGCGTCGCCCGCGTCGGCCGGCTCGGTCATCAATTCACTCTCGTTGCTGGGCATCGCCCGCCCGTTGCTGAACTACCGCGACGCATGGATTCCCGGCGCCGCACAGTTCGGCGACGACGTCGTGCCGCAGGCGCTGAAGGACCGCGTCCTCGAACACAGCCAAGCAGCGCGGATGGTGATCACGGTCAACGGCGAGCAGGTCTTGGTCGTCGGCGTCCCGCTGACAGAAGTCCAGGCGTCGTACTTCGAGTTCCTCAGCCTCTCCGAGGTCAACTCGACGCTGCGCAGCGTCGGTTTGTCGTTGCTGTTCGCCGGCTTCATCACCACCCTCGCCGGTGTCGTGCTCGGCGCGGTTGCCTCCCGCCGTGCGGTCAAGCCACTGGGGGACGCGGCACAGGCCGCAAAGGCGATCGCCGGGGGACGACTCGATACTCGACTGGAGACCACCGACGACAATGACCTCCGACTGCTGGCGAACTCGTTCAACGACATGGCGTCTGCGCTGCAACAACGCGTCGAACGCGACGCGCGCTTCGCCAGCGATGTCAGCCACGAGTTGCGCTCGCCGTTGATGACGCTCGCAGCATCCGTCGAGGTGATGCAGGCTCGCCGCGACGAAATGCCCGAGCGGGCGCAATCGGCCCTCGACCTCCTCGTCGGCGACGTCACCCGATTCCAGGGCCTCGTCGAGGACCTGCTCGAGATCTCTCGCTTCGACGCGGGCGCCATCCGGCTGCACCTGGAAGACCTCCTCGTGGCCGAGTTCGTGCGGCAGGCGATCGGGGTCAGCAGTCTCCCCAAGACTCCGGTCACCGTCACGCCGCGCGCCGAAGGCCTCATCATGCAAGTCGATCGCCGCCGCCTTGCGCGCGTCATCGCCAACCTCATCGACAACGCACGGTTGCACGGTGGCGGCGAGCCGGAGGTCACGGTCTCCGAAGCCGAGAACGAAGGCGAGCCGCTCGGACACGTCTGGATCGCCGTGGAGGACCACGGCTCTGGTGTGCCGCTCGAGGAACGCCACCTCGTCTTCGAGCGTTTCGCGCGCGGCGCAGTCGCTGGCCGGCGCAGTTCCAGCGACGGTGCAGGACTCGGTCTGGCCTTGGTCGATGAACACGTTCGTCTCCACGGCGGCAACGTGCGCGTCGAGGACCGTCGCGACGGCGAGTCCGGAGCTCGCTTCGTGATCGAACTCCCGGCGGAGGAGGCCGGCGTATGAACGGACTCACACCACGAGTCCACCGTTTGGTTGCCGGCATGGTCGCCGTTGCCGCGTTGGTGGGATGCGGCATCCAGGACGACTCGGCACCTCGAAACATCGCCAAGACCGACCAGCCAGATCTCCTCGCGTCACCACGGGCGGCCGACTCGTCGGCCACCGGAGCGGATCGCATCTATCTGTTGACGCCCGGTGACACCACTTCCGACGAACAGCACCTCCGAGCCGCCCCGCGAGACGTTGGCAACTCAGCGACCGAACGACTGCAGTCGTTGTTCGGTCCGCTCACCGTGCCAGAGCTCGGCGCCCACCTACGAACGGCGATACCCGACGGTCTCGTGCTCCATTCGGCCGTGCTGCAGACCAACGGCACATTGGTCGTCGACGTGTCAGACAAGCTCCTCACGCTGGCCAGCGGTCCGCTGATCGTTGCGTTGGCTCAGATCGTGTTCACGTCCGTCGAGGTCCAGAACGTGCAGCGGATCGCGGTGCTGGTCGACGGCAAACCCGAACAGTGGCCCGTCGCCGACGGTCAGCTGCAGACCGACCCGCTGACGATCTACGACTACGCCGGTTTCATCGAGAGCACCCAACCCGCCTTCCCTGCCATCCCGTCCCCAAAGGCCTGAGCGCGTCAGCCGAAGAAGACGGAAGCCACGTTTCGATACAACTCGAGGTCGAGCGTCCGCGTCTTGCCCGCTGATTCCGTCAACGGGGACAGGACGACATCGTTCCCGCGAATTGCCGTCATCTGACCCCAGGCCTCGGCGTGCACCGCATCGATCGCACCGATGCCGTAGCGCGTGGCCAACACGCGGTCGAACGCCGACGGAGTTCCGCCGCGCTGCACATGACCGAGCAGCACGACCCGTGTCTCCAAGCCGGATCGAGCTTCGATCTCGGGGGCGAGGAGTTCGGCAATGCCGCGCAAGCGAACGTGACCGAACCGGTCGTAGATCTTCTCTCGCGTGAGCATGCTGTCTGGTGCCGGCTCTGCGCCCTCGGCCACGACGACGATCGATGCGTAGCGACCACGCTCGTGCCGCGCCTGCAGGATGCTGACCACGTCGTCGACATCGAACGGCAGCTCGGGCACCAGGATCACGGTCGCCCCACCAGCGATCCCTGCATGAGTCGCGATCCAACCCGTGTGGCGACCCATGACCTCGACCACCATCACTCGGTCGTGACTCTCGGCCGTGGTGTGCAGCCGGTCGATGGCATCGGTCGCGATTTGCACAGCGGTGTTGAAGCCGAAGGTCGTGTCGGTGCCGACGATGTCGTTGTCGATCGTCTTCGGGACGCCGACGATCGGAAGTCCGAAGTCGGCGTGCAACGAACAAGCGACAGACAGCGATCCGTTCCCGCCGACGACGATCAGGGCATCGAGCCCCATGTCGGTGAACGTCTGGGCCACCGCTTCCGGTCCGCCGGGCTGATCGTACGGGCTTCCGCGCCTGGTGCCGAGCAGCGTTCCACCTTTCGGCAGCATGCCGCGGAGTGAGCGAACATCGAGCGGCATCGTCCGTCGCTCGATCACACCGTCCCACGCGTCGAGAAAGCCGATGACCTCGTCGCCGTAGTTCATCTCGCCTTTGCGCACGACCGCGCGGATCACAGCGTTCAGTCCGGGACAGTCTCCCCCACCGGTCAACAGCCCAACTCGCATCGACGTCCACACTAGGCGGCCACAGGTCGCGCATGGTAGGAACTGGGCATGGCGTGGGACAGATCCAGACCGGTGCCGTGGCGCCGTTTGATCCGTGAGTGGTTGATCTACGTCGGCATCGCCAGCGCGGCATTCGTCATCTACTACATCGCCAAGCACAAGAAGCTCGACATCGCCCTGTTCGGCGGCCTGCTGTCCAGCGGTCCGATGTATCTGCTGTTCGGCGCTGTCATGGCCAAGTTCGGCTACCAGCGCAAGACGATGAAAGATCTCCGCGCTCAACGCGCGGCCCCCGCACCTGCTCGCACCACGGCCCCGGCGGGTTCTTCCGGCGTTCGCAACAGACCGGCGCCGACCAAGCGCACCTCAACCGGCCCGTCACAGCACCGCAAGGGCTCGAAACCGAAGCGTCGCTGAGCGACCGTTCGTGATCAGGTCGACGGAGACGACTCGACCTCGGCCTTGATTCGCTCGAGCGTCTGCCGCATCCCATTGCGGTTCGTCTTGCCACGCGACCAGCCGAAGAGCGCCCAGTAGAGACGCAGACCGATGTTCGGCGTGAGTGTGAACGACTCGGTCGCGTCGGTGCCATCACCGGCCGCGTCGAGTTGATAGCGCCAGATGTTCATCGGCTTGCCCGGCTTGCCGACGCCGAACGCGAACTCCTTGCCCGGCTCGCTTGCCGTGACGGTGCAGGAGGTCCAGTAGATCGGCCCCTTGCCGTTGCGTTTGACGTGACCTCGGAACCGAGCCCCGACGGCTGGTCCGGTCGCGCCATCGAGCCACTCTGCCTCGAATGTCTCCGGGCTGTAGCGACCGATCTTGGTGACATCGCTGACGAGTGCCCAGACCTCGTCTGGTGAGGCATTGATGTGAACGGTCACGGAGTCATGCACGCCAGCACCATACGCCACGATCCCACGCAGACCCCGAAGCGCATGCTCGCCGCGGGTGCACGTGAACGCGTCGCACACTACGTTGGCGCCGTGACTGGGGAAACGACGAAGGACAACACGTGCGTCATCGCGCTCGATGCCGGAACAACCGGGGTGCGAACGCGAGCCGTGTTCCTCGATGGCCGTCCGCCTCTAGCGGCATACCGCGAGTTCACCCAGTTCTTCCCGGAACCCGGTTGGGTCGAACACGACGCCGAGGAGATCTGGGATGCCGCCCAGCAGACGCTGACGGCCGTGCTCGACCAACTGTCGGTTCCACCGGTGGCAATCGGGATCACCAACCAACGCGAAACGGCCGTTGCGTGGAGCCGTGCCACGGGCAAGCCCCTCCACCGGGCCATCGTGTGGCAGGACCGTCGAACGGCCGCTCGCTGCGACGAGCTCGCCCGAGATGGACGACTCGAATTCGTCCGAGAGCGCACCGGCTTGGTGCTCGATCCGTATTTCAGCGGCACGAAGTTCGAATGGATGCTGCGCGAGGGTGGTGTCGGATCATCCGACGACCTCGCCCTGGGGACCGTCGATTCGTGGTTGCTGTGGAAGCTCACGGGTGGCGCCGTGCACGCGACCGATCCCTCGAACGCCAGCCGCACGATGCTGTTCGACATCCGCGAGCTGGCGTGGGATGACGAGCTGTGTGACATGCTGCACGTTCCGCGCTCCGCATTGCCCACGGTGATGCCGTCGAGTGGACGGTTCGGCGTGACGAACGCCTCGTCGGGCCTTCCCGCCGGAATCCCGATCTCGGGCATCGCGGGCGATCAGCAGAGCGCGCTGTTCGGCCAGGCGTGCTTCGCCCCGGGGATGGCCAAGAACACATACGGCACAGGCAGTTTCATCCTGCTCAACATCGGATCGACGTGTCCCCCACCGACCGAAGGGATGTTGACCACGGTCGCATGGACACTGGCCGACGGCACCACGGCTTATGCACTCGAAGGGGCCATCTTCGTCACCGGTGCAGCCGTGCAGTGGTTGCGCGACGGGCTGCAGATCATCGACTCGGCCGCAGATGTCGGGCCGCTGGCGGCGACGGTCACGGACAACGGCGGCGTGTACGTCGTCCCAGCGTTCACCGGTTTGGGTAGTCCGTGGTGGGACCCATACGCGCGTGGAACGATCGTCGGGATCACGCGGGGCACGACCCGGGCCCACATCGCCCGAGCAGTCGTCGAAGCGATGACGTATCAGGTGCGCGACGTCGTCAATGCGATGACGGCTGCGTCGGGCACGCCGCTGGCCGATCTCCGCGTCGATGGTGGCGCATCAGCCATGGACATGATGTTGCAAATGCAAGCAGATCAGTTGGGTGTGACCGTGCGTCGCCCGGCGGACCAGGAGACGACCGCACTCGGCGCGGCCTTTCTCGCCGGACTCGCCGAAGGCGTGTGGCCGTCACTCGATGCGATCACCTCGCAATGGCGTCTCGACGTCGAGTTCCAGCCGGCGGGCGATCGGACGATCTCCGACCTACTCCACGGGCAGTGGCGACGAGCGGTCGACCGCAGTCGAGAGCAGACCGTCGGCAACCCGACCGAGTAACGCAACCTGCTGCCGTTCGCGGGTGTGGAACGGCCGGTCGCTGCGACCGGATGCCACGGAGATGCCGCTCGCGTCGAGGTGCGCCCACACCACATCGCCCGGGGCCGACGGGCCGAATTCGCCGGCAGGGATGTGGCGACTGCCGGCGAAGAACGCGGCAAGCCACGCCGTGTCGGGCGGGCTGCCGCGCTGCACCAAGGTCGCGCTGTCGTCGACGCGCATCGCCAACGCCCATGTGCCGTCGACGAGGTGCTGCAGTTGATCGCAGAAGTGGTCGAGGCGTTGGTCCGGTTCGGTCTCGACCAGTGACGCGGCGATCTGCAGCGCGACCATGCCCGCATCGGGTCGTTCGGGATCGATCGGTCGGATGTCCTCGATCGCAACGCCGTCGACATATCCGATCTCGGTCAGCAGCAGTTCTCGGCTGACATCGTCGGGCAGCGCGACGACGAGTTCGTCGATCGCGCTCCCTCCCCCGCGTTCGAGGATCTCGATCCCCACGACGTCGCCGCGGACCGCGCCGATCCGGCTGGCCACCTGACCGAGTGCGCCGGGGCGATCCGGTAGCCACACGCGTACGACGAATGATCCCACGGCCGAGAAACTAGTCAGCCAACGTTCGCGGCTCGTGGCACCTTTGTGACCATTCGATGAACGACGGCGCACCTTGTGGTCACGACACAGACCAGGCTCTGGTTTGTGTGGTGACGAAGAACGCGCTCACCCCAATTTGGTGAGGCCGCGCTTCAGATTGCGGATGCCTTGCCCGATGCGTTGTTCGTTCTCGATCAGGGCAAAACGGACGAAGCCTTCTCCGCCGGGCCCGAAGCCCAGACCCGGTGACAGGGCGACGTCGCAGTCGCGGACGATCAGTGAGCAGAACTCGACCGAATCCATCTCCTTGTACGGCTCGGGGATGGGTGCCCACACGAACATCGAGCCCTTCGGCTTGGGAATGTCCCAGCCGATGCGACCCAGGCCGTCGATCAGCGCGTCGCGGCGGCTCTCGTAGATCGCACACACCTCGGCCGGATATTCGGGGGCCTCGTTCATCGTGACGGTCGCTGCGATCTGCACTGGTTGGAACATGCCGTAGTCGAGATAGCTCTTGAGTTTGACGAGGGCCTGGACGACTTCGGCGTTACCGACCAGGAATGCGCAACGCCAGCCGGCCATCGAGAAGCTCTTGGTCATGCTGTACAGCTCGACCGCGCACTCCTTCGCGCCCTCGGCCTGCAGGATCGACGGCGGCTGATAGCCCTCGAATCCGACGTCGGCGTAGGCGAAGTCGTGCACCACGATCATTTCCCGTTCGCGACAGAAGTCGACGACACGCTGCATGAAGTCGAGGTCGACCACTGCGCCGGTGGGGTTGTGCGGGAACGAGATGACGAGCACTCGCGGCTTGGGCCAGCCGACGTCGTACGCGGTGGTGAGGCTGTCGAAGAAGTCTCCGGTGAAGTCGCCCTGCACACGCGGATCGGCGAGGTGACGCATCGGGACCTGACGGAGATCGGCGCCGGCGAACAGCGGGCCGTAGATGTGGATCGGGTAGCTGGGGCTGGGCACGATGGCGGCATCGCCGCGGTCGAGCAGCACCCACATCAGGTGGCTGAAGCCTTCCTTCGATCCGATCGTGTTGGTGATCTCCAGCTCAGGGTCCAGTTGCACGCCCCATTTGCGCTCGTACAACGCGGCGACGGCTTCGCGCAGCTTGGGCAGGCCGCGGCTCAGCGAATAGCGATGGTTCTTCGGGTTCTGGGCGGCCTCGATCAGCTTGTCGACAGCGATCTGCGGCGACGGGATGTCGGGGTTCCCGAACCCGAGATCGACGACATCTGCACCTGCTCGACGTGCCTCGATCTTCAGTCCATTGATGATGGAGAAGACGTACGGGGGCAGGTTGGTGATGCGTCGGAATTCCACGTCGCCAGGCTAGTTCCTGCCGGGGCTTCGTCCGTAGGCAGTTACGATGTCCCGATGGCAAAGGTCCCCGCTGAGGGCTGCATCCACGTGGTGATCGAGATCCCCCGGGGCAGCCGCAACAAGTACGAGATCGACCACGACACCGGTCGGGTGTTTCTGGACCGGCGCCTGTTCACGGCCACGACGTATCCGGCCGACTACGGATTCATTCCCGAGACGCTCGGCGGTGACGGCGACCCGCTGGATGCGCTCGTCCTGCTCGAGGATCCCGTGTATCCCGGGGTCTGGGTCGATGCTCGCCCGGTCGGCGTGCTGTACATGCATGACGAGGCCGGCGAGGACGCCAAGATCATCTGCGTCCCGCCGCGTGAACCACGCTGGACCGATGTCCACGATCTCGCTGATCTGACCCCGCAGTTGGTGGCTGAGATCCAGCACTTCTTCGAGGTCTACAAGGCTCTCGAGCCCGGCAAGACCTCGTCGACAGCCGGCCTCGCAGGCCGCGAGGCGGCTCTCGTCGAGATCCAGAAGGCCCGCGACAACTACCCGGGCCACCATCACTGATGGGTTCAGAAATCGTTGTGATCGACCGGAAGCAGGGCGGCGCCGACGGCGCCGGCTCGTTCGCCGAAAGCGGTGAACGTCAACACGGGGTGCGGGCGATGCTCGGGTGAGTACAGCAGCGCAGTGAAGTGACGTGCGATCGGTGGTAGGAAGATGTCGGGCGCAGCCGCCAATCCTCCGCCGAGCACGATGCAGGCAGGATCGAGCACGTTGGTGAGGTTCACGAGGCCGAGAGCGACCCAGTTTGCAAACGTGTCGATGACGACGAGGCTTTCGCGGTCGCCATCTCGAGCAGCCGTGACGACGTCGACTCCTTTGCGCCCTCCGGCGAGCATCTCCAGTCCGCGACCGGATGCGAATCGCTCCCAGCACCCGCGGCGGCCGCACGGACAGAACGGTCCGTCGGGTTGGACGACCATGTGACCGAGCTCGCCGGCGAAGCCGTTGGCACCGCGCTGCAACGCACCACCCATCACCAGGCCCCCGCCGATTCCTGTCCCGAGTGTCACCAGCACGACATCGTCGAATCCCACCGCCGCACCCCGCTGCCATTCGGCCATCGTCGCGCAGGTGCCGTCGTTGTCGATCGACACGGCATGGCCCAATCGCTCACCGAGCATCGATCGGACGGGCACCTCGGTGGCATCGATCAGGTTCGGCGCCGCTCGCAACACGCCCCGGCGCGTCACGAGACCGGGGACACCGACGCCGAGCGTGTCGTAGTCCCCCAACGCCGCAGCGAACTCGGCGAGTTCAGCGATCAGCGCCTCGGCGCCACGTGGTGTCGGATGCCGCTTTTCGACGATGACATCGCCGTCCTCGTCGAGGATGATGCCGAGGAACTTCGTCCCGCCGACGTCGATCCCGGCAGCGCGGGTCACGATTCGGAGCGAACCTTGAGTTCTCGTACCGTGTTCAAGATGCGCTGCTCGGCGCGGCGCTTGACGAAGCCCGGCAGCGGAACGACGAGTTCGATCGCCAGGTCGTAGCGCACTTCGACACCGCCCTCGGCGTTGTCGGCAAATGTGTACGCCCCATCGATGGAACGCATGATGTCGCCGCGCAGCATCTTCCATCCGAGCACCTTTGGGGCGTCGGCGTAGTCGTAGCTCAGGGTGTAGTGCGTGCTGCGGCCCAGCGCCGACGCGCGGAACTCGACCTCGATCGGGCGACCCTCGGCGTCGCGGGCGCGGACGGTCGCTTCTTTGACGTCCTTGGCCCATTCCGGGTAACGCTCGAAATCGGCGGCGATCGCGTAGACCCGGTCCATGGGCGCGGCGATCGTGATGGTCTGGAAGGCGGTCTCAGCCATGGGTTGAATTCTGCTCCATCTCGTCATCGGAAGTGGGGACGGTCGTCGAATTCGACGAAGTTTCGGTGGCGCGGGGAGCGAACTGCCCATACCGCGCACACCACAAACCGTTGAGGCCGAGCCCGAACATCGGCACGAGGATCCCGAACGCGAGCGTTGACCCGGCGCGGCCATCGGTGCGGTTACGGGCGATGGCCGTGGAAAGTCCGACCACCACCTGCACCAGCAGGGCACCGTTCATCGCCCACTTCACGTTCTTCGGCGTGGTCCCGCTGGCCAGGAAGTACAGCTGCGCGACGGCGATGTTGTCCTCGCGGCTGCGTTGCACGGCTGTCCAGTAGCTCCACAGGAACGCGAACACGCCGATCGCGAACAAAACCAACGACACCACCACCCCGACCAGGCGGAACGGACTGGTGAAAACGACAGCAGCGACGATGGCCGCGATCGCGAACAGGGCCGTGCCGATCAGATCGAAGCGGACGATGACCGTCGAGGAGTCGCCGACCGTGTCGTTCACGGCATCCATCATGCCAGCGCTCCGAGCGACTTTCCCAGCCGCTCTGCGAGCACGTCGTACGAGAACTCGGCAACAGCCCGCTGTCTGGCAGCGAGACCCATCGCCGCGCGCCGGGCGGGATCGTCGAGGAGTTCCTCGAATGCACGGGCGACGGCACGATGATCTTCTGGCCGCCGAATCACGAGTCCGGTCTCACCGTCGGCAACAGCCTCGGCCGCGCCACCGGAATCGCCGGCAACCTGGGGGACGCCACACGCGGCCGCCTCGACGAACACGATGCCGAACCCCTCCTGCTCGAGCCCACCCCACCGGTTGCGACAGAGCATCGCGTAGAGGTCGGCGCATCCGTAGAGCCGCGGGAGGTCTTCGTTGCTGACACGTCCGAGGAAGCGCACCGGCGCATCGAGTTCGCGGGCGAGACGTTCGAGCCGCGGCTGGTCCCGGCCCCCGCCAGCGATCGCCAGCACGAGGTCGGGGCGCGTGCGCCGCAACGACGCGACGGCTCTGATCGCTGTGTCGAAGCCTTTGCGCGGCACGAGCCGGCTGATCCCGACGATGAGTTCGGCATCGGTGGGGATCCCGAAGTGAACTCGTGCGTCGTCGCGTTCCACAGCGGTGAGCGGATGGAAACGCTCGACATCGACCCCGGGCGGAACGATCGTGATCGGCAGTGACCGACCAGCTGCGTGTTCGGCTTCCGCCGCCGGGTAACCACCCGCGGCCACGATGTGGCGAGCTCTCTGCAGAACGTGGGCCAGCGTCTGTTTGCTGCCCGGCAGCCGACCCGGCACGGTGACCTCGGCGCCGTGGAGGACGAGGTCGTACGGCAGCTCCAGCGAGGGACCGACGAGGCCGAGCGGCAGGGCCGGATCGAGCACCACGAAATCGGCACCGAACTGGCGCGCCATCTCGTCGATCCGCCTCACCATCAATGGATGCGGCAGCAGCACCGGCTCGCGGACGCGCTCGATGTGGTATCGCTGGGCAGCATCGAACTCGGCCGCTCCGGCGTATGGACTGGTGAGGACAGCGAACGAATCAGGCGGCAGGCGACGCCACCATTCCCACAGCAACGACTGAATCCCGCCGATCTTCGGCGGGAAATCGTTCGTGACGAGCAGATGCTTCACGGATGAACCATCGCGAGTTCGTCGCGCACGCCCGGGTCGGAGTCGGTCTGGGGCAGCATGTCGTGGAGCCCCAACGCGGCCGCCGCCCACACGGCGTGGGCGCGCAATATCGGTTCGACGTGGACGAGGTATGTCGCCAGCAGGGCAGCGACACGCACATCGGCCGGGTCGGCAACATTGCCGACTGCGATCAACGCATTGCGGCGCAGCCACATCGGATTCCGGTCGGCGAGGTACCAGCGGCCGTAGTCGCGGAGCAGATCGTCGTCGCTGGCTTCGAGCATCTCGATCAGCGGCACCCACGCCTGCACGTGCTTGGACTCGTTGCCGGACGATCGCCGTTCGAATCGCACCGTCGGCGGACACACGGTCTGGCATTCGTCGCAGCCGTAGATGCGGTTGCCGAGCGCCACCCGAAACTCGCGCGGGAATGTGCCGGGTCGTTGCAACAGCCAGGCCAGACAGCGGCCGGCGTCGACGACTCCGGGGGCCACGATCGCCGCTGTCGGGCAGCCATCGATGCATCGACGGCACGTGCCGCAACCATCCGCGACTGGTTCGGAGGCAGCCGGCAGCGGCGCCGTCGTGATGATCGAACCGAGGACGAAAAAGCTGCCGGCGCCGGGTACCAGCAGATTGGCGTTCTTCCCGAACCAGCCCAGGCCGGCCAGCCATGCAGCCTCGCGGTCGACGACGGAGTTGTCGTCGGCGAAGGCGACGGCCTTGTAGCCATCAGCTCGCAATCGACGCACGATGTTCTGCAAACCGAATCGCAGGGGTTCGTAGTGATCGACCCACGCGTACCTGGCGACTGCCGCATATGGGCCGGCCGGAACGTCCGGTTCGTCGAGCACATAGCTGCGGGCCGCGACCAACATTGCCTGGGCCCCGGCGACCGCGCGACCGGGATCCGTCGAGCGAACAGGGTTGCGATAGGTGAACTCCATCGTGTCGTGCAACCCAGCGTTCTTGCGGGTGAGCAACGCGTCGCGCGCTCGTGACATGACTGACGCCGGAGCGATGCCGATGTGATCGAGCCCACAGCGCTGACCGAGTGCACGCAGCGACGCAACGTACGCGTCGTCGACGGGTTCAGGCGGTCGCTTCTGCACAGTGGCGAAGCGTAGGCACCATTCCGGCTTCGGCAAACCACCGCACCGCGCGTTGTTCGGCCATGTCGAACACGATCGCGCTCTCGTTGTCGCGTTCGCAGAAATGGGTGACCACGCAATCGTCGCAGGCCGAGGTGGACCGCATCGTGCATTCGTCGCAGCTGATGATGATGTGCATGTCGTGACTCCAGGTGTGGATCGGGGAATGTGGCGTCGGCTTGCACCGACCGAGGGTCTCCACCCACGGATGACTCTGACAGAAGCCTGTGACAGAGTTTCCGGCAGCCACCTCCCGGTCGCCGCCACGGGTCCGTCAGTAGGATCGGCGCTCATGCGCGACTTCCGTTCCTGTCTGATTGTCGCGGCGCTCGTCGTCACCGGTTGCACCAGCGGTTCGGCTTCTCCGACGACGCGAGCGACGAGCACGTCGGTCACGGTGACGCCATCGAAGTCGGCGACGGCATCGTCGGGCTCGTCACCGGAGCCGCTCGGTTGGGCCTCCTGCACCGACCCGGCCGCCACCGACCCGACGCTCACCTGCGCGACGCTGAAGGTGCCGCTCGACTACGCCAAGCCCGGCGGCACGACGATCGCGCTCGCGCTCGTCAAGTATCCGGCGTCCGGGAAGCGCAAGGGCGCCGTGCTCTTCAATCCGGGCGGGCCGGGTGGCTCTGGTTTCCAGTACATCGCGTCGGGCGGTGCGACCGTTTCGTCCTCGCTCGGTCTCACGGACTTCGATCTCATCGGCTTCGACCCACGCGGCGTGGACCGATCGGGAGGCATCCGCTGCCTCAGCGACACCGAGCAGGACACCTACGCCTACCTCGACGACACACCCGACACGCCCGCTGAGCAACAGCTGCTCGACGACGCCCAGACGGCGTTCGCCAAGGCCTGCGCCACCAAATACGGGGACACGTTGCAGTACTACTCCACCGCCAACACGGCTCGCGACATGGATGCGATCCGCTCCGCGATCGGCGATGACACCATCAGCTACCTCGGCGTCTCGTACGGCACGTACCTCGGCGCCGTGTACGCATCGCTGTTCCCCCAGCGCGTTCGGGCGATGGTGCTCGATTCCGCGTTCGAACCTTCGGGTGACACCATCGAGCAGCAGTACACCACCCAGCTCGGCGGCTTCGAGCACGCACTCGACGACTGGATCACGTACTGCCAATCGGACTCGACCTGCGAATTCCACAGCGACGACGTCGGGGCCGCGTGGGACACGCTGCGGCAGCAACTCGACGATCACCCGCTCACGGCGAAGGACGGGCGGATCGGGAATCAAGCCGTTCTCGAGCAGGCGACTGAGCAATCGCTCTACAGCAAGTCCGATTGGCCGGTGCTCGGCAGCGCACTCACCCAGGCGGCGAAGGGCGACCCTGCCGGGTTGTTCCGGCTCGCCGACAGTTACAGCCAGCGCGACGCCAACGGCCACTACTCGACCATTCAGCAGTCCAACGCGATCATCTCGTGTGCGAGCGGGATCGAGTCCGAGACGCCGGCCGATCCAGCAGCACTGGCCGCCAAGCTGCGCGCCCTCGCACCGAGGCTCGGAAAAACCATCACTGCCAAAGAGCTTGCCAAGGGCGACGGCTGCCGCGAACTGATGCCCGCGCAAAAGATCGACACTCTGACCTACGCCGGGTCTGCCCCTGTCGTGGTGATCGGCGGCAAGAACGATCCAGCCACGCCGTTCCGCTGGGCAGAGGAGACGGTCAAGCACATGGGAACGGATGCCACGCTCGTGACGTACACGGGTGAAGGTCACGGTCAATTGCTCGTGTCGTCCTGCGTGACGAACATCGAGGCGAAGGTGCTGACCGATCTCGAACTCCCCAAGGCCGGCACCGTGTGCGACCCCGATCCGGTGGTTGCCAAGCCGAAGTGGTGGGACTCGATCCTGGTTCCGGCCGGCATCGACGGCATCGTCGACGACCCCACCCTGGTCGGCGCACTCGGTCTCGAACCCACAACTGCGTACAGCGAGGTGCGCACCAGCAGCTTCGACGTCCCCACCGTCTTGACGGCGTACGAAGCAGAGTTGGAGAAGGTCCACTTCACGTTCAAGGGAGCACGCGACCCGATTCCGGGCAGCAAGCAGAGCGTCTACGACGCGCCGAACGGCGACCTGTTCAGCGTCTTCGTGCTCGGAGCGGATGCGTTCAAGGACCCGTCCCTGCAGCCGGCCGCTGACCTGCTGCCCAAGGGCAAGGTGCTGGTGTTGTTGTTGTATGTGCCGAAGTGAACGAAAGGGTCGACATCAGCGGGCGATCTGGCGCCCGCCCACGGCGAGCAACATCTCCGAGGAGACCACGTTGGCGCCCGCGACTCGTACGTCGGAGATGATCGCTTGATCGTTCGTGGCGACGACCACCGGAGTGTGCGCCGGCAACCCGCGCACCTCGTCGCGAATCACGTCGTCGGCGGAGACACCGGGCGGCGAGAAGCGAACTCGAACCAACCGACGCCCGGCTGACGCGCCGACGACATCGGCACCGTCGAAGATCACCCTGATGTCGGTGCCGAATCGTCGAGCCAGGTCCTCGAGCATCTCGATGCAGCGCTCGCGTTGTTCCACCAGGGTCAGCTGCGGCCACCCGAGCTTGGCGACGTTGTAGCCATCGACGAGCACGCACACCCGCGCTGTCCGCACGAGGTGTGTCGCGGCTGCGAGCGAGTCACCGTAGATTCCACCCGGTATCGCAATCGGCTTGCGCACAGCGCGGCGATGCCGGTGCGACGTGACTTCGTGGACGATCGGCGGAGGCGCATCGAGGCGAGGCTCCAACGCAGCGCCGGCCGCGGCCAGGAGCGCAGCCAGTTCCTGAGTGGCGCCGATGGCACGCTGCAGGGTCCTCGCGGCCTGGGCCACATCATCGTCGCGTCGCGCTCGTTCACCATCGACCACCACGTCGGATGGCGGCTGATCGACGGCGCGAGCCGCCAGCAGTTCGTCGCGAAGACGCTGCGCATCGCGCACGTCTTGCCGGAGCGCGGCGGCGACTTCATCGGCTCGATCCGCACGATCGCTCTCACGGACGACGCGTTGGCTGATGGTCGCGTGGTCACGGGCGAGCCGGGCCATCTCGGCCCGCAACGACTCGATCTGGGCCTCGAGCGTCGCCACCCTGTCGCGAGCTGCCAGGCTGGTCCGCCGCTCACGGTCGGCCGACTCGCGCAACGCGATCAGTTCGGCCTGGGCTCTGGCGGCGATCTGCTCGGCCGCTTCTCGTCGCCGTTCGGCCTTGCGCAGCGCGGCCTCACCCGCTTTCTCATGCACCTGATCGCGGGCCTGCGCCTGCAGTTCGAGCGCGCGTTGCGGCCAGCCGTCGCCACGTTGCAACCACACGACGCCGAGTTCGTCGACCAGTTCACTCGTCACGACCTGACCCAGCCGATCGCGAAACGTGTCATCCGCGGCCACGGCCCGGCGCGCCGCGACCAGTGCGGCCCGGTCGAGACGAGTCAGGCGCAACAAGGGTTTGAGCCCTGCGGGGATCTCGAGTGGCGGCCGCAACTTCTGTCCGGCAGCAGCCAGGCTGACCGCGAACTCGAGAGCTGAGCGCAGACCGACATCGGGGATCTGGGCGATGTCGGACGGCTCCGCATCGAGCCGGGGCGCGGGGAGGGCGTCGACCTGCTCGTCGTCGGGGGCCGCGCTCATGCCTCGATCGTACCGACCCCTCGCCACGGCAGCCGGTGCTTGACAGCGAACGGGTGTTCGTGGTGGGGTATGCGGATGCAACGTACGTTCGATGATCTCGGCACACCCTTGTCCGACGTCACGTTCTGCGTGATCGATCTCGAGACCACGGGTGGCGACCGGAACACCGACACGATCACCGAGATCGGAGCGATCAAGGTGCGCGGAGGCGTTGGCCAGGGCACGTTCCAGACGCTCGTGAATCCGGGGCGAGCGATCCCCCCGACGATCACGATCCTGACGGGCATCTCCGATTCGATGGTGGTGACGGCGCCGCGCATCGATCAGGTGCTGCCGACGCTGCTCGAGTTCTGCCGTGACTCGGTGATCGTGGGCCACAACGTCCGTTTCGACGTGGGCTTCCTCAATGCCGCGCTCATCCGCTCGCATCGACCGACGTTGTCGAACATCGTCATCGACACACTCGGTCTCGCTCGTCGGCTCGTCCGGGACGAAGTGCCCGATTGCCGCCTCGGCACGCTGGCCAGCCGTTTCCGACTCGACCATCAGCCGAGCCATCGCGCCCTCGACGACGCGCTTGCAACAGCCGACCTGCTCCACCTCCTGATCGAACGGGCCGCGTCGTTCGGCGTGATGGGTCTCGACGACCTGCAACTGCTGCCCAAGATCGGCGGACACCCGCAAGTCGCGAAGCTCAAGCTCACCAACCACCTGCCCCGCTCGCCGGGCGTGTACCTCTTCCGCGATGCCCGCGGCGATGTGCTCTATGTCGGCAAGGCGACCAATCTGCGGCAGCGAGTTCGCAGCTACTTCGGGAGCGACGATCGCCGCAAGATCGGCCCGATGTTGCGCGAGGCACATCGCGTCAGCCACGTCGAGACACCCGATCCGCTGACGGCGGGCGTGCTCGAACTGCGCTATCTCCATCAGCTCGCTCCGCGCTACAACAAGCAGGGCACGACGTGGGACCGCTATTGCTACGTCAGGCTGTCCACCGACGAAACCTGGCCTCGGCTGTCGATCGTGAAGGACCCCAAGGCACTTGGGTTTCACCTGGGTCCGTTGCCATCGCGCACGATGGCCAACCTCGTGATCGAGGCGATCCAATCGGTCGCTCCGCTGCGTCGGTGCACCGTCCGGCTCGGGCGGAAGCACGTGCCGCCGGTTGGCGCGACAGAATGCACCGCTGCGCAACTCGGCGTCGCCGAGTGCCCGTGTTCGGGGTCATCCGATCCCCAGCGCTACGCAGCCGCGGTCGAGATGGTGCTGCGTGGGTTGGGAGCCGAACCCGATGTGCTGCTCCATCCGCTGCGCGAACGCATGCTCCAGCTCGCCCGCAGCCAACGTTTCGAGGAAGCGGCGGCCGTTCGCGATCGCGCCCAGGCGTTGTCGGGCGCGCTGCGCCGTCAGCGGATGATCGACAACCTTCGCCGTACACAGCAACTCGATCTGCGATTCGGCGACATCGTGTTCGAGTTCGATCACGGACGGTTGATGGATTCGCGGGTCGACGGAACGCTGGGCATGGCGCTCACTCTGCCCGCTCCCGCAGCGGGCGATCTCGAACGACCCCTGTCGCGAGACGCCGTCGACGAGGTGTTGTGCATCGCCCGCTCCCTCGAGGCCAACAGCCACCGGATCTCGCTGCTGCGATGCACCGGCGAATGGACACATCCGCTGCACCGCCTCGCCACGTTCGAACCACTGCGACCCGAACGACCCGACCGCCGCGCCGCCTGAGTCACCTGAGTCACCCGAGTCACCCGAGTTGATGACCCCGCCGTCATCGACATCCGCCGGCGTGGACGCAACGGTCAGGTTGCTTCGATCGACGCTCCGCCGTGATCGATCCGCAGGATCTTCGTGTGCCCGTCAGCAGGCAAGGCCGCCGCCAGCGTTTCCGCGGCCTCGGGCGCACACATCGCGGCGACCGTCGGCCCCGACCCGGACAGCCACGCGCACCACGCGCCGGCGTCGAGCGCCGCCTCGTGCGCGGCACGGGTTGCAGGTGCGGCAGCGAACCTCACCGACTGGTGGATTCGGTCTTCGGTGGCGTGCCGGAGCGCATCGACATCACCCGATGCCAGCGCGGCGACGAGCATCGACGAACGCCCCAGGTTGAACACCGCATCGGCCAGCGAGATCGTCGTCGCCAGCTTGCCGCGGCTCTGATCGGTGCTGGTCGTGAACGACGGCACCCACACCACGATCGCCGGATCGAGCTGCAACGGCACTCGCAACGACCGCTCACCGGTCGTCACACACACGCCGCCGAGCAGCGCCGGTGCCGCGTTGTCTGCGTGTCCTTCCAGGTCAGCAGCAATGTCGAGGATCTCGACGGCATATCGTCCGACCGCCTCGTGGGGATCGCCATCTCGTTGAGCGCACGCCAGCAGCAGACCGCCGACGCGTACGGCGGCGCTGTAGCCCAAACCACGCGCCATCGGAATCGGCGACCGCACCCACAGGTCTCCCGCGCCGCCGGCACGGGCGAACGCGACCGTCGCGAGGTGGTGCTCGTCCGCCGCATGCGCACCGTCAGGGATCGATCCGTCTGGTTCGATCAGACCGACCTCGGCCCACAGCGTGAGCGCCACACCGAGCGTGTCGAACCCGGGACCCATGTTCGCCGACGTGGCCGGCACGCGGCTGATCATGTGCTGGCGAGCGTCGCACTCTGCGAAGTGGCGACGAGACCGGCCAACGAGGCCGCTGCCCGACCGCTGTCGATCGACTGCCGCGCCAACTCGATGCCATGCGCGAGGTCATCGGCGACGCCGGCCACGACCAAGCCGGCGCCGGCGTTGAGCACGACGATGTCGCGGTGCGGTCCGGTCTCGCCGGCCATCACGCCACGCACGACAGCGGCGTTGCGCTGGCGATTGCCGCCCACGAGTTGATCCATCGTTGCCGGGGCCAGCCCGAGCGCGACGGGATCGACGGTGAACGTGCTCACCTCGCCGTTCTCGAGCGCGAGCACGGTGGAGGAGCCGACTGTCGTGAGCTCGTCGAGACCATTGCCGTGAACGATCCAGGCGCGGGTCGTGCCGTGGTTGCGCAGTGTCGTCAGCATTCGTTCGGCGAACGTCGGGTTGGCGACACCGATGACCTGGCGACGGACGCGGCCCGGGTTGGCCATCGGGCCCAGCAGGTTGAAGACGGTGGGAATGCCGACCTCGCGCCGAGATGGCGCTGCATAGCGAAATGCAGGGTGGAAGGTCGGCGCGAAGCAGAACCCCATGCCGGCTTCACGGACGCAACGCAGGACGCCGTCGGGGGTCAGTTCGATCGCCACGCCGAGCTCGTCGAGCACGTCAGCCGTGCCGCACTCCGACGACGCCGCCCGGCCGCCGTGCTTGCACACGGGCACCCCCGCGCCGGCGACCACGATCGCGGCCATCGTCGAGACATTGATCGAGTGGCTGCGATCACCACCGGTACCGACGATGTCGATCGCCCGATCGCGTAAGTCGTCTCCCAGTGGCACCAACGTGGCGGCACCGAGCACCGCATCGAGCAGGCCGGTCAATTCCGCTTCGCTCTCGCCCTTGGCCCGCAGCGCGACCACGAACGCAATCAACTGCGCCGGCGTGGCGTCGCCGCTGAGGATCGTCGCCATCGCCTCCTTGGCCGCAGCAGCCGACAGATCCTGGCGATCGAGCAGTTGAGTCAAGAGCGCGGGCCAACCACCGAGTTCGTCGAAATGAGACACAGCGCCAGACTAGGCGCTGTGCTGGTCTGCCGAGCAGGTGTTATGCGGTTCGACGTCGCTGGCGAATGATGCGCCGTCGCTCACGTTCCGTCGCACCGCCCCAGACCCCCTGCTTCTCGCGAGAGGCCAGCGCGTGCTCGAGACATGCGATACGGACGTCGCACTGTTGGCAAACTGATTTGGCGGGCAACGCTTCGTCCTCGTCGTCCGGATAGAACATCGCGGGATCGAGCCCCCGACAGGCTCCGAGCTCCCGCCACACAATTGCTTTGGGTGACACAATCGCCCCAGTCCTTCTGCGTCTTCGTTGAGTTGGTGTTCCACATACACGGTGCAGCCACAGACCCCCCTGCGACGACAACTCGTAACTTAGGTGGTCAGGAAATCGATTTCCAGGGGTAAATCGAAAATTTGTGAATCTGTGCGTCAGCCGGAAACGTGTTCTTCGGCAAACCCATATGCCCGCGCAATCATCTGAATCGGATGGATGGCAACGGTTCCCATTTGCTCGGTGATCACGACGTTGGCGAGATGGCAATCACCGGCGATGACCTCGCCATCCGTCGCGGCAACAACGTCGGCGAGCCGCCTCCCGATGGCGATGGATTCGTCGGCGTGTTCGGCCCGCATCCCCCACGACCCATCGACTCCTGCACACTGCTGGACGAGTCGGATCGTCGTGCCCGTCAGCTTCATCAGATCGCGGCTGCGCAGGCCGATCTCCTGCGCCCGGAGGTGGCAGGGCGCGTGATAGGTCACAGACTCGGGCACGTCGCCACTGAAGTCCATGTCGAGGCTGGTCCCATCGCTGCGATGGAGCTTCATGAGGTACTCGGCAGCGTCAAAGGTGTGCTCGGAGACCATGGCGGAATCGGTCCCAGGCACGAAATCGGGATAGTCGTTCTTGATGATGTAACCACAGGTCGGCTGCGGAACGACGATGTCGTGTCCGCGGCGAATCTCGCTGGCGAGCAGGGCGACGTTGCGTGCCGCGACCTTGGTGAATTGATCCTGATCCCCGCCGTGCAACCACGGCGCACCGCAACAGCCGACTTCAGCTACAGAAACCTCGATGCCATTGCGCTCATACACCTTGACCAGATCATGGCCGATCGACGGCTGCTGGTACTCGACGAGGCAGGTCGGGAAGAGGGCGACGCTCCCCTGCCGCTTGCCGATGCGGACCGTTGGACGGCGTTTGAACCAGGTCGAGAACCGCTGCCGGGAGAACGTCGGCAGCAGACGCACGCTCGAGACTCCGGTGGCGGCCTGCACGACTTTGCGCACCAGTGTGCCCGGCGCGGCCCCGACGATTCGGTTCGCCATCGGAGCAGTCGCACTCCCGATCGTGCCGGACAGATCTGATCGAGCGATCAATTGCGTCGTCGACCGGCGGCGCACGGACTCCTGCCCGGTTTCGTGCAACATCGCCTTGGCGCGCAGCATCAACCGTGGGAAATCGATCGCGACCTCGCTCGTGCCGGGCCTGTATGGGCAGCCGAGGATGCAGAGCTTGCACTGATGGCATTCCTCGACGACCTGGTTCTGCTGAGCCGGGGTCAGCCGGCCCGCGTCACGGGCACCGTCGCCACCAGCGCGTTGCTCGATCATGTCGAACAACGTCGGGAACGCCGAGCACAAGGTCACGCACTGCCGACATTCGACGCAGACGTCGGCGACGCGACTGAGTTCGTTGCGGACATCGGCTTCGTCGAGATACTGCGCGTTGCGAGGGTCGTACGTGATCGTCATACAGGGGGCGACCTGCACGTTAGCTGTCCCTGCCAGGTCCGAGTCTCCGTGGCTTGCCGACAGAGGGCAGCACTAGGCTCGCCGCCGATGAGCCGACTCCGACCCGCCGCACCGTTCGAACGCTCCCAGATGTTGCGCCGACTGGCCGACGAGCCGTTCGACGTGGTCGTCATCGGTGGCGGTATCACCGGTGTCGGTGTGGCGCTCGACGCGGCCAGCCGTGGGCTACGGACAGCGCTGGTCGAGCGCGACGACTTCGCCTCCGGCACCTCGTCGAAGAGTTCGAAGCTCGTCCACGGCGGCTTGCGCTACCTCCAGCAGGGCGAGGTCCGACTCGTCTACGAAGCACTTCACGAGCGTCAGCGGCTGCGCAAGAACGCTCCGCACCTGGTGCGCGTGCTGCCGTTCATGATCCCGATCTTGACCCGCGACGGTGTCGTCTCGCGCAAGATCGCGCGGGTGCTCGGCACGTCGATGTGGATGTACGACCTCACCGGTGGATGGCGCATCGGCAAGCTGCACAAGCGGCTCAAGAAGGCCGCCGCGTTCACCCATCTCCCGACGATGCCCGAGCAGCGACTGGCGTCGGCCTACCTCTACTACGACGCGACGGCCGACGATGCACGGCTCTGTCTCACCGTCGCGCGCACCGCGGCAGCGCACGGGGCTGCAGTCGCCAACGGATGCCGGGTCACCGAGATCACCAGGGACGCGAACGGGATGGCCACGGGTGTCATCGTCGAGACTGATGGCGAATCGATCGCGATCCGGGCGGCCACAATCGTCAACGCGTCCGGCGTGTGGGCCGACGATGTCCGATCGCTGGCTGAAGCCGAGCACCCCGATTCGCTCCGCCCGGCGAAGGGTGTCCACCTCACCGTCCCGTGGAGGTTGGTCCGTAACGACATCGCCGTCGTGATCCCAGTGCCGAAGGACAAGCGCAGCCTGTTCGTCGTCCCGTGGGGACCGCTCCCCGACGGCACGTACATGCACACGTACATCGGCACCACCGACACCGACTACGCCGGGGATCTCGATGATCCACCGTGCACGAAGGACGACATCGACTACGTGTTGCGCGCGCTCAACGCGTCGATCACCACCGGCGTCACGGCCGCCGACGTCACCGGCGTGTGGGCCGGTCTGCGTCCACTCGTGAAGAAGGGCGGATCAGCGCGCACCGCCGATCTCTCTCGGCGCCACAGCGTCACCGTCAACGATGCCGGGATGATCAGCGTCACCGGCGGCAAGCTGACGACATACCGGGAGATGGCCGAGGACACGGTCGATGTCGTGGTCCAGCGGCTCGGCCGGCGAGATCGGTGCCGCACGAAGCACCTGCCGCTGCTGGGTGCCGATGGCTATCGCGAGCCAGAGGCGGGTTCGCCGGACCTCCATCTCGCGAGCAGGTTCGGCACCGGGGCGGACGAGGTCCGCACACTCATCGCCGATGACGCCACCCTCGATCGGCCGATGGCCGATGGCCTGCCATACATCCGAGCGGAAGCCGTCTACGCGGTGCGCCACGAAATGGCTCGCTCCCTCGACGATGTGATGTCGCGACGCACACGCGCTCGGCTCTTCGACCGAGACGCATCCGTCCGTGCGGCCGCCGACATCGCCGCGCTGATCGGCGCCGAGTTGGGCTGGGACGACGCAAAGATCCGAGCGGAAGTCGATTCCTACACGGCCAGCTGCGAGGCCGAACGACTGGCTGGCACTGTCAGCGCGGCAACACCGGTGGCTGATCTCGCATGACGAAACCGACCCCGCCGATCGAGTTGACAGGAACCAAGGATCATCTCCCCGGGCGGCCAGTCGAGCTCACCGAGCAATTCGTCGAGATCCTGCGCAGCCTTGCACCCATCGAAATGAAGCCTCGGCCCACGGCCGACGCCAGCCGCGATTGGTGGCCATTGACGATGCACTGGGCTCTCGGTGGCGAGGTGCCACGCCGAGCCGGCGTCGTTGTCCGGCCCACCCTCGTGCGCGAGGTCGGGATGGTCGTCGCCCATTGCAACTCCTTCGGAGTCCCGCTCACGGTGGCCGGTGGGCGGTCCGGCGTGTGCGGCGCCAGCGTGCCGGTCTTCGGCGGTGTCGTGCTCGACATGACCGGCCTGAACCGAATCGGTGCGGTCGACGTGGTCTCCGGCATCGTCGAGGTCCAGCCGGGTGTCTTCGGGCCCGACCTCGAATCACGTCTCCGTGAGCACGGCATGACCGTTGGTCACTACCCACAGAGCTTCGACATCTCCACGGTGGGCGGCTGGGTGGCGTGCCGTGGTGCGGGCCAGTACAGCACGCGCTACGGCAAGATCGAGGACATGGTGGTCGGACTCGAGGTCGTGCTCGCCGACGGCACCGTTGTCCGCACGGGCGGCAGTCCGGCCGCCGCGGTGGGACCCGACCTGAACCAGTTGTTCATCGGATCCGAAGGCATGCTCGGCGTCATCACCAACATCTGGCTGCGCGCCCATCCGCTGCCTCCGACCGAGCGCCGCGCCGCGTACCGGTTCGAGACGTTCGAAGCGGGTCTGGAGGCGTGCCGCCAGATCATCCGTCGCGGCGCGACCCCGGCCGTCCTGCGTCTCTACGACGCCGCCGAGACCAAACGCGGGCAGGGAGGCGACGGCAGCTATTGCGTCATGCTGGTCCTCGACGAGGGCGACAAGACACTCGTCGACGCCGTGATGACGGTCGTCGCCGACGTGAACAAGGACCTCGGCACCCGGCTGCTCGGCGACAGCCTGGTCGAGGCCTGGATGAAGCACCGCAATGACACGTCCGCTCTGCAGTCCTTGACGCGCAAGGGTTTCGTCGTCGACACGATGGAGATCGCGGCGCCGTGGGCTGCATTGCCGACGATCTTCACCAAGGTCAGCGCGGCCATGCTGGCGGTTCCTCACGCCCGCTCAGCGACGTGTCACCTGAGCCACAGCTACCTCGATGGTGCGTGTCTCTACTTCACGTTCGCAGCCAATCCCCCGCCCGATCAGGTCGAGTCGACCTACGTCGCATTGTGGGATGCCGGCCAGCGCGCCGTGCTCGCCAACGGCGGCAACCTCTCCCATCATCACGGGGTGGGCCTGAACCGGGCGCGTTTCGTCGCCGAGGCACTCGGCACCGGGCATGGCATCCTGAGCGCGATGAAACAGGCACTCGATCCGAAGGGCATCCTCAACCCGGGCAAGATGGGCTTGCCGTCGCCGTTCGGCACCGTGGCATGGCCATGAGCGAGCGTTGGGACGCCGATGCGCTGAAGTCGGGGGCGCTGACGAGCCTCATGTTCGCCGCGCCATTCGTCGTCGTCGCCGCATTGATCCGCGACAAGCACGACAAGAATGGCAGCGGATGGGGCCCGCTGCTGTTCTTCGCCGCGCTGACCGGTTTCTTCCTCGGGGCCGGCGTCGCCGCGTGGCGCCAGACCGTGCGGGCGCCGCTGTCACACGCACTGGTCGCATCGACCGGCACGTTCGTCGTGGTCCAGGGCGTCTTCGCGATCATCCGCCTGGTCCGCGGCGAAGATGTGCGCTGGTTCAGCATCGTGTTCACCCTCACGCTGGTGTCGGGTGTCGGATTGATCGGGGGCTTGATGGGGATGAACTTGCAGAAGCGCGGATTCGAGCCGAAGCGATGAGCATTCTCGTCATCGACGTTGGCACCAGCGGCTTGCGATCGGCCGTCGTCACACCCGACGCCGCTGTGCAGCACGTCACCTATGCGGCGTTCGCGCCGACCAGTCCGTCGCCCGGCTTGATCGAATTCGACGCGGTGGCGATGGGCCGTTCGGTGCTCGACGTGACCAACGCGACCCTGGCCGCCAACGGCGACCACATCGACGCCGTCGGCATCACCGCCCAACGAGCGTCCACCATCGTGTGGGATCGCGCCACCGGCGAACCTGTCGGCCCTGCACTCGGCTGGCAGGACCTGCGCACCGTCTTCGAATGCATCATGGCCAAAGCAGATCATGGTCTCGCGCTGGCCCCGAACCAATCCGCGACGAAGGTCGCGTGGTTGCTGAACACCTTCGATCCCGAGCGATCTCGTGATCTGCTGTTCGGTACGGTCGACACGTGGGTCACCTGGATCGTGTCCGGCGGGACGCTGCACGTGACCGACCACACCAACGCCGCCGTCACGGGCCTGTACGACATGTCCGCCCGCGCCTGGTCACGGCATGCGTGTGAGGCGTTGGGCGTACCGATGCGCATGCTGCCCACCATCGTCGACTCCAGCGGCGAACTCGGCATCGCGTCTGCGCTGCCGGGCGCGCCGCTGATCGCCGGACTCGCGGGCGATCAGCAGGCGTCACTGGTCGGCCAGGGGTGCGTCCGACCCGGTCTGGCCAAGATCACGTTCGGTACGGGCGGAATGCTCGACCTGTGCACCGGACCGATGGCACCGACCGATCATCATCGCAGCGCGCAAGGCACCTTCCCCATCGTCGCCTGGACCCGCAATGGCGAGGCCAACTGGGGAGTCGAAGCGATCATGCTGTCGGCCGGCACCAATGTCGAATGGTTGCGTGACGACCTCGGCATCATCCCGACGGCAGCCGCCAGCCACGACGTCGCATCCCAGTGCGACACCGCCGATGGCGTCGTCTACGTGCCGGCCCTGCTCGGGCTCGGCACACCCAAGTGGGACTATGGCGCGCGCGGCACGTTGCTGGGCATCACCCGCGGCACTGGACGGGCACACATCACGCGCGCTGTCCTCGAAGGTGTCGCCCAGCGTGGCGCTGATCTGGTCGACGCGGCCGAGGCCGACACAGGGCTCACGATCCCTGTGCTGCGCATCGACGGCGGGATGAGCGAGAACCCCACGTTCGTGCAGGCACTCGCCAATGCGACGGGCAAACCGGTCGAGGTCTCCCCCGTCACCGAGGCGACGACGCTCGGCGCCGGATACTTGGCCGGGCTCGCCGTTGGTACGTGGACTCACCTCGACGAAGTGGCAGACTCTTGGTCGCCTGCGATCATTGTCGAACCGACCGGTTCGCTCGACCGTGATCGTTGGCGGCAGGCCATCGAACGTGCATCGCGTTGGATACCCGACCTGTCGGCTCTCGACTTCTAAAGTTGGAGCGCAGACCCCTGGCCGGGAAGGCTATGGGTGAACATCTCGAAAGGACCCAGTCTTCGTGGACACACAGGAAGCGGCACACACTCAAGCCGCTGAACAGACAGGCATGGACAGCGCCTTGCGTCGGCGGATCCTCGCCGCCGGCCTGTCCGGCGCGGCCCTGTCGCTGTTGCCGTGGCTCGGCGATCGCGCCGGCGCGGCGGCGGGCACTGCCACCGCCGACACGACGGCCGGCACGACCGCCGGCTCTGGCGCAACGACCACGACCGTCGCGGCCACCACCACGACGGCTCCCCCGCAGCGCCCGACCGACGCCGATCTCGAGTTGCTGACGTTCGTGCAGACCGCCGAGATCGCCGCCCGCGACCTCTACGCCTTGGCCATCACGAACAAGGTCTACAGCGGCGATCTGGCCGCCTCGATCAAGACCATCGGCGAATCGCACGAAGCGTACGAGCAGGCGCTGTCCGCGCTCATCGGCCGTCTCGCTCCGAACAAGCAGAACGCAGCGCTCTTCAAGGCCTTGCAAGGCGACTTCGCCGGCTCCGCCGACACCGTGTCCGCGGCGGCGGGTGCGCTCGAGAATGCGTTGGTCGCAACCCACCTCGACATCGTCAGCAAGTTGCAAGGCACCGATGCAGCAGCACTGATCGCATCGATCCTCGTCGTCGAAGGTCGCCACGCAGTGGTGATGAACACGCTGGCCGGGGCCAAGACACTTGCTGACCAACTTTCCGACAAGGCCGATGCCTACACCTCGTCCGACTACCCAGTGAAGTGACTGTGATGATCGAACCTTCCACCACCGATCCTGCGTTCATCGACTCGCAGATCAGCCGTCGCGGCATCCTGCGCGTCGGCGGCCTCACTGTCGCCCTGGGCGCACTCGTCGCCGCCTGCGCCAACGAAGTCGCCGACAAGAAGCCCGCTCGCATCGGCGATGCTCCGACGCCATCGACGCTGCCCGAGGCGGTCGTCTCCGACGCCGTGATCTTCCGGACCGCGGTCTCGATGCACTACAGCTTCATCGATGCTCACAAGCTGAGCAAGCAGCTGGGCAAGTTGACGGCCGATCAGTCGGCGATCATCGATGCCTACATCACGGCCAATCAGGAAGCGATCAAGGAACTGCAGACCTGGACGGCCAAGGCCGGCGGCGAGGAATGGACGTGTGCCAACCCCCGGTTCGATCGCGTGATCCTGGGGCCGATCAAAGCCCGCTTCACGGGTCGTCCGAAGCAGGGCGCCGAGGAAACCGACGTTCCGCCAACCGATGACCCGAACCGCGATGCCATGGCGTTGTCGCACGGCATCGAGACACTGGCCGCGGCAACGCATCAGTCGCTCGTGCCGCAACTCTCGCAGCCCGAATATCGCGGCGCCGTGATGACGCAGGGCCACAAGTCTGCTCGGCGGGCCGCGGCGTTGGCGCTGTTCATCAATCCCGACAACCTGCTCAGCCCCGGCAACGTGCAGACGGCCAACATCGAAGCGACGACAACGACTGCCGCTGCGGCGACAACGACGACGCAGAACATCGCCCAGAGCAGTGGTGGCGCAACGACCACCACCGTGCCCACGATCGCGAACCCCACCGAGTACTACGCGATCCCAAGCCAGTTCGGCATCCTGTCGGCGGTACAGCAGCCGGTCGGCATTCCCAGCTCGGGTGCCCAGTTCAGCATCAACATGGAGACGCCGAGCCTCAACTCGTTCATTTACGCCGGGCAGACCTGCTCGGCGACCTGACCGGGCTCTCGTTCCGGATCCATGGCATACACTCGTCGCCGACGGTGAGTCGGCCGGGTGACCGCGGTGTCAGGTGCTCTCGGGCATGGTGGCATCGAGGAAAGTCGGGACTCCACAGAGCAGGATGCTGGCGCGAGCCAGGTGGGGGCGACCTCACGGACAGTGCAACAGAGAGAGACCGCCGATGGGCCGGGCAACCGGCAACAGGTAAGGGTGCAACGGTGCGGTAAGAGCGCACCAGCGTGTCAGGCGACTGGCACGGCTTGGCAAACCCCATCCGGAGCAAGGCCGAGCAGAGGGGATGGGTTGCTCGTCTGCCTCGTTCGCGAGGCACCCCTCGGGTAGGCCGCACAGATGGATGGTCACCACGCCGCGAAAGCGGCGGACAGAATCCCGCTTACAGGTCGACTCACCGTCACCAAACCTGTGACCGGTCTCGGTGCGCCGCACGACAGTGTCGCGACGAGGTGCACATCAGGCGGGGTCTGGACCTGCGGTGCCGGGGCGAGCGATCAGTTGGCGGAACGACCGCTCGAGCCCCATTCCACACAACCGGGCGGGTGGTCGTGCAGGTGACGAACCATAGCCGACGAGCCGAACCTGGAAAAGGGGTAAAACGTCGCACGAGTGACGCCAACGTCTGAAGTCGCACGCTCAATGCGATACTCTGCGGTGCTGCGGATCGAATCTCATGCATCCGAAATCCAAGAAGCGGATCACTGTGGACAGCGCCCGAAACTGGAACTTTCTCAGCCACCATGGCCTCGTGCTCTTCTGCATCGTCGAGCACCCCGAGAGCAGCACGGCAGACATCGCCCGCCTCACCGGGTTGTCGTCTCGCTCGGTGCTGAACATCATCGTCGACCTCACCGAGGACAACTTCGTTCACCGCGTTCGTGTTGGCCGGAAGAGCAAGTATCTCGTCGAACTCGATCGGCCGATGATGCATCATCTCGAGACCGCGAACACGCTGGGCACTGTCCTGGCCAAGCTCAACCGCGCCATTCAAGAGGCTTGATCGAGAATCTTCGACAAGAGTTTCTCAAGGTTCGCACGAGGGGTGCCGAGAATTTGGCATGCGAACGAGGGACCCGATCGCACCGGATGTGCTGTCTACGTTGGGCGAGAACACGCACTCGAACGCGCTCGGATTCTCGATCAGTGCCCTTGTGGCAGAGGACTACCGGCAGCGCGAGTACGCAATCACGCCGTACAACGCGTCGGTCGACTACGACGCTGTGATGCTCGGCCTCAGTCATCTGGGGTGGCCGTTCGACCGCATTGCCGGCTACTTCCAGGCGACTCACGACGAGGTCGTGGCGGCTGTTGAGCGGGCACTCGATCGTCGCTGATCACGCCGTCGGGGCCGACGCCAGAAATCTCCGAACTTTTTGCAAGGAACCCTGCGACGCGAACTCTTTGTCGACATGCAGACAGCATTTGCGAACCAGACCAGCCGCTACAGCGTCACGGACAACGACGCCGCCATGCTCCGCCTTCACCAGGCGGGCTGGCCCGTCGAGCGCATCGGCGAGCAGTTCCACGCCTCCATCGATGCCGTTCGTCAGGCCGTCGGTCGGGCATCCCTGCATCGGCCGGAGTCACTCCGCTCGGCGCTGAACAGCATGCGTTGGGAGCGCTTGCGGGCCATCAGCCCGCAGTGATCGCACCGCCGGGTACAGGGCCGCTGTCCAACGACGTGCGGCGGCCCTCTGCCCGGGAATGCAGGACCTCGTTGAAGCTACGCAAGACCGGATGGCCTGCCGGCCCGACACCGATCCGGCACACGGCCGCTTGGTCGAGGTAGCACCGCCAGCTGAGCGAGATGTCGCCTCCGAGCGACCAGGCCATCGCAGCCTTGATCGGCGTGACATGACTGACGACAACGACGTTGTCGCTTCGAGCCAGCTCGAGAGCGTCGACGCATGCGGCACGCACTCGAATGTCGAGATCACCCATCGACTCCCCGCCTGCGGGGGCGTACGCCGGATCGCTGCGCCACGCCGACCACGCATCAGCCGGCACCTCGGACAATTTGCAGCCGTCGAACACGCCGTAGTCGAGTTCGATCCAGCGGTCGTCGATCGTGATCGGGGCGCCGAACGCCGCCGCCGTCTGCCGTGCGCGCAGCAGTGAGCTGCAGATGACGCGCTCGACGGATCCGAGCGCCGCCGCAACGGCAGTGGCCTGCGCCTGTCCGACGTCGTCGAGCGGATTGTCGAGTCGGCCCTGCAGCAGCCCGGCTGCGTTGGCCGCTGTTCGACCGTGACGGACCAGGATCAGCACGCGACCAGTGAAGCACACGCCGACCGGTCAGCGATCAACGGCATCCAGTCGGCCGGTTCGTAGGAACGCCGTGCGACGGGCGGGTGATCGCAGGCCGAACGTCCGCCACACCCACGTCAGCAGCACCGCGCCGATCAGCTCGAGCGGGAGATCGATCCAGCCGCGGGAAACACTGGGCAGTGGCAGGTGATGGAAGTGCACGCCGCCGATCGGCCACCAGAACAAGCGGGCGTTCGAGAACGCGCCGTCGAAGACGAGGTGCAACATCATCCCGATCGGGATCGCGAGGGCACGCTTGCGCCATCGCTTCCGGCCGGCACTGGCGATGACGACGCCCAGCAGCACTGCGATGCTGACCGTGACGCTGTGAAACGCACGCGCTCCCCCGAACCAGACATCGATGACGTCAGGAAGGATCGCTCCGACGCACAGCAGTCGGTAATCGAAACCCGGGTCACGAAAGACGAACCACACCGAGACGATCGCCGTGCCGAAGAACCAGAGCAGCACGGTGTCAGCGGACCAGCAGTCGCCCGCAGTTCGGACACTCCGGGAGATCCTCGGCCGGCAGGCGCTTGATGTCGTCGACCTCGCCTCGGGAGAGGTCGAGATGACATCCCTCGCATCGCAAGCCGTTGAGCTTGGCGACGGCCACGCCGTTGTGCTGGCCGCGCATCGTGTCGTACCGAGCCAGGGTGTCGGCATCGGCGGCGATCCGCATCGCGTCACGGGCGATCACGAGCTCAGCGAGTTCGGCTTCGCTGGCGGCCCGCGCTACCGCCGCGTTCTGCTCAGCGGCCGCTGCACCCTCGCGCAACATCTCCTCCCGAGCATCGTGTTCGGCCAACGCGGCCTCGGCTTCGGACATGCCCTCCATCGCGACCAGTTCGTCGTCGTCCAGCGCGGAACGCTGGGCGTTGAGCGTCGCGATCTCGTGCATCAGCGCCTCGGCTTCGCGTGGTGCGATCACCGTCTTCAACTGCTGTTCGAGCCTCGATCGATGGGTGCCGATCGTGTGATTGGCCTTCTCCGACTCGTTGATCGCAGCCTCGAACCCGGCGATCTGGGCCTGGATCTCCCTGCGACGCTGTTCCCAATTCGTCACTTCGCCCGCAGCTGCTGCGGCGGCGACGACTTCGGGCAACCGAGGCATACGGAATCGCAGCTGATCGATCGCCGTGTCGGTGAGCTGCATCGCGAGTAGCGCGTCGGGAGTCATCTACGGACCAGTGGTCGTCGTGGTCGGAATCGTCTTGCCGCTGATCGTTGCACCGGGTATCCCACTCACACAGTTGTACACCACGACTCCGCCTTTGAGAGCGACGCTCGGCACCGGCACGTGAGGGTCGAGGACGTCGGGCGCAATCGTTGTCCCCGGGTCGACGGGACGCAGAACCGCGGGCGGAGTCGTCGGAGGTGCCGTGGTGCCGGTGTCGGATCCGGGTGGAGCACCACCGCCGCCGTCAGGTGCTGTGTCAGGTGGTGGAGGTTGGGTCGTTGGCGGCACGGTGGTCTTGGCCGCTGAAGTCGACGGTGCGTTGGGATCGACGACGGTCCCGCTGACCAACTTGGCCAGGCACTCGTTGCCGGGCAGGTACAACCTCGCTGCCAGTCGTGCGGGTGCGGGCGGCGCGTCCCAGTCGAGCGCCGCCTGGCCATCGAGCGCAGCGTCCATGTAGGCCTTCCAGATCTTGTCAGGATACGTGCCACCCTGCACCTTGGGAACGCCGTCCTTGACGAACTCGGGGATCCTGTTCATCCGGATGTAACCGTTCGGGTTACCGACCCACACCGATGTCGTCAGCTGTGGTGTCATGCCCACGAACCAGGCGTTGGTGTTGTCCTCCTGGGTTCCGGTCTTGCCCGCAGCGGGTCGCTTGTTGGCGAGCGGATAGTGGCGACCGGTACCGCTTGCGATCACGCCCTTGAGAACACTGATCTCGGTGAGCGCGACCTGCCGGTCGAGGACCTGCGTTCCGGCGTCTTCGTGGGTGTAGATACGGGTGCCATCTCCACGGTCGATGTATTCGACGTAGTACGGATCGTGGTGCAGGCCGTTGTTGGCGATGGTCTGCGCTCCCGCTGCCATGTCCATCGGGCTCATCTCGTTTGCACCCGTCGCGAAGCTGGCGTACGGACGAACGGGAGCGACACCGCCTCGCTCGGCCTTGGTCTGGCCCGTGTAGAGGTAGTTCGAGTGAGCCATCTGATACACGGTGTTGACCACGCGGTGGAGGCCGACGATCTGAGCCAGCCGGCTGTACGCGCAGTTGATCGACAGCGCCGTCATCGTCGCCAGGTCGGCAACTGCGTGGCTCTCGCCACTCGTGATGGCAAAGGGGTTCTTCTGATCATCGGGGTTGGGCAGCGTGCATGGCAGGACCCCATCGATCAGATCGGACGGCTGCACCCCAGCCTCCAACGCCGCGGCCAGCACGAAGATCTTGATGCTCGATCCGGTCTGGCGCGGCACCAGCGCCATGTTGATCTCGCTGACATTGCGTTTGAAGCCCTTCCCGCCGACCATCACCCGGATCGCGCCGGTCGATGTCTCCAGCGACACGATCGCAGCGTCGAAACCCTCGGACGTGTTCGGCAGGGCGCCACGCGAGAATTCGGCCTTGGCCTGCAGCGTGGGATCGAGCGTCGTGTGGATCTGCAGGCCGCCGCGCAGCAACGTGGCGCGGATCTCCTGCTCGTCGGAGCCGAGGATGTCACTCTGGTTGATCAGGTAGTCCTGCAACGCCTGCGTGTAGTAGGTCGGGACGATCGAGCGGCCGGGCAGGATGTGGGCCACCTCGGGAATCGGCCACGTCTTGAGGTAGTCGTCCTTCTCCGGCTGGGTGATCAACTTCTCGTCGACCAACCGCGAGAGAACTTGCTCGAATCGGCCGCGGGCCTGCTCGGGATGATTGAACGGGTCGTACCCCGAGGGCGAGCGGATCAGCCCGGCCAGGAACGCACCCTGCACCAGCGTCAGATCCTCGACCTTCTCCCCGAAGTACGTCTCGGCGGCGGCGGCGAGTCCGTAGGCGTTGTTGCCGAAGAAGATCGTGTTGAGGTAACGCTCGAGGATCTCGTCCTTCGTCAGCACCTTTTCGATCATCAGCGCGTAGTGCACCTGCAGCAACTTGTATCGACCGTCGCGAGGCAGCCCGGCGAGGTACTCGTTCTTGACCACCTGCTGCGTGATCGTCGACGCGCCCTGACGATTGGCTCCGGACGAGAAGTTCGACAACGTGGCACGGATGAGGCTGCGCACGTTCACGCCGTCGTGGACGTAGAACTCCTTGTCCTCGACCGCAAGAACCGCCTTGACGACCACAGGTGGAACCTGGGCCAGCTTGAACGGCTGCACGTTCTCCTGCTGAAAGATCGCGATTTGATTGCCGGCGTCGTCGTACACGTAGCTGCGCTGCGCCAGCGGTTCGAAGGGCGGGAGCGTGATCGGCACCTGCGTGTGCGAGTTGGCCGCGCCCCACAGTCGAGGTGCGATCGCCACCGTCACGCCCGTCAGAAAGAGAGCCCCTGCCAGCACGAGTCCGGCAAGACGGAGGATCCACGACAGGCGACGCACAGCACAGACGACGTTAGTTCGCTGACTGGCGCACACAGCGGCAGGGTCGATCGGGACGTGCAAATGGGCGACGGGTAGGGTGCCAAACCATGACAACTCTGCGGCCGTTCCGATTCGGCGTCCAAGCATCCACCGCGGCAAGTCGAGCCGAATGGGTCGATCTCGCAAAGCGCTGCGAAGCGAACGGATACGACGTGTTGACGATGCCGGATCACTTCGGCGATCAACTCGCGCCGGTGCCTGCCCTGATGACAATCGCCGACGCAACGACATCGCTGCGCATCGGCGCGCTCGTGTGGGACAACGATTACAAGCACCCCGTCGTCCTCGCCAAGGAGCTGGCGACGATGGATCTCCTCTCCGACGGTCGGCTGGAGATCGGCATCGGCGCCGGATGGATGATCACCGACTACGAGCAGGCGGGCATGCCGTACGACTCGGCCAAGGTGCGCATCGACCGGTTCGTGGAAGGAATCGCCATCATCAAGGGAGCGATGGGTCCGGATCAGTTCTCCTACAGCGGCGATCACTACACGATCACCGACTACAACGGTCTGCCCAAGCCGGTGCAGGGACCGTGCCCGCCGATCCTCATCGGCGGTGGCGGCAAGCGCGTCCTCAGCATCGCCGGGCGTGAGGCCGACATCGTCGGCATCAACGGCACGATGGCGCACGGCGTGGTCGACAGCGACGCGATCATGACGATGCGCGCCGAGGCAGTCGACGAGAAGGTCGCGATCGTGAAGGCGGCAGCCGGCGATCGGTTCGACCAGATCGAGATGAATGTGCGCGTCTTCATGGTGCAGGTCACCGAAGAGCGCGACGCCAAGATCGACGGATTGTCAGGGATGCTCCACGTCCCGCGCGAGTTCATGACCGACTCACCCTTCGCACTCATCGGGAACCCAGAGCAGCTGATCGAGGATCTCATCGTTCGGCGCGAGCGTTGGGGTTTCAGCTACATGATCGTCGGTGCCGAAGACGTCGAATCCTTCGCTCCCGTCGTCGCCACGCTCGCCGGCAAATGACGGTGTCGCGCTGATGGCAGATTCTCCGAGCATTGCGCTGTGGGGTGCGGGCATGATCTCCGGCGCGCACGGCGCTGCCGCTCACTTTCTGCAGCTGCCGGTGACGGCCGTTGCATCGCGAACGACTGAACGCGCGGCCGCGCAAGCCAAACGGTTGAGCACCACCGCCGTCTCCTACGACGACCTGCCCGGCGCAGCCGACATCGTGGTCGTTTCCACTCCCCCGCAACTGCACGCCGCGGACACATTGCGGTTGCTGGACGCTGGCGTTGCGGTGGTGGTCGAGAAGCCACTGTGCACCACGCTGGCCGACGCTGACGCGCTCGTCGCAGCGGCTGCAGCACACGGTCAGCGTGTCCTCTATGCCGAGAACCTCGCCTACGCGCCAGTCGTGACGCGCCTGCTGCGGATGGCCGCCGACATCGGGCAGCTCACCCATCTGGAGATCCGCACGATGCAGGCTCTCCCGACGTGGGGCGCGTTCACCAGCGACGAATGGGGCGGCGGGGCCTTGTTCGATCTCGGCGTCCACCCGCTGGCGCTGGCCGTTCTCGCTGCGGCAGCAGCCGGCGCGGGTCCGGTCGTTTCGGTCACCGCCGAACTACGCGGCGGCGAGGGTCACAACAGCGACGAGTACGCCGACGTTGCCTTGCGCTTTCGCAGTGGCCTGGTCGGCCGCGTCGTCTCCAGTTGGCAGAACGGGCCGAACCAGACCTGGGACATCCAGCTCAGCAGCACGTCAGCCGTGTTGCGCGCCGACTTCTGGCCGCGGCCCACGCTGGAGCACAACGGCGATCCGGTCGAGCTACCGACCAGCGCGCTGTCGATTCCGTTCATCGAGGAGCTCGGCTACTACGGCCAGTTGCGGGCCTTCGTGGCCGACATCGCAGACGGCCACACGCCCTTCATGGACGTCGCGTTCGGACGATTGATCCTCGACATCGTGTGCGCCGCGTACCAATCGGCGGGCCGCGGCGGCGCCGCTGAAGCGGTGCCGTTCACCGGGCCGCGCGACAAGACGCCGTTGCAGCTCTGGCACCAGACGTGAGCGACGCAACGTAGGCTGCGGCCGATGAGCGCAGTATCCGACTCCATCGCCGCCGAGAAGTACGTGGTGATCACGACCTACCGCCGCTCCGGCGACGCAGTACCTGCACCCGTCTGGATCGCGCCGATGTCTGGGGGCAGGGCGGGGTTCACCACCGACGGCGATTCGGGCAAGGTGAAACGCATCCGCAACAACTCGGCAGTGACGCTGCAGGCCTGCAACGTCCGCGGCACGGTCCGTGCCGGTGCGCCGATCGTCCACGCGACCGCCGAGATCGTCACCGACGCTGCCTACGCCGAAGTCGAGAAAGCGATCAAGTCGAAGTACTGGATCGTGTACGCGATCATCAGCATCCCGCAGGCCGTCAAGAAGTTGTTCCGCAAGCAACAGAACAACGTCGGAGTGGTCGTCACCTTCACTGACGAGGTCGCCCCTACCCGTGCGGAGCCAGTGTGATCGTGCGAGTCGACGAATAGAAGTCGAGGCCCGCGGTGCCCTGCTCGCGCTGGCCGTACGACGAGTCCTTGTCACCGCCGAACGGGGCGTAGAAGTCGACGCCGGCCGTGGGCGCGTTGATCTTGACCAGTCCGGTGTGCAGCCGCGACGCAGCGGCCAGCGCTGCGTCGAGATCGCGACCATGGACAGACGTGACCAGGCCGTAGCGAACAGCATTGCTGAGCGCGATCGCATCATCGATCGACTCGACGCGCAAGATGATCGCCAGTGGTCCGAAGACTTCTTCACACGCGAGCGAGTGGTCCGACGGCAACCCCTCCATCAACGTCGGCTCGATGTACCAACCAGGTCCGGGCGCGGTCGAGGGCATGTTGCCACCGGCGAGCACGCGCCCACCCTCCGCGACGCCACCGGCGATCGCGGCGGCCACACGTCCGCGAGCGGATTCGCTGATCAGCGGACCAACCGCGTGGCCCGGCTCGCTCGGGTCACGGGGTGACATCGCGGCAACGGCTTCGGCCAGGGCGTCGACGATGTCGGTCCGGTCACCGATCACGATGATGCGCCGGGTCGCTGTGCACTTCTGCCCGGCATAGCCCATCGCAGCTCCGGCGATCATGGCTGCGGTTCGGGCCGCGTCCGCGTCGGGGAGCACGATCGCGGCGTTCTGGCCACCCATCTCGGCCTGAACGGGAACGCCACCCGATGCCGCGGCGGACACGATCTCGCGGCCGACGGCGGACGAACCGGTGAACGACACGACGTCGGACTCGTGGACCACGGCGGCGCCCGTGTCCGCTCCGCCCGGCACGACCGTGAACAGCCCGGCCGGCATCAACGGTTCGAGGATCTCAGCCAACAGATCTGCACCCGCCATCGCATCAGGAGACGGCTTCAGCAACACGGCGTTGCCTGCCGCCATCGCCGGCGCGGCCTTCCACATCGGGATCGCGAGGGGGAAGTTCCACGGTGTGATCAGACCGGCGACGCCATGCGGATGCCGAGTTGCGAGCAACATCCCACCCAACGACGGCGGATAGGAGACGCCGTTGGCCGCAAAGCTCATCTGCGCGTAGTAGCGAAGAATCGACACGGTGCGGCCGACTTCACCGCGGGCTTCGCCAACCGGCTTCCCGACCTCGCGAACGACCAATGCCGTCGCTTCGTCGGCCCGACGTTCGAGTGCGGTTGCTGCCGCTTCGAGAGCCGCCGCCCGCCTCGCCGCGCCGATGCTCCACCATTCGACTTGAGCGGAGCGCGCCCGGTCCGCGTGACCGGCGACCGCATCAGGGGTGACTTCGTCGCGGGCGACCACGACGTCGGATGGGTCGTGGGGCGATGTCGAAGTCAGCATGTGATTCCTTCTGTCATGGCGGAAACGAGATTGTACGCGCCTGTCGCTCATCGGCTCTGGTGGCAAATCTGACGGTGCGTCAGAAACGTGTCGCACGCAGTAGGGTCACCCAGCGATGGATCTGGGGACACATCACGACACACGGGCGCCGGTCTGATGCGAGTCGTCGTCACAGGGGCTGATCAGCGGCTGGGTGCCGCCGTCGTCGCCGGTCTCGGCGCAACCGGGTCGGCGGTCGCGGCCGTCGACACCGTGGGTGCACGTCGTGATGAGGTCGCAGCGACGATCGAAACGGCGATCGCCTCGCTCGGCGGACTGGACGTGCTCGTCGTGTCCGGGTGGCATCCACCGCAGCTCTCGCCGTCCACGTTCGAGGACATCACCGACGACGACTTCGCCGCGATCTGGGAAGGCACGATGCAGGGCATGCTGTGGACCCTGCAGACGGCGATCCCCCACCTGCGCGAATCCCACGGCAACGTGATCGTGCTGATGCCCACCTCAGGCATGACCGGCGCCGCCAACTATGCCGCGGCCGCCGCGACCTTCGAGGCCCAGCGAATCCTGATGAAGGCAGCAGCTCGCCAGTTGGGACCCGATGACATCCGGGTCAACGCGATCGCGGTCGGCGCCGAGTTGGTCCTCCACGATCCTGATGCGGCCGACGTTCATTACCTCGCGCCGCCTGCAGTACCCGGCGAGCAGTCAGCTGACGACGTCAGCGGAATCGTCGAATTCCTCGTCAGCACGTCGGGCCGTCATCTGAGCGGGCAGACGATCACGATCGACGGCGGGCGGTGGTTGGCGCCATGACCGAGCAACATCCGCCCTGGCCGCAGCATCCCCAGCGACTCGTCGGCCGGACGGCGATCGTCACCGGCGCGGGCCAGGGAGTCGGGCTGGGCATGGCCACCCGCCTCGCGGCTGAAGGCGCCAACGTCGTCATCGCGGCGCGTCGCGCCGAGACCGGCGAGCCGGCTGCCGAAGGCATCCGCGCCGCCGGCGGATCGGCGATCTGCATCGTCACCGACATCACCAGTCGCGAGCAGATCCAGTCATGCGTGGACCAGACCGTCGACCACTTCGGCGGGCTCGAGATCATGATCCACAACGCGGTGGCGGGGGCGGCCACAGTGCACAACCTCGTCGACGTCGAACAGGGCACGTGGGACACCCTGTCGCACACCGCCGTCTGGGCCAGCTTCCACTGCGCGCAGATCGCGTCGCCACACCTGCATCGAGCCGGCGTCCGCGGCCGACTGATCCTGATCACTTCGCCCAGCGGAGTCGAAGGCAGCCACACGTTGCCCCTGTATTCCCCCGTCAAGGCTGCCCAGCGCGCTCTGGCGAAGAGCCTGGCCCGCGAGTGGGGCAGCCGCGGCGTCACTGTGAACTGCATCGGTCCGGTCGCCGAGACTCCGGCGCTGACGAAGGCGTTCGCATCCAATCCGCTGCTCCGCGGCAGGCTCTCGGCACGCACGCCGCTGTCCCGGATCGGCGACCCGGTGACCGACATCGGCGCGGCCGCAGCGTTCCTGGCCAGTGACGATGCCGCCTACATCACCGGTCAGACGTTGATCGTCGACGGTGGCCACTTCATGGGATTCTGATCGACGAGGACGAACGCGACATGAGCAACGAAGAACCAGCCAATGCACCGGTGCCCCTCGCGGTGGGATCGATCTCTTTGCGGCTGTACCCGCACGACCTCGCGCCCGATGATCAGGTGACCGAGATCCGCGAGCAGGCCGTGCTCGGCGCAGCAGCAGGATACGACGGCGTGATGGTCAGCGAGCACCACGCGGACTTCCCCGGCTACCTCCCCAATCCGATCCAGCTCGCGCAACTCCTGCTCGCGGTGATGCCTCGCGGTTGGGCCGCGCCATGCCCGCTGTTGCTGCCGATGCAGCCGTACGCGCTCACCGCAGAACAGTTGGCTTGGCTTGCCGCGGCCTACCCGGGTCGAGTCGGTGCCGGCTTCGCGGCGGGCGCCCTGCCGGTCGACTTCGAGCTGGCCGAGGTCCCGTTCGACGAGATCATCGAGCGCTTCAAGACCGGCTTGCCCAAGATCGTTGCCGCACTCCGAGGCCAGGACGAGACACCACTCGGGCGCGACCGGGCGATTCGACGGTGCGTCGAACACCCGGTTCCGATGGTGGTGGCGGCGCAGAGCGGTCCAGCGGTTCGTCGCGCCGCGATGCTGGGGGCCGGGGTGCTGTACGACTCGCTGCAGACCAACGCCGTCTCGAAGCGTCTCTCCGATGCGTACGACGCGGCCGGCGGTGCGGCGGCAAAGGTGCTCATCCGCCGGGTGTGGATCGGTGATCCGCCGACACAGCAGATGGAGGATCAGATGGCCCACTATCGCAGCTACGCACCCGCTCATGCGATCCTCAACTGGGGCGACGAACAGCAACTCGTCCACGGCGCGGACGGACGCGAAGCGGCAGAGCGGTTGGCACGAACACTGGTCGAGTCGAACTGCAACGCGATCAACGTTCGGGTCCATCTCAAGGGACTGACCCCGAACCAGGTGCGCGATCAGATCGAGCTGCACCGAGCAGAGTTCCTTCCTCGACTGCGCGAGCTGATGCCCGCCTGAGCTCAGCGAGCCGACCTCAGGGTCGGATGGCGTGCAGCGCGGCGATCGCTGAACCGCGAGCGCCCGCCATGTCGAGATCCGAGACCAGCTCGAACGTGGCGACCTTGGCCTGTTCTTCGCGCAACGTGGTCGATTCGCGAACCTTGCCGATGAACCAGTCGCGGAACGCCGGCTCGGTCTCGATCACGCCACCGCCGACGAAGTAGGCGTCGGGGTCGGTGAAGTTCGCGGCGATCGTGAACAACCGCCCGATCGCCATCGCCTGTTGCTCGAAGATGCGCAGGGCCATCTCATCGCCGCGCTCGCCGAAACCGCGCACCTGCTTGGCCGCGTCGCTGATCGATGCAACCGACGCCAGCGGATGGTTCGGATACTTCGTCAACCAATAGGGCAGCAGGTTGTTCTGGATTCCGCTCAACGATGCGACGCTCTCGACATCGCCGTCGAAACCACAGTTGCAGTGGGGCACTGGTTGACCTTCGCCCAGCAGCCCGCCCATCGGAATGTGCACGTGCCCGAGCTCGCCGGCCATGCCCGACGCACCGCGCACGACCTCGCCCCCCTCGATCACGCCTCCGCCAAGGCCGGTGCCGACGATCGCCGAGATCGACGACCGCAGGTTTGCCTTCAGCCCGAACAACTGCTTGTGGGCGTACAGCGCGGCCGCGTTCCCGTCGTTGTTGTAGATGACCGGCAGCCCGACATGGGTCTCGACCGCGCGTCGGAAGTCGAAACCCCACCACTCCGGCTCGGGGAAGTTCGTCGCCCCGCGCAGCGAGATGACGCCATTCGCGCTCGCCGGACCAGGCGTGTCGAGACCGATCGCACGCACCGCGTCGGGCGCCGTGCCGGTCGCGACCAACACGAGCCGCATCGCCTCCGTGATGGCCTCGATCGCAGCCGCCGGCCCCTGGCGAACACAGCTCGGCGTCTCGATCATCCGATCGACCAGGAACACGCCGTTCTCGTCGAGCACCGTGGCGTTCGTCTTCGTTCCCCCGACGTCGAGGCCGACCACGACTGCTGTACTTGTCTCGAGCGTCATCCGCGTTCCTTCTTTGTCGGAACGACACGATAGCCATCCGTGTCGATCGATGGCGGACAACTCGATTTCGCGGACGAGTGGCTCACGGAAGCGGGTGCGCCGGCTCCATCGAAAAGTTGTCGAACAGCACACGCTGCGCGTACCAGGTGTTCCAATGCTCGGTCAGGTAGGCGATCTTGCCGTCGTCGCCGAATCTGAACACGAAGCAGTAGACGTTGCGGTACGCCTGACCGCCCAGCGTCGTCGAGGTCTGCGTGTGCTGGCGAACGACGTAGTCGCCGTCGGCGAGAACGAGCACGTCGCTGAATCGATTCGTGCTCAGATCGTAGGAGTCGATTCCTGAGCCGGCGTGAGCACGGCCCGAGCCACGCAGGATCGCGGTGATCGCCGCGATGCCGACGTGCTCGGTCTGGCCCGGGTTGCTCGGCAACAAGGGCAGGCCGTTCCACCACACGGCGTCGTCGGCGAAGAGCGTCGCCCGATCGAGTTCTCGCCCAGCTTCGAACATCGCGGTGACGACGCCGATGTTGCGCAGTTCGGTGTCTGTGTATGTCGGCATCAGGCGCCTTTCGCTACCAACCGTTCCAGCGGATCGCTGCTTCGGACTTGGATCGATCGGCGCGACCGAAGTCGACGCCGCGCGTGTACGCAATGGGAAACAGGCCGGCCTGCGTGTGCCGCTCGTACGGAATGCCCAGCAGATCGGCCATCTCTCGCTCGCGGTACAGGTGCAGCGTCGTCCACGCCGAACCCAGCCCTTCCAGGCGTAAGGCCAACATCAGGTTCCACACCGCCGGCAGGATCGAGCCCCACACGCTCGCCTGCTGGAAGACCGACGCGCCTTCGAGCCGGCCGGCCGTGGTCGGCACCAGCAGAACCGGCGACTCGTGGATGTGCTCGACCAGATGCATGACCGAGTTGCTCATGCGTCGTTGCGAGTCATCGGCGCTCCGCGGAGACTCCGACGGATGGCTTGCCGTTTGCGCGGACCACGTCAGGTGCTCGGCGAGCGATTCGCGATAGATGTCACCCATCTCCATTCGAATTCCGGGGTCATCGACGAGAACCCAGTTCCAGCGTTGGAGGTTCGAGCCGTTCGGCGCCTGAAACGCTGTCCGGAGGCAACCCTCGACGACATCGCGGTCAACTGGACGATCGAAGTCGAGCCGACGTCGCACCGAACGTGTCGTGGTGAGCAACGTCTCCCCCGAGAGGTTGGGAATCACCGCCCGCAGAATACTGTCATCATGCAACAGTGTCAATCGGCATGTGTTCGTTAGCATGACGGGCATGTCGGGCGAGCGAGCACGAGCAATCGCTGAGATCGACGCCAGCCTCACCGCCATCGGCAAGCTGGCTCGGAGCCACAGGACGATCGCTCTTCGCCAGCGGGTGTCCGGGGTCGATCTTCCCGAAACGACGGTCGCCGCACTCGCAGTCATCCAGCGCCATGGCCCGATGCGCATCGGTGAGGTCGGGACGATCATGGAGCTCGATGCGTCACGCGCGAGCAAAGAGGTTCGTCGTCTCGTCGAAGCCGGCCTCGTCACACAGAAGATCGATCCCGCCGAACGGCGAGCGTCGATCCTCACCACGACCGCCAAGGGAAAGCGCGTCTTCGAGCGCTATCGCACGGCGGCCGACGAGCTCGTCACCGGAGCGTTCAGCGACTGGTCGACCGCTGACGTGGTCGACGCGGCTGCAGCGATACGCCGGATGTCGGACACCTTCATGGCGTTCGCTGTCACCCGGGATCGGCGGTCGGGCGACATACTTGAGGACGACTGATCGCGCGTTCTGCCCGACGACCATGGAGACAACTCATGCCAGAGATCGACCGTTCCGAAGACGAGTGGCGCGCATTGCTCAGCCCGGATCAGTTCGAAGTGCTGCGGCGAGCGGGCACCGAGCGGGCGTGGACCGGCAAGTACGTCGACGAGCACTCCGACGGCACCTACCGCTGCGCCGCATGCGGGTGCCGAGCTGTTCGACTCGACATCGAAGTTCGAATCCGGCAGCGGTTGGCCCAGCTTCGACCAACCGAAGGTCGCTGATGCCGTCGAGCTCGTGGTCGACAGCAGTCACGGCATGATCCGCACCGAAGTTCGCTGCAAGCGTTGTGGGTCGCATCTCGGCCACCTCTTCCCCGACGGCCCGACGACGACCGGCGAGCGGTACTGCATGAACAGTCTCGCCCTCGACCTCGTGTCCGACGACGACCCTGCAACCTGACTCCGGCGACGGTCCTGTTGCGCGCCTATCGTCACGCACGTGACCACGCAACCGCTCGAAGGCGTCCGGATCCTCGATCTGACAACGTTTCTCTCCGGCCCGTACGCGGCGATGGTGCTGGGACAACTCGGCGCCGATGTCGTCAAGGTCGAGCCGCCGGCGGGTGACCCGACACGCGCTGGGGCGCCCGTGCCCAACTCTGACTTCTGGTTCGCCCTGCACCGTGATCGCCGCAGCGTCGTGCTCGACCTGAAGCAGGCTGACGACCACGCCCGCCTGCTGACGATGGTGCCTCAGTTCGATGTCGTGATCGACAACGCCCGAACCGGCGTGATGTCCCGACTCGGACTGGAACCAGCGGTGTTCCGCGCTGCACATCCGTCGATCATCACGTGTTCGATCACCGGATACGGAGAGGGCGGTTCGAATGCCCCAGCGATCGACGGGATCATCCAGGCCGCGACGGGCGCATTCGATCTGGCTGCCGCGTTCGGCCAATCCGCTGGTCCGGTGCCCGCTCAGATCGCAGACCTCGCGGGCGGCACTGCGGCGTCGCAGGCGATCCTCGCGGCCCTGTACCAACGGACCAGAACCGGACTCGGCACGCACATCAGCATCGCGTTGACCGACTCGCTGATGACATGGCTGTCGATCGTCGACCGCAGCGGATCGATGCGCTCACCGGGAACGATCATCGCACTCGGATCCGATGGGCGGCGGTTCATCATCCAGACGCCGATGCACTTCCGTGACCGGCTGGCGAGCTTGCTCGGCCTCGAGTACGCAGCGACCGAGGCCTACGCGCAGCAGGTCCGCGACCTGATGGCGACCCGCTCGACACCCGAATGGCTCACAGCACTTGCGGCCGCTGGAATTCCGGCCGCCGAGGTCCGTTCGTACGGCGAAGCACTCGACACTCCAGGCGCCGCAACGGAGACCGTCGAGGGTCGACGTGTGCCCGCAAGCCCGTTCGTCTTCGATGGAGCGCGCAAGCCGACCGCGGCACCGCCACCGAGCCTCGGCCAGCTCATCGCTGATCAGCCGACGGTCTGATCAGGACGTCACGGGCCGCGTCAGGCGAGCGCGGCGAGGCGAGCGAGCCCCGGTTCGGCGACGTCACCCAATCGTTCGGCTGCGGCGCGGACCGCTGGATCATTTACCCGCTCCGGCGTGACACGCGCCGGATTGAGCGCCACCTGGTTGGCCCACCTCGCAATGTCCGGCTCGGCGCCGAAGGTCCGCGTCGCGAGGGTTCCACGAGCCTGCATCCGTGCCCAACTCGTCGGGCTGTCCGGCAGGGCGTTCGCAGGACACAGCCTGTTTCGTTCGCCGTCGTCGTCACGAGTCGCTTCGACGAACCCGGCAAGAGCTGCGCCGAAGCAGGGAAAGCCGGCGCGAATCGTCTGCAGCCGAATCTTGTCAGGGCTCCAGACAGGGACCATCGGCGGGTACGCCAGGCCTGACGCAGCGCAATGAACCACGAGCGCGTCACGAGGCAAAGCGACCACGCCGTTCGCGAGGACGATCTCAGCGGTACTGACGTGCTCGATGTGGCCGAGTCGGACGACGTTCTCAACGGTGCGCAACGCGTCGAGCTCCCACCGTCCCAACGTCGGCGCCTTGGCCATCGACGGAACAACGTCGGTGTCGATCCGGAGCATCACCCCGGCAGCCTCGAGGCGCAAGAACATCTCGTCGACGGAGTTCGATTCGGCGGCCGCCGACATGATGTCTGCGGCGAGCCCCAGCGCGACCACTGGATCGGGCTGGACCACAGCGCGATCGAGCATCCACGGTTCGCGCGGACGAATCCACATGATCCGATCTGCCTCCACGCCATTGGCCAGCAACCACACGATGCCGTCGGTGGCTGTCTTGCCTGACCCGACGATGACATAGCTGCTCGACGAGCCGGCCGCCGTACCCAGTTCGTTCACGGCGACGACGCGCACGCCATCGGCGACGCTGAACGGCGGCGGCGTCATCGAAGGGATCGTCGGTGCCAGGTACGCGGCGTCGACGACTCGTCGGCGCACGTCGACGCTGGTCGTCTCCCCCGAGACGCGTGACGTGACGAAATGGGATTCGCCGTCGGAGACGTATTCACTCCCGCCCAGAAAGGTGACGCGTCCGGACCCGATGAATCGGCGGAACAGCACCGAGTCGTAGTAGTGCTGGATCTCGGAACGCCGCGCTCGCTCCTGCAATCCGGACTCTGGACCCGCCTGTTGTACAGCGCCATCACCAAGCACGGTCGAGGCCACGCCGTAGAACAGCGAAGCCTGGTGGAGTTGAACGAACGGGTAGGCGTCCTGCCAGTGGCCGCCGGCTGCGTGCCGGCGATCGACGAGCGTGACATGCACATCGGCGTGGTCGATCAGTGCGTCGGTGAATGCCATCCCCATTGCACCAGCACCGACCACGAGGTAGTCGGTCTCCATCGAACGCACCCTCATCAGGCGTCACCTCTCCGTCGGGCGAGTTGTCATTCTGGCTGTCCGCTGAACGACACTCGGTATACTCAGGGTATATGAAGGCCACCACCGTGAAGATGAGCATCGAAACGAGAGATCGAATCCGGGCGCTCGGCGGCGACACCTACGAAGACACGATTGTGGAGGCGCTCGACGCGCTGGAAGCGAATCGATTCTGGGGACGAGCCGAAGCGGCAGCCGAATGGCGCAAGTCGCTGAACGATGAGCAGCGCAAGCAGTTCAGCGATCGCGAAGCTGAGATCGACGAAGCATTTGACCGACTCGGATGATCGAGACCGGTGACATCTACATCGCCGATCTGAACGACGAAGTCCGAAGGCGTGTCCTGGTGATTTCGAATGCTCGCTTCAACACCCTCTCGAATCGGGTGCTGGTCGCACCCGAGTGCCCGATCGATCCGGACGCAGTCCAGTTTCCATGGATGGTGCCGATCGACGGCGCTGTCTACGCCGTCAATTTGCTGCGGAGTCTCTCCGCCGATCGTCTCCTCGACAGGATCAGTCGAGCTCCGGCCGATGCGATGCGCAGTGTCCGGCAAGCGCTCCTGCACATCACGTGACAGCGAGCGACAAGGACGGCGAGGTCCTCAGGGGACGTTGAACGCGGCGGCTTGAATGAATGTGTTGCAGTGGGCGCAGAGGGACTCGAACCCCCGACCGATGCCTTGTAAGGGCAGTGCTCTACCAACTGAGCTATGCGCCCGCGAACGGGAGACGTGAGCCTACTTGCCGTCTCCGAATGAGGGAACCGAGATCCACCGAATCGGCAGCGCAGACAACTACGGTTCGCGGTGATGACGTTGCGTCCAGGTGGCTTCGACAGCGACGACATCGTTCGTCGTTACCGCGATCTCGCCGAGGCTGCCGGCCTCCACTCGTTCGATGCGACCACCATGACCGCCGACGAATGGGACGAGTTGGACGACCTCGGTGACGGCTCGTCCGATGTGGATCAGCTCGGTCCCTACGACGTCGCGGCGGCAGCGCTCGAACAGCAGGCCTTCCACATCCAGCTGAGCCAACTGAACGAACCCGATCGCGCCGCGCTCGTCGCTCGCCTCGATGTCACCGAAATACCCGTCGGCGACGACGAAAATCGCGACCCGTCGAACGAGTTGAGCCGGCTGCGCAAACGCCGAATCGAGGATCAAGTGCTCGGCAAGCTGCGCCACCCAAGCCTCACTCGTTTGTGGCACGGCGGCCAGCGAAAGAACTCCACCGCCTGACGACCCATCCGCTCGATCGTCAGGGGAACGAACGCCGAGCCGCGACCATCGCGGCCAACAGTTCGGCGGTGGCGGCCGCGACCGGGGTGCGCTTCAGCGCGGGATCGCGCACCAGCAGATCGCGACCGAGACCATCGACGACGGATGCTCCCGCTTCGGCGCAGACCAACATTCCACCCGCGTAGTCCCACACACCATGCGCATCGACGTTGCAGTCGATGAAGCCGTCGAGCGCGCCAGCGGCCACCAGACAGAGATCCAACGCCGACGCTCCGAGCGCACGGAACTGACGCCAGCCGAGATGTCTGGGCGGCAACCCGCTGAGCCCCACGAAGGCGTCGGACAGATCACGACAGCCACTCGCGGTCAGGCGGACACCGTCGCACCAAGCTCCCCCGCCACGAGTCGCCGTATACGACACGCCGCTGGCTTGATTCCGCACCAGCGCGACCGCCGGTCCGTCGTCATCCACGAGGCACAGCGACGTCGCGTACCACGGAACGCCGTGGCTGGCATTGGTCGAACCATCCAGCGGATCGACGATGACCAGCGTGTCACCACCACGCATCGTCAGTCCACTCTCCTCCGACAACACGCTGAGGCCGGCGCCCGCCAACGCGTCGAGGACGATCTGGTCCGCGACGAGATCGACCGAATACTGACCGTCGCGGACTCCGGATGGGCCCCAATCGCTGTTCGCACGCAGCGCCGAACCGACGGCATCGGCGATCGAACCAAACAGGGCTGCCACGTCCGCATACATCGCATGCAGGGTAACCTCGCGTTGTCGTCCGCTCGGCGATCCGTTTGTCGGAAAGGTTCACGTTGGCTGTCATCGATGTCGCAGGATTCATCGCCGATGTCAAAGGCCATGCCATTGACCATGGCTTTCACGTGCACGACGAGCGCCACTTCGTCGAGACGTACTCGCTGCGCCAGCTGTGGGAAGTCGATCTCCACCCTGAAGAAGCCTGCAGCGGCCCGATCGACCTCCACCTCTCGCTCGAAGTCGATCCTCGGGCGTTGCTCGGGTTCGAAGACGAGGTCATGAAGATGGAAGACCCCGACGACACGCCACCGAGTGGGTTCGCGTTCCCCGTCCACTTCACGTGGACGCTTCCTCCGCTACCGCTGCCGCCCGATCTCTTGATCCTGGCCACCGAACTGGCCGGCGTCGGCGGCATGGACCTGCCGCTCGAAGTGTCGGCGATCGACTCGTTCGCCAGTGTCACCGACGCGCCCGAACGGTCGCTGTCGATCGTGGCGCGGTTGTCGATCGAACTCGCCGACGTCTATGCCAGCGCCGACGAACCACTGTGCGCAACCCTCGATCGATGCAAGGACGTCAGCCTGTTCCTGCTCGAGAAGGCGCCGATCTGGCTCGACGAGCTGTAAGGCCCAACCCACCGAGAACGACGGATTCCCGGTGCGGCTAAATTCGGCAGTACGCTCACCTTCTTCATCGGAAAGGCAACACCATGCGCGTGCGGGAATTGATCGACATCTTGAGGGACCAGCCTCCGGACGCGGAGGTCGAGCTCGCCGTGGTTGCACCCGTCGAGGACGACAACGAAGACATCACCGTCGACCGCTACTCGGTCGAAGGCGTCTTGCCGTGGGAAGACGAGGGTGACGAAGGAGTCGTCATCTGGCTCGTCGGCGGCGAGGACGACGATGTGGATTCGTTCCTCGATGCGATCGAAGAACACGAAGACTGAACGCTCCGCATCACCGCTGACGCACGGGCCTCAGCGAACGTGAAGCTGATGCTTCCTGACGAGGTCGAGAGCGACCACGTCGGTTCCCGCCAACGCCCGGGTCTCGTCGTTGTCGACGGCCAGCCAGACGGCTGCGGCGGCAGGAATCTCGGCTGACTGACCCGTTGGTTCTGCGCCCGTCTTGGCGGCCCGTGCCCGCCCGACTTCGGTCAGGACGTGACCCGGGTTGAGGTTGTAGGCGCGGATGCCTCGCTTGCCGAACTCGGAGTGCAGCACGCCGGCGGTCCGATGTGCGCCACCCTTGGCGATGGCGTACGCCAGGCCCCAGCCACCTTCGCCGAACGGGGCTCGTGGCGACAAGGTCGCGGCACCGGAGGTGAGGTGGATGATGGCACCGTCGCCACGTTCGAGCATGCCGGGCAGTACCGCCTGGATCATCAGCAGCGGCGTGATCGCATCGGCGGCGACCACGCGATCGACGAGGTCGAGGTTGGTCGCCATCACTCGATCGTTGATCCCAGGGCCGATGTAGATCGCGTTGTTGACGAACACGTCGACGCGACCGTACGCCGCCACCATCTGCTCCGCGGCCGCAGCAACCACGGCTCTATCCGTGAGATCGAGCGCGACGCTGACGCATTGGCGACCCAGAGCCTCGACGTCGGCAACCAATGACGGCAGGCCGCCCGGAAGCGCAACCCCCGCCTCGGGATCACCCTGCGTCGTGCCGAGGAACGAACTCGAATCACCGGTCGTCGACCGAGCCGTCACGACCAGGTCGTAGCCGATCTCGGCCAGGCCGATTGCGGTCGCCCGACCGATCCCCCGGCTGGCACCCGTGACGACGGCAACTTTGCGATCTCCCATCCGGCCGAACCTACTCGTCGACCATGGTGGCAATTAGATTGGGCCGCCATGTCCCACTGGTTGTTCAAGTCAGAACCTGACGCCTTCAGCATCGACGATCTCCGCAAGGCGAAGACCACGATCTGGGACGGCATTCGCAACTATCAAGCGCGCAACTACCTGCTGTCGTCGCAGGTCGGCGACACGGTGTTCTTCTACCACTCGAACGCGAAGCCACCGGGCGTCATCGGGTTGGCCAAGATCGTGAAGACGAACGTGGTCGACCCGACGCAGTTCGACGAGACGTCGCACTACTACGACCCGAAGAGCAAGAAGGACAGCCCGACGTGGCACACCGTCAAGGTGCAGTTCGTGGAGAAGTTCCCGAACCTGATCTCGCTCGACGAGCTGAAGGACACGTTCTCGGGCGACGATCTGATGGTCGTCCGCAAGGGCATGCGCCTGTCGGTGACGCCGGTCGACGATTCGGTGGCGTCGAAGCTGATCGAGCTCGGCCGCGGAGCGAGCTGAGCAATGACCGCCGACATCCGGTTCGACGGACAGGTCGTCATCGTCACGGGCTCGGCTCGCGGGTTGGGGCGTGAGCACGCGCTCCTGCTCGGTGCACGCGGGGCCACGGTCGTCGTCAACGACGTCTCCCAGACCCACATCGATCGGACGGTCGCCGACATCGTCGACGCAGGGGGTTCGGCGCACGGACATCTCGCGTCGGTGGCTGACCCGGCCGACGCCGCCGCGTTGGTCAACGCGACACACGAGCGTTTCGGCCGCCTCGACGCCATCCTCAACAACGCCGGCGCCGGCGGGCCGACCGGACCGATCGACACCATCGATGACGAGACCCTGCACAAGATCGTCGACTCGCACCTGCTCGGCTCGTTCAATGTCGCTCGAGCGGCGTGGCCGATCATGGTTGCGGCCAACGGTGGACGAATCGTCTTCACGTCATCGGGCAGCTCGATGGGCGCGGCGGGAATGCCGGTGTACTCGATGGCCAAGGCCGGGCTGTGGGGACTCACGCGTTCGCTCGCGGTCGAGGGCGCGCCGCACAACATCCGGGTCAACGCCATCCTGCCGATGGGCTACACGCGAGCCGCGTCTCTCAACCCGAATGAAGACACCCGCAAGTGGATGGAGGACTTCTTTCCGCCCAAGCTCGTCGCGCCGGCCGGCGCGCTGCTGTGCCATCCCGATTCACCGTGCACCGGCGAGTTGTTGAGTACCGGTGGCGGACGCGTCGCCCGCATCGCGACGGTCGGCGTCCCCGGCTTCAACGCCGGCGACGAACTGACCATCGAAGCGCTCCGTGATCGGTGGTCAGAGGTCATGGACATGGCCGGATCGAAGCCGCTGATGATGGGTCGCGAGGAGCTCGCGTTCTGGCCCGAGCAGGGGCCCGTCGCCTACTGAGCCACGCGCCGGCGACCCGATGCGCTCGCTGACGGCGAAGCAGTGGCGTCGTGTCAGTCGCCGCCCGTTGAGTCCGACCATGACGGCGGCGCCGCCTCGGGCCGATACAACAGCGACGCGAGGCGTTCGGCCGCGATCACGTAGTGCGCGGGACAGCACTGACAGACGCCCAGTCTGCGTGAACCCGGCTTGCCGCAGCCGCGGAATTCGCACTCCATATGTGGATAAATCGGCACGAAGCATGCGGACTTGAATCGGACCGATCCGCAGCGGATTTCACTCTGCTCGATCGAGCGACAAATTGCCGCTTGAGCTGGGCCGCTGTTGCGCCGATAGATCTGGTGGACAGTGGCGGCGGGCAACCGACGCCGAGACGGTGAACAGAGAGTGGGCACGGATGCCGAAGGACGTCGCACAAGGGCGCGCTGCACCCGCGTCGCCGCACCGTTTTGGCATTCACTCGCTGTCGGGCCGCATGCTCGTGTTGTTGCTCGTTCCGCTGGTGGTCACGCAGTTCCTGGTTTTCGGCGATCTCGGTCAACGCCGGTCGGCGGCGGCAGAGGCGGCACAACTGGTGCGTCGAATCGGCCTGATGAGCAACGCCGGATCCATCTACGGACCAGCAGCGTTCGAGGAGATGACCTCGCTCGGGCTCGCGACGGTCGATCAACTCGGTGTCGATCGGTCGGTGGTCGCCACCGCCCTCGGGTTCGACTACCAGCCATACCTCACTCGCTCACGGTCTCAGCTCGACCGTGCCCTCGACGTCCTCGCTGACACTTACGGCAGCGTCGTGCTGGCCGACGGTCACACCGTCGCCGAACGGATGGGTGACCTGCGGATCGCGCTGTCGGCACAACGAACCCTGCTCGATCAGCACCGCGCCACGTCGCCCGACATCACCGGTGCGATCGCCGGTGTGACCGATCTCGTCGACGAATTGGTGAGGTCGACGCAGCGCGGCTTGGCAACGGCCAAGGACGCCGACGTCGCGGCCATCGCGAACGAATCACTGCGGCTTGTGTCGATGCTGCAAGCGGTCACCACCGAAACTCGAGCGAACGCTGCCGGACTCGGCGCTCTGAACGGGGCGCGCCCGTCATCCGAGGCGCTCGGCGCATCAGGCGTCGCCCAGTTCACCATCCAGCAGTACGGCGCATTGATCACGAGCCAGCCGTCCGGCGCGGCAGCGTGGCAGCGGTTCGTCAGCAGTGCGCCGTTGAGTGCGTACGACCAGATCCGGCCACAGATTGCCCAGGCCCTCGCCCAACGTACGCAGGTGGAAGCCACCGTCAACGCCAGTGGCCAACCAGCACTCATCACCGACCCGGCGTTGATCCGCCAGTTCGCCCAGATCCTGCAGGTCTCGTTCGATCGCCTCGAAGCATTCGAACGGTTCGCGACGACTCGATTCGCCAATCTCACGTCGCACGCGACATCGATCGGCGAGCACGCAGACCACAGCGTGACGATGTGGATCGCGTTGCTCGTGATCGACACGCTCGTCAGCCTCGTCCTGCTCGCGCTGACGCTGTTGACGACGCTACGGCCGCTGCGACGTCTCACAGCGCGCGCCCTCGATGTCGGTCGCGGCCAGATTCCTGCCGATCCCCTGCCGGTCAGCGGGCCATCCGATGTGCGCGCAGTCACCGTCACGTTCAACACGATGGTCAACACCCTCGCGAGCTTCGAGTCGCAGCTGGCCGGGCTCGCTGCCGGACAGGAGTTGGTGCCGGCCGCCGACGCAGTGACGCCGGGATCGTTGGGCGAGTCGTTGCGCGGGTCGGTTCGGCATCTCTCCGACGTCACCACTCGGTTGCGCGAAAGCGAAGCACTCGCGACCGCGATCGTCGACACGGCCAACGATGCGATCTGGACCATCGATCAATCCGGACGCGTGCTCTCGGCCAACGCTGCCGGGGAGCGAATCCTCGACATTCCCGCCGACCTGCAGGTGGGCAGCCGCCTGCAACTGCTGTTCGGTGGTCGGCCGGAGGTCATCGAACTGTCGGGCGAGATGCAGTTCAAGCGCGCCGACGGCACAACCGTGCACGCGCTCATCTCGCAGAGCGAGGTGCGGGTCGAGAACCGCGTGCTGCACGCCGTGTTCGCCCGCGACATCTCCGAGCGCAAGCGACTCGAGGAGCGGCTGGTCTACCAAGCCCATCACGACATGTTGACGGGTCTGCCGAACCGCCTGGCAACGATCGAGCATCTCGACGAGACGCTGCGCCGATCGATGGAGGCCCAGCGGCCTGTCGGCGTTCTCTTCATCGACCTCGACGGTTTCAAAGCGATCAACGACGGCCGCGGTCACGCCAGCGGCGACCAGTTGCTGCGCGAGGTAGCCCGTCGGTTGCGCCGCGGCCTTCGCGACACGGAGTTCGTCGGACGACTCGGCGGCGACGAGTTCCTTGTTGTCACCGAGGGCCTCGATCTGCCCAACCTGATCACGTTGGGTCACCGCCTGATCCTTGCGCTGGCGCAACCGTTCCAGGCAGGCGAGGACCTGTTCGTCGTGTCCGCCACCGCCGGCGCAGCGCTGTCGACGCAAGATCTCGACGGGCTCGAGCTGATTCGCCAGGCTGACGTCGCCGTCTATCACGCGAAGAGCCACGGCCGCGGCCGGCTGGTGGTCTTCGACGACGCACTGCAAGTCGCCGTCGCGGCCAACGCCGAGATCGAGATCGCGCTGCGCGGCGCGATCATGTCGAACGAGCTCGAACTGCACTTCCAACCGGTACTCGATCTCCGCACGGGTGAGGCGTGGGGCGCTGAGGCCCTCGTGCGCTGGAATCGACCCGGCTATGGCCAGCTGGCACCCGACAGCTTCATCCCGGTTGCCGAGAAGACGAGTCTCATCATCGACCTCGACCGGTGGGTGATTCACCAGGCGCTGCGCACGCTTGCGGCCTGGCAACGCGATCCGGCTCGGCGTGACCTCCACCTCGCGGTGAACGTCTCCGGCCGCCACTTGACCGAAGGCGATCTCGTCGGTTGCCTGAGGGCCGCCGTCCTCGACACCGGCGCCGATCCGTCGAAGCTCGAGCTCGAGATCACCGAAACCCATCTGCTGGCCGATCTGGACCGGGCCAACGGGGTGCTTCGCACGCTGCGCGAATGGGGCATCGACGTCGCGGTGGACGACTTCGGTACGGGCTACTCGTCGATGAGCTATCTGCGTGAGCTGGAGATCGACACGATCAAGATCGACCGCGTCTTCGTCGCCCGCACGCAGGTGGCGGGTTACGACCGCACGATCGTCGAGGTGCTCTTGCAGCTTGCGGCGGCACTCGGTCTCAATGTCGTCGCCGAAGGCGTCGAGACATCGGAACAACTCGACTTCCTGCAGGACGAGAACTGCAACCGCGTTCAGGGCTATTACTTGGCCCGGCCGATGTCGCTCGAGCAGGTGACGGATTGGTTCACCGTCTACGCGCTCGAACCAGTGGGCTGAAAGCCCTCGTCGCGTCCGGTGCTGCAGACATCACTGTTTCAAGGATGAGCCGATGTCAGTCGTGGCCGAGACCTGTCCCCGCTGCGGCTCGCCGCTGAGCCTGCGATTGTCACCACGCTGACCGCAACCGTCAGCGGATGTACGCTCCGGCCATGGCGTACAAGCTGCGTGCCGTCACGCTCACGAAATCGATCGGTGACGACGAAGGCATGACGCGCTACTTGTACGTCGACAAGGCCACGGGCAAGACGATGACGTTGCTCGAACCGCTCTACCCCACCGACGACGTCGCGGGTGTGATGAAGGCAGAGCCGAGCCGCGAGCACATCACGACACGGGGCATCATCAAGATCGTCACGACCTGGAGCCGTCCGTAGCGGAGGCCAACCGGGTCACACAGCGGGACCTTCGCCTCTACTCCTCCACGCCTGTCTGGCGGTCGAATGAAGTCATGAGAACTGCGAAATGCGTCCGCTGGCCATGATCACCCATCGACCTCGTACCGCACCGTCGGAGACACTGAGCTCGTCTCCGTATTGTCGTGTCGTCGTGCCATGTGACGGCCTGCCCGACGCGCGCCTGCTGACGGTGGGCGACGCAGTCGCCAAACGTCTCGACGTTCCACTCGTCCTGCTCTCCATCGTGAGCGCCGGCCTCGAACAGCGCGACACGTTCGAACTCCAGGCGTCCGTCGACCGAACGCATGTCGATGCCACGGCGATCGTCCGCCCTGACGACGGGCGCACCATCGAGGAACAGCTCGGTGAAGCGGCCGGTGAGGCCGGCTCGCTCCTCTGCATGCAGACGAATGCGCGGTCACCAAAGTTGGAGGCCCTGTCCGGAAGCACGGGCGAGAGAGTGATTCGTTCGGCGGCCGCCGAGGTTCTCGTTGTGGGGCCGCGCTGCGACTCCGGTTTCGCAGGACGGACGATGATCATCGCGGTTCCGGACGGCGAAGGGTCGGAGCCGTGGGTCGAATCGATGCACCGGGCCGCGAGTCAACTTCGTCTCGAGCCGACCGTCGTGACGGTGGCCGACGATCAGGATCCGCGGAACGTGCTCGTCGCGGTCAGTAGCCGAGAAGATGTCGCGCTGATCGCGATGGCGACACAGCGCAAGAGCACCGTGAGGCGGCTCGTCGTGGGCAGCACCACGTTGGCCGTCATGTCGCGAGCGCGCTGTCCCGTGCTGGTGCGCTCGGTGGACGAAGGTGATCGCCGATGACTCCCGCGCGAATGAACTGCAAGCCCGTTCCGACGCTGGACGAGCGAATCAACGACATTCGAATGCGCACCGCAGCAATCGTCAACGATGACATTCTGCCGAACGAGCAAATGCTCGCCGCCGGGCACGCGAACGGTGCAAGTTGGAGCACCCGGACTGAAGCGCTCACCATTCGGGCGGACGTGAAGGATCGCGTCAAGAGCGCCGGTCTCTGGGCTCCACACCTTCCACGCGAGTACGGCGGAATGGGCCTCGACTTTCTCGCGCACGCGTACATGAACGAGGTCCTGGCATACGCGACGGGGGCCGCCGAGTTGTTCGGCGTCGTCGCGCCGAACTCCGGCAACCAGTCGTTGCTCGTCAAGTACGGCACTGACGATCAGAAGAAACGCTGGCTGATGCCGCTGGTCGACGGAACGATGGAGAGCGGGTTCTCGATGACCGAACCGCACAACGCCGGATCAGATCCGCGATCCCTGGACACCACGGCTGTTCGGGAAGGCGACTCGTGGGTGATCAACGGTCACAAGTGGTTCACGTCCAACGGGATCGATGCCGACTTCTTCATCGTGATGTGTCGGGTCGCGAGCGATGCGACGGCCGACCGCAGGGTTGGGCCGATGGTCCAGATCATCGTTCCTGCCTCGACCCGCGGCGTGAACATCGTCCGCGGCATCGGTGTGTGGGGCCGGCCGGACAGTGACCATTGTGAGATCCGATACGAGGACGTACGCGTCCCGATCGAGAATGCACTGGGCGATGTCGGCGAGGGCCACCAAGCCGCCCAGGACCGACTCGGTGCCGGCCGAATCTTCCACTGCATGAACGCCGTCGGACAGATGTGGCGGGCCTTCGATCTGATGGTCGAGCGAGCCCGGGAACGCGTCGTCCACGGCGGGTTGCTGCAGGACAAACAGTTCGTACAGGGCTTCATCGCCGACAGCTACATGGACATCCAAGCGTCGCGGCTGATGACGATTCACGCCGCAGAGAAGATCGATCAGGGACTGGACGCGGCGAGAACGGACATCTCGGCGATCAAGGTCTTCGTGCCCGCCGCCTACTCGCGGGTGGTGGACCGCGCAATCCAGGTGTGGGGTGCGGCCGGCATCTCCAACGACCTGCCTCTGGCGGAGATGTACACCGCGGCGCGGACGCTGCGGATCGCCGACGGACCGGACGAAGTCCACAAGATCCTGATCGCCAAGAACGTGCTCGCCGCGGCAGCAAGGGACGGATCGTGGGACTTCGGCAACTGACTGCGAGTTCGACGGCAGTCGACAAGGCTGGAGAAAGTCAATGATGTGACCACCGACCGCGGAAGGTCGCCTGAGCCCGCGCGGCGACCCAGTGGGGCGGGTGGGTATCGAACCCACGACCCAGGGATTATGAGTGGCTCCGGAGCCGTCCATCTCGTGCTGAATAGTGGCGTTGACCAGGTGTTTGTCCGGTCGAATGTCCACCGAGTATTGCCAAGTGTCGACTGGTGGTGCCGAATTTCTTGGATGAAATCTTGGATGGAATCCGTCCACGACAACTGGATCGATCAGACGCGGTTCGCTTGTCGGTCGAGCGCCTCGGTGGATGACGGTTCGGGTTCGGTCAACGCAGTCCTGGTTGCTTGGTCTGTCGCCGAAGCGCGAACGCAATGATGAGCAACAGCGCACCCGCGTCGCACCAGACGAACACTCGCTCGAACACATGCGAATCGCCTCGCTGCGGATAGTACGCGGCGCTGGTTTTGGGCGCGTACGCGAACCAGCCCGGATTCACCGGGCGAAGTTGCTTGTCGACGTACAGAGCCAAAGCTGCGAGCACAACGCCGATCAACAGCGCGCTGACCAGCCGCACACCTCGACTCCACGGTTTCGACCTCCGCTGAGACGTCGACAGGCAATCCACCGAACCGTCATGACGGTTTCAACGTCGGCGACGCACTGCTCGCGGACCATCCTCTTGGCGTGTCAGTTCGTCTACGCTCCCTTCTTATGCGTCGATACTTCCTCACGGCAGCAGGGCTGCTCATCCTCTGCTCGTGCAGCAGTTCCAGCAAGGCCGGTTCGCAGGCCACCTCCTCAACGACTACGGCGACTGCCGCCACGACAACCAGCGTCGCGGCCACGACGGTCATACGGCCGGTTGCTTCAAGCGCTGAGCCGGCATCATCGGTGGCTTCAACACCCCCGGTGTTGCCGCCCTCGACCGCTCCAAGCGCGAGCGCATCGATTCAGCCAGCCGACACTGAGCACAAGGGTTCGTTCGGCTTCACGGATGCCAACGGCAATACGTTCACCATTTCGTTTGACCTCAGCGGCCTGACCGCGACAAAGTCGACGGCCGACTCCGAAGCAGGGATGGCTCAAATTACGACGACGGCAGAGGGCTCGCTCACAATATCGAATACCTCAGCGCAGACCGTCAGTGTGAGCTCCATGCCAATTTTTATCATGTATTTTTCACTGACTGCGGGCGAAACATGTTTCAACCCGAACGGTCAGGTCGTTGTGGGCACTTCGACGGCCTGCCCGATGGTGTCCATAGCTATCGACAGTTCGTTTCAAAATGCGACCCCAATTGATCCCGGAAAGTCGCTGGTACTCCCAACCCGATCAAGCACAATCGATGACGTTTCCGAGGCAGTAGTCGATGAGGCGGTTCAGCTCGTCAATGGACATGCCCTACCAGATCTCATATCGATAGTCGGTGGCCCAGCGAGCACCTGCAGCGTGGGCAGCCCAGACAACAGCGTATGGATCGTTCTCGACAGCAACTGGCAACCGACTGAGGCGTCCGTCACCGAGCCGCCACGCGGCGCTGCGCGCAAGCCCTGCAAATTACCGTCTCAGTGAATCCTGATTCCCGTTCAGGAGTTGACGCGGAGTGCAAATGGCCTGACGCTCGTCTGGTCAAATAGGCAGCGCTACATGAATCACTCTTGACAGGAGGCTGGTGATTGCTAGACGGTCGATCAACTACAAGCACCGACACCATCAATTCCGAAGCGCCGCGAAAGTAGGCAGAGCGATCAGGGGCGTCAACGACGCGGTCTATGCCTTAGCGCCGTTGGCGCTTGAGGAAGTCGGCGAGGCGGGATACGACCACCAACCTTCGAGGTCGATCTCATCGACGGAGCTGATCGACGACAATTTCAACCAGCAGCATTCCAACAAGTCCGATACTGGTGGCGAAGATCGCTGCCATCTTGTGAAGGTGCTTCCCGGCGTCCGTGTTCGACCCTACTCCCAGCTCTCTTTCTTGGTGCTATGGGCGTACCTGACGGCGGTGCTCGTGAACTCCGCGGGTGCCACTGCTGCCGCAGTAGCGCGATTCTTCGAGCTCGAGGACCGAGAAGATCGAGCTGCTCCGCGCGTTAGCGGGCCTGGATCGGTCCGTCGGAAGTCCCCGCACCCGCTCCGTGATTCGTCGAGCGGATCGAGTCCGGTGTGGATCGGTCGTGGAAGAGCGATCGGTAGCGGCTGCTAGTGTCCGCTGTAGTCGATGGGAGGTCCGGGATGCTTGGAGGGCAGCGCAAGGGCGGGCAGCGGGCTGGCGGCGGTGTTCGTTCGATTGTATGCAGCACGGCCCGACGTGGCGTCGTCTCGATGCTTGCGCTGGCGTCGTTTTGCTTCTTGATCGGAGCGTCACCGAATGCGGCGGGCGCGTCGGCCGGTTCGGCGAGCGGGCAGAGTGCTGCCGCCGCGGCGAAGCAAGAGGGGAGCGAGCCTCGAGCGGAGCCGACCGGCCTACCGTCGTACTTCGACGCGTGCACCGTGTTCTCGCCGGACCTGATCGGTGCCGCAATCGGAAAGACGTTGACATTGAGAGACACACTTGGCCCGGAGGGATTCGAGGCCGCTGCGTGCTCGTACCTGGGTCCGTTCTCTGCTTCGGGCCAGTTGTCGGTCGACGTGAGGGCGTTCACCCGTGCCTCGGTGGAGGGCTCGGGATCCGACTTCTCGGTCGACGGTGCGTTCGTCGGCGACTTCCCGATCGATCCCGCGTCAGCCGTGGATGTCGCGTTGGGCGATCACGCTCAGTTCGGTCACGAGTCAGGCACCGACCAGATCAGCGAGCTCACCGTTCGGGCTGGCGATATCCGCCTGATCGTTGGCGTTGCCAGTGATCCGGGCGCTGAGCAGGCCACGGCGACGGCGGCAGCGGAAGCCATGTTGCAGATCCTCACGTCGACGCCGCCTGCAGCAGATCCGGTGCTCGCGGACGGCTCGCTCAGTCCGGCCGCGTCGTCGTACGTCTTCGGTGACGGACGCGAGTTCGACGTTCACGCCTCTGTCGGATCCAACCGGAACGCGGTGCTGGCCGAGCTCGACGGTGCGGTCACGTCTGGCCGCAACGTGTACTTCAACGGCGACGAACCATCGGAGCTGGACCTGCGACGGTACGCGTTGAGCACCCATGGAGCCGATCGCATCGCGGTGCTCGAGTTCGCCGGCCCGCTCGGGCTGCGAACGACCTGGGACAAGGTCCCGATCAGTCAACGGATCGAGGTCATCTTCACGCCGCCGGGAAGTGGAACGGCCATCGCCGTAGCGATCGAGCCCGATGGATCGGGAGCAGTCGTCACCGATCCCGGTGGCGCCGCAACGATCTCGGCTGCGGCGCCCGTGCTGATCACGGGCAACTGGGCCGCGCTGGTCATTCCCGGGTCGCTCGGCATCGGCGCCGACTGGTCGGTCAAGGCCACAGTGCGGATGGAGTCGGCGACGCCGCTGTCGCCCGGCACTGCGCGGACGGGCTGGGCGCTCGAAACAGTGCCGGTCACCGTCGGCGCGCTCACCGGCGAGGCCGGATCATCGGTGCCGGTCGACAACGCCTCGATCCTCAAGGGCTTCGCTCCCGGCAGCACTTCCGCCGCCGGTGGCCTCGTCACCACGGGTCCGTTGCCCACACCGACCATCACGTCGGTCGCATTCGATGCACGTGACGGTCAGCGAAAGCTCGCTGTCACCTTCGATCGACCGCTGAAGATCCTTCCCGCCGGCGTGAGCCCAGCATCCGTCGACCTCGTTGTCAACGTGGAGCTGGCGCCACCGGGCGGCTTGTCCTCGGCCCCGCCACTCACCATCGCCTGGAACCTGATGACCGACGCAACAGGCGCGGACCGTGTGTCTGCGACTGCGTCGGTCCGCGATGCCAGTGGCTTGCTGGCGACGGTGCCATTGACGGCGGCGGGACCGGTCGTCACGATCGACCTCGCCCAGTCGACGCCCACCACGACGCCGCCTCCTGCGCCAACGACCACCACGTCGCCGGACACGACGGTCGCCATCCGGATCCCCACACTCAAGCTCGGCGGCCGTACACAGAAGTTCCGACTGAACATCGTGCTGTCCGCCGATCAATGCCTTTGCCCAACGGGCGCGCCTGCCGGATACGATGCGTCGGGTCTCATGCGCGACTCGCTGTCCGTGATCATCTCCGGCGACGCGATAGCGCTCACCAGAAAGTCGACCGGCTCCACTGCGGTTGGTGCGCTCGACCCGGCGACAGGTCATTTCGAAGCGTCGAACGCCACCGAGTTCTGGTCGGGCACCCTCGACAACGGCTTGAACGGTGAGTACGCCGTCGTCGGTCCCACGTCAGCGGCACCCGCCAGCCGAACGCCAGCGAGCGTCTTCTCCACCCGCATGCAGTCCCCGGCCACCACGGCTGGCACAGGTGCCGGTGGGTGGAGCAGCCTGCTCGACCCACTCAACCAGGCTGCTAACGCGGCGAGCGGCGGTGGCGCGCCTGGGGCGCCCGGGCCGGCGGTCGTGGCCTCACCGTGCGGGCCGACCGAGACGTATCAGGTCTATGCCGGCGGCGGCGAATACATCACCACGACCCAGCCGCCGCCGTTCTTCCTGCCGGACCAATCGTTCAACCAGAACAACTACATGTCCAACTACGACTTCGGGAGTGCCGTCTCCGGGCGCTGGCCGCCGCCCGGATGCGGAGGCGGCCAAGGAATTCGAGCGACCACGGGGGCAACCACAGCGTTGCCGGTCGCGCGCCACGGACGGACGAGGATCGCAACGAGCGAGCAGACCGAGTCGGCGCCGCTGACACTCGCGGACGTGGCCGAGAACTGGACCCTGCGCGCGACCACGTTCATCGAGCAGAGTGCGAGCGGAGCATTCGTCGATCAATCACAGTTCAGCGCGACGACACGGCTCGATCTGTTGACGACGTTCACTCCGATCGCGGTGCCGAGCAGCCCCACGACCGTCCCGACCGGCTCGACCACAGTGACAACGAACAGCACTGCGACGAGCAACGGGACTGCGTCGACGCCGAGTGCGGCTGAACCGACGACGACATCGCCGTCCGGACCCTCGACTGCATCGACGTCCACCGCACCATCATCCTCGGGCTCGGGCAGCGGCTCGACCGTCGTGGCGATCGTCGTCATCGTTGTCGCAGCCGGCACAGCGATCGCAATCGGTCTCTCGCGTCGACGACGAAAGCACTAGCAGGGTGCTGAAATTCGACAAGTTCATCGGTGTAAACGCATGGTCTGATCCCGGACCCGAGCCGGGTTCAGGGCCTCGGCAGATGCGGCGACACCGGCAAACCTCCCGATTCCATCCCTGCCCACGACCCGAACCCACCGCGACCTCCTACGAAAGTTGCAACGATCGGTTGAACTCGCCTGCGCATGATGCAATCGAACCTGCCAGCGTCAGAAACTCACTGGCATTCGTTGTCGGCGGCCGAGGGTAACGCTGTGGGTAGGGTTTCGGAATGCGCTTATCGGCTCGCAACACGACATCGCTCGTGGCTGTGACGACCGGCCTGATGTTTCTCTTCGCTGGGTGCGGCAGCAAGTCGGTTGGTGTTGCCAACGAACGGTCGAGGCAGGGCACGATCGAGGACACGACGGGCGAGATCAGTACCGAATCGGGCCAAGAGACGGCAACGTCCACAGGCGACAGCGGCCCGTGCAACAGCGCGGCCGAACAGATCGAATCGCCCGTCGTTGTCTCGGGCGACGCGACGACCATGGCAACTCTGGGCGTCGCGAGCCTCGAATGCGGAGAGCTGAACGCCGACGGGTGGGCGTCGCTCGGCGGCGATCCGGAACTGTTCGATGCGACTGAAACGGTCGAGATCACGGCCGCACGCGGCCCGACCGTGGTCGTCGCCTGGGATGCTCCCGTCGACTTCACCCAGACGGGATCTGGAAAGTGGATCGCCGAGAACGTCCCGGATGGTTGCTACCGGTTGACGATGCACGCGGAGTCCAACTCGAAACGATCTTCGGCCGAGTATGGGCTCGACGTCCGCGTCGGCGGCGCGACCGTGCCGTGTCCGCAGCAGAACACAAGCTGATGCGTAGCGCAGCAGCAAGACGAGGCCCGTAACGCGCACGTGTCCCTGATGTGGCGGACTCGATTCAGGGGCTGGGTCGGATGGCGGTCAGCGCATCGCGAAGTAGGTCGAGGTGAGCGACGTGCCGGGCGGTTTCGTCGATCATGTGGACGAGGACCCAGCGAACCGTTGACCGGTCCTCGCCCGAACGACGGAACCATCGCGACACCCCCAGCGAGTCGCAGTGCGCGACTGCAACCCGACTGCGCTCGCATGCTGAGACGTAGGCCAGCCGACGTTCCCGTCGACGGCGCCGCCCGGAGTGAGAAGCATCGCATGATCCGGGTCGTCGGCGCCCGGTCGGTCCGACGGGGGAGGCATCTGCGATCCGAGCAGCCGCACGTGCCACCTACCGCCGGGTACGGGACGCGCCGGATGCGCCGTTCGGGGCGCTTCGCTGCCGTCGATAGCGGCGTCGTTCTGCACTGTGTGTTTTGTGCGGCTGACGGATGGTGACGACAGCAAGGCTGCCGGTCGCCCGTTGTCGAACGACGGTTGCCCGGTGGCGCCTGTCGTGGCACAATTGTAGCCATGAGCACTGAAGCGCTTCGAACGGTCAAGGACCGTTTCTCCGAGTACGTCGACCGTGTCGAGAACGAACATGAACGCGTCGTCGTCACGCGCAACGGCCGGCCGGCGATCGTGCTCATCAGCACCGATGATCTGGCCAGCCTCGAAGAGACGATCTCGGTGCTCAGCGACACCGACGCGATACGGGCGCTACAGGCGGCCGAGGCTGCGGTCGCGGCCGGTGATGTCGTGCGTGGAGCCGATGCCGTTCGAGCGCTTCGACCCCCGAGACAGCGTTGACGTCGTCCGGCTACGACCTGGTCGTCGCCGGTCCGGCCGCACGCGCTATCGGCGAGGAGCTGCCCGAAAGCGTCGCTGCCGCTGTGATCGACTTCATCACCGGGTCCCTTCTCGACAACCCGCAGCGAGTCGGCCGTGCGCTCCGTAACGAACTCGCCGGTATCCACAGTGCGCGACTCGGCACGTTCCGCGTCCTGTATCGCATCAACCAAGAACAGCGCGAAGTCACCGTTCTCCGGGTCGATCACCGACGGGATGTCTACCGAACCTGACCGTGACGCCGGACGCAGAAGCGCCGTTCTGGCGCGATCAGTCTCGGCACTCATGTCGTTGTTCTGCACCGCGCGTTATGCGCTCTCTCCATTCAACTCGCGGCGAATCACCGATCCTGGCCGCATCACAAGGGCCATTCGACACACGGCTGTCGTCAACGACGGCCGCCGCACAACCGGGTGCTTCCTACGGCTGCACTCGCTGCTCGTCGAGTGTGACCGCCAAGCCTTCGAAGCGAGCGCGAAAGCTCATCGCCACATCTCTTGTCGCGAGCATCGTGGTGCGTCCGGTCGTTGTCTGGAGCGCAACTGCTCGGCGAATGACCTCCGCATCGCTGTCCGGATAACGGGTGTACGGTCCCCTTGGGTCTTCGAGAACGCAGATGTCGACGCCGTTGACGCTAGGCAGGGGCTGACTCAGCGACATGTCGGCGAGCGGCGAATACAAGGTGGTGAGCCGCTTCAGGGCCTCACGCGCGGATGTGTCGACGCCCTTCGGTCCTCGGTCCTTCAGGTTGTCCAACTGATCGACGACGATCATTGGCACGACGAGTCGGATGCCTCGGATGGCGTCGATTCCCAGACGGGCATGCCAGTCGGTCTCGTCGAACGGCGCCGCCTGGTTGATGAACATGCTCGTGTCGAGGATGACGAGATAAGCAGGAGGGATGTATCGAACGGGGTTACCGATCGGGATCCGTTGCTGCCATCGGTTCCTCCATGCGTCGATCTGCTCCGTCTCTGTGCGCCAGCGCAGCTGGGCCGCTTCGAGTTCCCCGAGCGCCGGCGCAGTGAGTCCAAGCGCTTCGATTGCTCGGTGAAACCGTTCGGTCAGGACGAGCCGATCGATCTCCGATGGGGGCAGCAGAAAACGCAGCTGACTCTCAGCTGCGAAGGCCCATTCCATCAGCGCTTGGTGGGGCCCGTATTGCGATCGCTTGTTGCCGATGTCCATCTGGATATCGCGGAACAGGCGCACCGAATCTTCGTTCAGCAGGCAACCAGGCAGTAGCTCGATCACGATCACCAACCAAACCGTGGATCAAACGACCCCTCGAATGGACCACGGTTCGCCATGTCACGACGACTCGTCGAGCCGAAGGTGTTCTCGATTCGCTCCGCGATCTCGTTGATCAATGCGCCCGGCTCGATCTCGTCGACCTCCCAGTGATGCAGCGCGTGAGTCTCGAGCGCGACTCGATGGTCGCTACGAAAGTCGTCGGGCTCCAACCATCCCTCCGCGAACCCTCCGAGCGCGGCACCGCCACAGGAGCGCACCGCGACGGTCACTTCCCACGGTCCGACAATGCCCCAGCGCTCGGCGACGAGTCTTTGGAGATCGAGCGCGACCCATGCGATGGCCACCATGTGCCGCAATGAAAAGACGTGGAGAGTTCGTTCGCCGCGTTGCCAACTGAGGGTCGCAGCGGCGGCCTCGATGCCGCCGTGGCGGTGGAGAGCGATGTAGCGACGCCAAGGCGCGTCGTCCCTGTAGACCGCCGCGGATACCAGCGCCTGAGACGTGGATCGCCAACGGTCTCCCCAAGGAACTTGCTGGCCTGGGTACGGGCTCGGCCGGGTCTCTTGAATCCAGTTGACGGTGGTGCTGTCGAAACGGATCGGGCTCGAGAACGGATCTGGAGGCAGAACAACCACTCGGATGTCGGGCGTTTCAGCGACGGACGAGAGACCACCGAGCGCGAACTCCTCGTCGATGGAGTCGGTGAGATGAAGCGGGGTTCGGTAACGCTCCCAGCACGCGCGCCGACGACGAGCGTCCCGCTCTCCTGCGTCCGAGGCCGTCACCGCTGCTGCCTCCTCAGGAGTGCAGTGAGGTCCTCGGAGATTCGGTCGGCTTCGTGAATGAGTGAGCTGCGGCGCCGGCGCGCCGGGTTCGGCGCGACCGGCTCAATTTGGGTGCTCCTGCCCATCGTGGCCGAGTTCGAGCTCGCAGCGGCTTCTGCTCGCGTGCGCCATGGCATGTATCCGGCGTCGAGCATCATTGCCATCGCCAGGACGTCCGTGACTCTGTGCATTGGATCGACCCGATCGAGAATCCATCCGGCGAATCGCAGGGCTCGCGTCAGACCTGCGCGAACGTCCTCTTCAATCACGCTGGGTATCTCCGAGCGACCCTGACGCGACATCGCTGGCTGAGCCACCACGATCGTGCCGTCCTCTTTGAGGGCGACGCTTGCACGATCCTGCACGACGAAGAGGCCGTCGCCGTCAAGCCTCGTTTGCGTGGCCGAGTCGGCGCTCAATGTGGCGTTCTCCCCGAACATGCCTTCTTGTTGAAGCGCACGCGCAAGAGCGGGATCTTCGATCTCGGTCGGTCGCAGGATCTGCCGATGGGGACCCGTGACGACCACCAGCACGAGCGAAGCGCTCCCACCGAAGCCGCCCCGTGAGACGGGCAGCGCCGCCTGGGCCCGAGCTCTCATCTCGCCCTCATCCGCTGCGCCCGCCGCACTGGCGACGTCCAAATCGTGGAGTTCCGCCGCGACCTTCTCCCGGAGTTCGTCCGCCGTCATGAAGCTGCCGCGGAACCGTCCGGTTGCCCACTTCTGCACCTCTGCGACGAATTCCTCCTGGCGAGCCTCCCGTTCTGCGACCTGCTCGACGAACACCAGGATCGGTTTCTGCTCGCGAACCGCCTCCTGCCACTCCTCCTCCGTGGCCGAAACACCAGACGGCTGAACGGCTCCGTAGGCCGACCCCAGCAGCAGCACCACGACGTCAGATGCGCGGACAGCCGCGAGACAAGCCTGCTGAGGTGTGTCCGGCCGAGCACCGAAGTCCTCGGCGCGCAGGATTTCACCTCGAACCGAACGCACCGCTGAAGCCACCGCCTCGCGCTGAGGGCCGTAGTTGCTGATGAGCGACGAGATGAACACTTTCACCCTTCCAAGTCTGCCAGGAGGGTGAGCTTCAGCGGATCTCAGGTCGGTCGGTCCTCGGCTTCGTCGCGGCCGGCGCCCTCCTGGGCCGCTCCGGTCGAGCGGAGTCGTGCGACATCAAGCCCTTCGAGGACTCGTCGAACGCAGCTGCGGCATGAAGGTGTTGGCGACGGGTTCGGCGGCGCGGTGCATCGTGGGCATCACGTGGGAGTACGTCTGCAGTGTGATCGCGACGTTCGAGTTCCCGACGCGTTCCTAAACCACGCGCCGCTGGACGCCGTGGTGCAAGCCGCGATCGTCGCCCACGTGTCACGAAGGGCCGTGCACCCGAATCGGTGGCATCTCGTGCCGGGCGACCGCCCGTCGGAAACGCTTGATATACCCGGGATGAAAAGGAGGTGTCCTCGGATGCCGAGGCGCCGTTCTGGGGGCTTGCGCGACGGCAATGGTGGCGACGTTCTGCGCCGCGCGTTCTGTGCTGTTTGTTCGGGTCGGGTGGAGTGGTGACGCCGGGTGATCGGGTCTCGTCAGCCGGCGATCGTTGCTGCGAATTTTGAGTGGAGGTCGTCGTCGTTGATCGTCGACAGGGTGTGGTCAGCGGTCGCGGGTCGGTTCCGGTGGGTAGGGATGGCGTTGTCGACGAGAAGGGTTGCGATGGCTGCGGCGGTGGCGAGGGTTTCGGTGTCGAGGACTCGGGTGCGGGCTGTGGCGCCGTCGAGGAGCAGCGCGAGTTGCTCGCCGAGGCGCTCGGGGTTGGCGGCGCCAGCGTCGCGGGCGGTTTCGATGAGGCGGGCGGCGAAGGCCGTCTTGTAGTCGCGGGCGTAGATGCGTGCCGGGTGATTTGGGTCGGGGATCTCGACGGCTGCTGCGATGAACGGGCACAAGGGGGCGTGGACGTCGAAAGCAGCGAGGAGTCGTTCGCGTGGCGTGAGGTCGGTGCGGTCGAAGACTTCGGGCATGACATCGGGGTCGAAGCGGCGGAGGTTCTCGGCGATCAGCGCATCCTTGCCGGCGAAGTGTTGGTACAGCGTGCGCTTGGAAACGCCGGCGACTGCGCAGATCTGGTCGATTCCGGTGGAGTTGATGCCTTGGTCGCGGAAGAGCTGTTGCGCGGCGCTGAGGATGCGTTCTCGTGCGCCTCGGCCGCGCCGCACACCCTGAGGGCCCTTCTCCAACTCGGTCACAAGCCGATCCTAACTCGAATTTGGTACCGATCGGTGTACGTAGGTTGCGTAGTGCTGCGTCGGTCGATACGTTCTGGACACAGATCAGTGTACATAACACCGACAGAATCGAATGGAGTCCTGATGGGAAAGCTCGATGGCAAAGTTGCCGTGATCACCGGAGCGACAAGCGGAATGGCGCTGGCCGGCGCGAAGTTGTTCGTCGACGAAGGGGCCCGCGTGTTCATCACGGGCCGACGGCAGGACGCGCTGGACGAAGCCGTCGAGCAGATCGGCCGCAACGCGACCGGTGTGCAGGGCGACTCGGCCAACCTCGCCGATCTGGACCGCTTGTTCGACACGGTCAAGCGGGAGGCGGGCTCGATCGACGTGTTGTGGGCAAGCGCCGGGACCGGCGAGCAGGGCAAGCTCGGCGAGATCACCGAGGAGCACTTCGACGCCGCCTTCTCGCTCAACGCGCGCGGCACGTTCTTCACGGTCCAAAAGGCGCTGCCGCTGTTGAACGACGGGGGTTCGATCTTCATGACCGGGTCGAACGCGTCACTCCGCGGCTACCCAGATTGGAGCGTGTACGCAGGGAGCAAAGCCGTGCTCGCGGCCTACGCACGGGTGTGGGTGTCCGAGTTGAGGGACCGCAAGATCCGAGTGAACGTCCTCATCCCCGGCTCGGTCGTCACCCCGAAAATGGAGGAAGTGCTGTCCCCCGATCTGAAGGCTCAGTTCGAGTCCGTGATCCCACGACGAGAGATGGGTCGCCCACACGAGATCGCTTCGGTCGCACTGTTCCTCGCCTCGGACGACTCGAGCTACGTCAACGGCGCGGAACTGGTCGTCGACGGCGGCACCACGATCATCTGAACGCCCAGCCAGTCCCCACCTGCAACAACCCACAACCAACTCATCGACAACAAAGGACGAAACCACATGACAACCATCAGCATCATCGGCTCGGGCAACATGGCCAACGCCATCGGCACCCGGGCGACCAAGCACGGCCACACCATCGAGATCATGAGCCGCAACACGACCGCAGCCCAAGCGCTCGCCGACCAGATCGGCGACGGAGCGACCGTTGGCACCTACGGGACCCAGCCCGCTGGTGACATCGTCATCCTCGCCGTCCTCTACGCGGGCGCCGTCGACGTGATCGCCCACTACGGCGACACCCTGGCCGGCAAAACCCTCATCGACATCACCAACCCGTTCAACGCAGACGGCACCGGACTCGTCACCACCCCGGGCAACTCGATGTCCGAACAGATCGACGCCGCCGCACCCCAGGACGCACATGTCGTCAAGGCGTTCAACACCATCCTCGGCGGAGTCATCGCCAAGGACACGCCGATCGACGTGTTCTTCGCCGGCGACAACGCCGACGCAAAAGGACGTGTCAACGCGTTCCTCAAGAGCCTTGACATGCGCCCTTTCGACGCCGGAGCACTCGGAATGGCCCATGCCCTCGAATGGGCTGGCATCCTCCTCGTGGGTCTGGCACGAAACGGCGCCGGCTTCGACCTCGCCCTCGGCGCCAAAATCCCCTGAGGATCCGCTCCTCGCCTGGCGCACCCCGCTGGCCTCCGTCACCGAGGACCTATCCACCCGCCGACATCTGGGATTGAGGCCCGGCGATTGGCAGCTCTTCACCGAGACGCTCGACACTCAGCGAGCGCGGAAGCGCCGTTCGGGCGCGTCAGCGCACCTGCTGTTGGCGTGTAGATCTGCTCTGATGGCGCTCATCGAAATTCCCCAGGTGTGTTCATCGAATTTCCCCACCTGTGAGGCGGGTTGAGTGTAGGTCAGTCGAGCACGGTTGGGGTGCGGTTGGTGGTGGTCTTGCCGGCGTAGCGTTGCCAGGCGCTGGCGC
>JBBRPP010000004.1:0-215238 GCA_038227995.1 Acidimicrobiales bacterium
CAACATCGAACAAGCCGCCGCCGACCATGCCGCCACGATCATCAATGGACAACGCCGACGCCACCTCAACTACCAAAGCCCCACCATGCTCTACACTGCCGCTACAGCAACCGTGCACTGATCACTGGAACTGGCCGAGCCGCCTTCGCCGCGGGGGTTGCCGATGGGTATGGGGTCGCCGAGGCGCACGCGTGTTTGCACGTCGTAGATGGAGACGCTGCCATCGTCGCTTGCTGCGGCGAGGATGGTGCCGTCGTTGGAGAACCGTATGTGCTCTATGAGTCCGCGTGCGCCGGGTAGTGATGCTGTCTCGATGAGGGAGTTGGGGTCGTAGATGCCGATTGTGCCGTCTACGGAGGTCGCGACGATGACGCCTTGGGCGCTGACGAAAACGTTGACCGAGCGTGCTTGATCGTTGTGATGCAGTTCGCGACCTGTTGCGGCGTCGTACGCAAAGAGTCCTTTTCCATCGACGTAGATGGTGGAATCGTCGGCGGTGATGGCCAAGGCGTCGACACCTGGCTGGTATCCGGCAGAATTCGGCGGGAGTTGCTGGGTGAAGACGGTTTTGCCGGTTTTGACGTTGAGTTCCACGAAGCGTCCGGTGTCGTAGCCGATGAGGATCAGGGTGCCGTCGCTGCTGGCCGCCTCTGCTGTCGCCAGTCCTTCGAACTTGTACGCGAAGTTCGTCTGGATTTTCGTGGCGACGTCGTAGGTGCCCACCGTTTGGTCGGCGAACAGACCGAAGATGACGTTGCCGACGGATCGGGCGAAGCGAAAGTTGGGAAGGCCCGACACGGCCGTATCAGTGACGGTGTCCCACAGGGTGTAGTAGTCGAGATCGAGCGGTTGCTCGTTGCCGTTCGGGGTGCCGACGAGCAATGTTTTGCCGTCAGGGAGGTCGGAGACAACGACATGATGATCGGTGCCGTGATCGGCGGCGACAAGTTTTTGGATCGGTCCGCTGCCATCGAGGAACCATCGGCTGATGGCATCGGCGTTGGGATTCGTGGCGACGAGCATCGTTCCGCCGGCAACCTTGAGCAGTTCCAGGTTGTTGGTCCGCCCTCGCTGGTTTTCTAGGGTTCGACCCGTTCGTTGACCGGTGAGCATCGAGTGCTCGTGGATGACTCCGAAGTAGTTTCCGCACCACAGTTGCTCGGTCTCCGTCGAGAAGGTGAACGCGGCACATTCGCCGTTCGGGTAGTCCTTTCCGCCGAAGCTCCAGATTTCTTTGTTGGTGGTCAGATCGACGCGAATGATCGACCCGATCGGCACGATCGGATTATCGTTTACGCCCTGAGCAACCATGGTGGTGCCGTCGGGGCTGAGCTGTATCGCGAGGCTGGTCGAGTCTGGGGGCACCGCGATGTCGGCGACCATCTTGAACGTGCCCGAGTCGAAGACGCGTAGGTGGCCGGCGCGCGAGCCAAGGTACAACCGTCCGTCGGGGCCGTAGGCGAGGGCGCCGTTGCCCGCGGGCGCAGGTGAGATGGGTGCACCTGGCACGCCGAGCAGGTGTGCGAGTAGCTGTCCGTTGTGTGTGTCGTAGATGTCGGCCGCTCCGGAAGAGTCCGTTTCGACGGCGAGCTGTGAGCCGGTGTCGTTGAGCGCAAGTGAGTCCCAGTAGCTGTTGAGCTGGATTGTGGGTCCGATCGCGTGACCTGTTGCGAGATCGAACACGGCTGCGACCGATGATGACAGCCCGTCGGGGGTGGTTGCGGCCCAAACGGCGGCGTCGCGGCCGTCGCCGCTGATGGCGCGGTTGAGTTGCGGAATCTGACCGTCGAAGATTGGGTCGAGTTGTATGCCGGTCTGGCCGGTGACGACGTCGAGCACTCGGGGCCGTGAGGCTCCGGAGGTGTCGTATGTGGTGATGAGCATCTTTGTCGTGTTGGGGATGGCGTTGCCGTAGGTGGGGCCGGCAAACGGGAGGTATCCGAGGAATCCTGGGTCGAAGGTGAAGGTGCCGAACAGGGCTGCTTTCGAGTTCGCGTCGGGTGATCGTTTCCAGGCTTCGACAGCGAGGAGTGCGGCGAGGTCGCGTTGGGAGGAGCGCAGCGAGAGTGATCGGCTTGCCAGCGTTGTCAGTTCGGATTCGGTCTTGGCTTGTTTGGCTTGTGTGGCGGATTGTTGGGCCTGTGCTGCTGCGGCGATGGCCGAGGTCTTATCTCCTTCGGCGATCGACTTCTGTTTGTTTGCCTCCAAGGTTTGTTGATCAGCGATCTGTTTCTGCCCGACGGCGATTTGTTGTTGTTCGATGGCGGCGTTTTGTTGTTGGATGGCTCGGTGTTGTTGGGTGTCTGCGCGGTGTCGTTGGATTTCGGCGATTGTCCCGGCGATGATGGCGATGACGAGCAGGCTGGCGACGCTGATCAGCAGGCGGCGTAGGCGGCGGGTGTTGCGTCGCTCGCGTTCTCGGGTGAGGTCGCGGGCGTTGCGGCTGGCGTCGATGAAGTTGCGTTCGGCGGGGTTGAGTTGGATCGCGCGTTCGGGGAGGGCTTCGAGGGCCGCTTCGAGGCGTGAGCCGCGGTAGAGTTCGCTGTCGGCGTGGCCGGTGTCGTCCCAGTTGCGGGTGGCGGTGGCGAGGTGTTGGAGCTGTACCAGCCAGCGCCGGTCGGCTTCGAGCCATTCACGCAGCCTCGGCCAGTTGGTCAGTAGTGCTTCGTGGGCGACTTCGATGACGGGTTCGCGGGTGGCTAGATCGCGGTCGGCGACGAGCAGGCGGGCGTCGACGAACCGATCGGCGACCGCCCGTGCCGGTGCGGACAGTTCGCTGTGGCGGGCTCGTCGGCGGGTGTCGGGGGCGCCGTGGCCCGCGCTGACGAGCCGTCCGAACAGTTGCCGGGTCTGGGTTTGAGTCGGATCGTCGAGAGATGTGTAGATCTCCTCGGCGCGGCGGCCGATCGCGCCGGCGAGGCCGCCCAGATCGTCGAGCGTTTTCGTCGTGATGCGGTTGCTGTCGCGATGCTCGTACAGTTCGGCGAGCGCGAACTGCAGCAGCGGCAGGCCCGCTGGTTGCGCGTTGGCCTCGGCGACGATCGCGGTGACGACTCCGTCTTCGAAGTCGATGCCATGGCGATTGGCGGGACGCACGACTGCTTCCTCGAGCGCTTGTGGGCTGAGCGGGGGAAGCGCGAACGTGCCGTCGGCGATCATCTGACCGATCAGGGTGTGTTGCAGCGGCCGGTCGTAGAGATCTGCGCGCACGGTGACAACACAGCTGATCCCGTGTTGCCCGGCGACGGTGACCGCGGTCAGGAACTTTTCGCGTTCGAGGTTGTCGGAGAGTGTCCAGCATTCCTCGAACTGATCGACCACGAGGACCAGTCGGCCGGCGCCATCGCAGGCCGCGGCGCGGAACATCTGCGAAGGATCGTCGCCGACGATGTCGGCAGTGGCGACCTGGCGCAGCGCCTCGCGCAGTGCCGGCATTGGCCGGTCGCCGGGGACCATGGTCACGACGCGCACCCCGTCGCGTCGCAACAGCGGGACTAGACCGGCATGGACGAGTGAACTCTTCCCCGACCCGGACGGGCCGACAACGGCAACCAGCTCTCTCGCCGCCAGCGTGTCGCACAATGCCCTAGCGACGTCGTCGCGGCCGAAGAAATCGGCGGCGTCAGCTTCGGAGAACGAGCGCAAACCCTTGTACGGGTTGACCGCCGCCGACACGGTCGCGGTCAGGGCGCGCACGGCGCGACGACGCGACGAGTTCGGCGCCGCATCCGCCGCTTTGGCTGTCGGTGTATTCACCGGTGTGAGCACACCCTCAGGGCGACCGACAGCTTCCCGCCACGCCACGATCAGCTCCGCCATTGACTCGAACCGCGCCGCTGCATCCGCGGCGGTCGCCCTGGCCAGAACCGCGTCGATCGCTTCGCACGGCTCGGACAACGAGCCGGCCAGACTCGGTACGCGTAGCCGCGCCGCCGGTTGCATCACCGCAAAAGGTGAGACACCGACGAGCAACTCCCACAGCATGCAGCCGAAACTGAAGATGTCCGACAGGACCGTGTCGCCGCCGCGTCCACTCAACTCCGGTGCCGCATACGCCCGCGTGCGCGGGCCTCGCGCATCAAACGTCGCCGATGTGACTGCGATCCCAAAGTCGGACAGGTAGGCATTGCCGGCCTCGTCGAACAACACGTTCGAGGGCTTGATATCGCAATGCACGACCCCGACAGAATGCGCAGCCAACAACGCCCCGCCGACTTCTTCCACCAGACGACTCGCCCGGGACACACTGAACGGGCCCTCGCTGACCATTGCGGTGAACGCGGTGCCACCGAGCAGCAGCCGGAACACGAGGTACGCCCCGCCGGGCTCACGCCAATAGTCATACAACGGCACGATGTGGGGATGTTCGAGCCGGGCCACCAACTGCGCCTCAGCCTCGAACCGTTGGATGAACTCAAGTCCATCGGACAGGTCCGGGCGGATCGCCTTGATCGCCACCTCACGATTCGTGCCCGGCTGCGTCGCCGCGAACACTCGACCGAAGGCACCCTCACCCAACACGTCATGGACCACATAGCCCCGCAACAACCGCGCCCGAGAATTGACCGAAACCACCGGCCGCCCGGCCACCATAGAACGCTCCAACGCGACCAGATCCGCCGACGGCTCCAACCCCGTCTCGTCACCAAGACGATCACGGAACGCCTGGAACCTGCGCAGCGCGTCAGCATGCCTGCCGGTCGCGAACATCGCCTGCATCAACAACGACACCGGCCGCTCCCGCAACGCGTGATCAGCCGCCAGCCGCTCCAATTCCGGGATCACGCGATGCGCACCACCCAACGCCAACAACGCCTCAGCCCGCTCCTCCATCGCCACCACACGTAGCTCGTTCAGCCGCGACGCCTCCGCGACAACCCACCACTCACCACCGAAATCGCCGTAGGCCGCGCCCCGCCACAAACCCAACGCCCGGTCATACAACTCCACCGCCCGCCCCGGCTCCACACGGCCCGCGTCCGCCAACAACCCCTCGAACACCGCAGCATCCACCACCGCATCCCCGACGTCGAACCGATACCCCTCATCAACCGTCACGACCGACGAGTCACCAACCGCAGCCCGCAAACGGGAGATGTACGTCATCACCGAACGACTTGCGCCATCGGGCGCCAACCCGTCCGGCCACAAACAGTCCACCAGCCGCTCTGACGAGAGCGACTCCCCGGACTTCGACAGCAGCAACGCCAGCAGCCGCCGCTGCTGCGGACCGACAACCAGCGAGACATCGGCCTCTGCAGCCTCAACAGGTCCAAGCACCCGGTACTGCATCGCTGCCCCCAATCGTTCCAAGAATCATAAACATGATCCATGAGCTGCGTTTACAGAACGTCAACAGCACCCGCGAGCCCTCCAACCAGCCAGGCGACCGTCCCTTTGTCGGCGAACTGCAAACCAGGGGCCCCGCTGTCACCGGCCTGTCGACAGGACGCGCTCAAAGTCCCCGACATGACCACCCACACAATGCGCACAAACGCACCGATGTCATCCCACACCCGAGCGGCGATCACCGTTCTTGTCACAGGCCTGATCGCTGTCGGCTGCAGTTCAGCGGCCACGACCTCACCCTCACCACACACCGCGAGCTCCGTGGCATCCACGACAGTTCCGACGACGAGCGCAACCGTTCCCGCCGCCACGGCGCCCGCCACGACCGAACCGCCCACGACCGAACCAGCCACGACTGAACCTACGACGACGCTGCCGCGTCCGTTCACGTTCCCCACCGTTGAGTCTCAGAAGATCTTGGACAGCTTTGTGTCCTCGTCGGGTGCGCCGGGAGGGATCATGGGTGTGAGCGTGCACGGTGGCCCGCCGACGATTCTTGTCAGCGGAGTGTCCGACCCGCGTCTCAAGACACCGATGAAGCCCGACGATGTCGTGTTCATCGCCAGCGACACCAAGACCTTCGTCGGGGCGGTTGTATTGCTGCTCGTGGGCGAGGGCAAGGTGTCGCTGGACGCTCCGATCAACACCTACGGTCTCGACTTCCCGAACGGCGATGTCATCACCGTGCGCGAACTGCTGTCGCACACAAGCGGCCTCGCACCCGAGGGCGTCGAGGGCAACGCAAGCCAGGTCACGTACGGCGACGCATGGCGGGCCAAGATCCTCAGCGACCTCTCACACTTCTACACGATGGCCGAGATCGTCGCCTGGGTGCGCGATCGGCCCCTGTTGTTCCCGCCCGGCACTTCCACGGCATACAGCAATGTCAACATGTTCCTGGCCGCGCAGATCGTCGAGAAGGTGACTGGCCAGACGATCACTCAGCAACTTCAAGATCGCCTGTTCACGCCCTTGAAGCTGACCAACACCTATTACAGCGCGCAACAGGTCCCAGCTATCCCGCCGGTGCCAGTCATCCCGGGGCTGTTCTCTCTGGTACCCGGTGGAGCGTTGGTGAACACGGCCGATTTCGACCCGACCGCCCTGCTCACTGCGCTCGGACCTGCCGCAGCGATGGCATCGAACGCTACTGACATGCTCACATGGGGCAACGCGTTACTGCGCGCCGGCACAGTTCTTGGCCCCGACCTCACTCAGCAAGCCCACAAGATCCTCCCCGGAGGCACCGGCCTCGGTGTCATCGGGTTCACACGCCAAGGCTTCTGCGTGTTCACCGCTTCATGCCCCAACGACCCAGCGGCGTTCACCGGTGTCGGCGGTCCAGGCGGGGTTCCCGGCACCAACACGGTGCTGATCTACGACATCCCAACCGACACCGTGATCTTCATGGCCGCCAACCTCGACCCCAGCCGGGGAATGTCGGGGGCCGCCGTCGCTGAGTTTGACCTCATCGCCACATCACAGAAGTGAGCCCGGCCGGCTGTGACGAGGTCATGCAAACCCGCTGGATACAGGAGCTCGGCACTCGCTGATCTGCACCTGTGATCAGGCTTGCGTCGGCGCGCTACACCATCAGGGCAATATCCGGCAGGACCTTCCATAGATGGGCATACATCGCCACGATCATCGGGCAGCTCAACTCCCATCGCCGCCACCTACCCACAAGTCGCGACGCTTCGACATCGAAGCGATGCGATGCGCAACGCACTGCCAACGAGATCGACAGCACATGTCGTTCAGTCAACCCGGCCCAGAACACGCGCATCACCCTCAAACCGCGCCTAGAGCCGGCGATCTGTTTCGGCTGATACCTGTCCCCGAAGTGCCGGTAGGTGACGCAAAACGTGAGGCCCAGAGCGACGCTTCCAGTGTCGGGGACGATCACAAAGATCGGCGCGTCGGCGCTCTGCGTTCGCAGCGCTTGGCCGTCGGTGTTGCGGTAGGTCACGCCCCGAGGTTTCCGCTTCGCCTGCACGATCGTCTTGGTGGCGCTGACGCATCGAGCGCAAGCGGCAACCGATTCGATCACCTCCACGCGTCTCGGAACCATGTCCGAAAACCGCCAGCGAGAAACGTTCCGTGCAGGAATTGTGCGGCCTTGAAGGCACTCGAGCAGTGTGGCTGCGCCAACCAGGGTCTCTGACCTGCGTGTTTGTAGTGCCCGGGACGGGGTTCGAACCCGTACGTACGTTCGTACAAGGGGGTTTAAGCCCCCCGCGTCTGCCAATTCCGCCACCCGGGCTAGTGCCCAGATCACGTTACGCCACGCGGGTGTCGGCAGCTGATGCCTCGAAGCCCAGGGCTTCCCACAACTCAGACCGCAGGCGGAATGCCTTGGGTGCATCCAGCTTGTTGGCCACGACCACGCCTTCGATCATGTCGGCCAACACGGCGACGAACGGGCGGCCACGCAGTTTGACAGCGACGACCGCGCCATCGGCATGGCGGCGCAGAGAACGATCGACCCCAACGATCCGTGGGGGGCAGCGGTAGCTGGGGCCGATCAAGCCGCGGCGCCGTGCTTCGTTCGTCAGCGTGCGTGCTGCTTGGGCGAACTCGATGGCATTGCCGGGCTTCATACGAGCACTCTGACAGAGGGGCGCGCGATAGTTCTTTGCGCCGGCCCGAGGCCGGGCCGAAGCCGACCCGCGACGATCCCAACCACGGCCGAAACCACCGTCGCCGGGCGGTGCGAGGACCCTGTCGCTACAGTCGCAACCGTGAGCGACACCTCCTTCCCGACGGCCCGGCTCACGCCAGCGCAGGAATCCACGCTCGCCCTGCTGCGCAAGTCGGGTGAGCCGCTGGTGTTCGACGCCGACTTCATCACCGAGCTGCGCACCGACGCCCAGGAAGCCATCGCCGACTTCACCGATCGACTCGACGGCGCCGAGGTGTTCATCACCAAGCACACCCTCGCCGGCATCTTCGGGTGCGAGGCCCAGTTCCTGGCACCCGACGAATTCGAATGGACGCCGGCCCGGGCCCGCGGCCAGGTCGCCCACCGCGCCATCCAGCTGCTCATCAACTGGCGCGGCGAACCCGAACCGGCCGAACTCGTCGACGAATCGATCGCCCGCCTGATCAACGAAGAACGCGGCCTCGGGCCATGGCTGGAAACGCTGGGCCAGGGCGACCTCGCCGACCTGCGCGCAATGGCCGCCGACCACGTCACCAAGTTCATGGAATGCTTCCCGCCTCTGGATCCTCGCTCACGACCGGTGACCGAATCCAGCACGCAATGGCCAGTGGCCGGGCCGATCCTGCTGCGCGGCCGATCCGACCTCACCATCGGCAAGCCGTTCGAGCGCGAGAGCCGCAAGCTGATCGTCGATCTCAAGACCGGCCGCGTCATCGCCCGCCACCGCGAAGACCTGCGCTTCTACGCCCTGGTCGAAACGCTGTCGCGCCAGGTGCCGCCGCGCAAGCTGGCCAGCTTCTACCTCGACGCCGCCCAACCGATCGTCGAAGACGTCACCGAGAACATGCTGCGGTCCACACTGCGGCGCACGCTCGACGGCATCCACGCCCTGATCGAGATCAAGATCGAAGGCCGGCCACCGACCAAGACGCCCGGCGCGTCATGCCGCTGGTGCCCGCTCGCGGCCACCTGCACCGAGGGCCAGAACCATCTGCGCAGCGACCAGGACCGCGAGGTCGACGGGCTCGATTGAGCCGCCGAGCGCACCGCAGCCGCCGACGCGCAACGGCGCCGCCGACGCGCAACGACGCCGCTACTCGATCGCACCCAGCGAATCGAGCGCGCCGCGGTAGAAGGTCGGGTAGGCGTAGATCATCGTCTTCAGTTGCGCCACCGGCACCTTTGCGTGCACGGCAAGGTTGAACAGCGCCAGCACGTCGCCACCCCGCGGTCCGACCGATGTCGCCCCGACCAGGATGCCCGCGTCGGCATCGACGATCAGCTTCATCAGACCCTCGTTGCCTTCCTTGTGGATCCACCCGCGGCTGGATGTCGAACTGTCGGCCAGGCCGACCTGCACGCTGATCCCTTTGTCGCGCGCCTGCCGCTCGGTCAGCCCGACCGAGCCGACCTCGGGATCGGTGAACGTCACCCGCGACACTGCGTGGTCCTGGGCGATGCGCGGCGAATCGACGCCGAGGATGTCATCGACCGCGACCGCGGCCTCGTAGACCGCCATGTGCGTGAAGGCTCCTTTGCCGGCGATGTCGCCGACTGCCCACAGCTTGTCGGCGCCGACGACGCGCATGTGCTCGTCGACGGTGAACGTCGGGCGCGCCGTTTCGTCCAGCCCGATGGTGTCCAACCCGATGCCGCGCAGGTTGGGCGTGCGGCCGGCCGCGACCAAGATCTCGCGGGCTGTCACCGTCGTTCCATCGGCCAGCATCACCGTGACCGAGCCGTCGTCGTGGCGACTCGCCGATTGCGCGGCGACGCCGGTGAGGATCGTGATGCCCTCGGCGCGCAACACCTTCGTCAGCAGCTCACTGGTCTCCGGCTCCTCCGGGCCAAGGATCCGATCCAGCCCCTCGATCACGGTCACCTTGGTGCCGAAGCGTGACAGCGCCTGAGCGAGCTCGAGACCGATCGCTCCCCCGCCCACCACGATCAACGACTCGGGCGCATCGCGGATCTTGACGATCTCGCGGTTGGTCCACGGCTTGGCCTCGGCCAGACCCGGCACGGGCGGGATCGCCGGCGATGTCCCAGTCGCGATCACGACGCCACGACGGGCGACGTACACGTCGTCACCGACCACGACTCGCCCCGGCCCGTCCAGTACGCCGTGGCCACGCACGAAGATGCCACCCTTGCCGACCAACCGTTCGACCGCGACGGTGTCATCCCAATCGTCGGTCGCCTCGTCGCGGATGCGGTCGGCGACCATCGTGTAGTTCGGCTCGACGGTGGTCGTGCCCGACATCGCGTTCACGCGGCGGGCCTCCTGCAACAGATCCGCGCCACGGATGATCATCTTCGACGGGATGCACCCGAAGTACGGGCACTCACCACCGACCAGCCGGCTCTCGATCCCGACCACCTGCAACCCGGCCTCGGCCAGCTGACCGGCGACGTCTTCGCCACCCGGTCCCAATCCGACGACAACGACATCTACCTCGTGTTCACGCATGACACTCCAGTCTGTTCAGCCCCCGCATCGTTACACGTCGACGTCGGATTCGGGTTTGAGCCTGCACCGAGCCGCCACAGCAAAGCGGCCGCAGCTTCAGCGTTGGTGCGGGGTCATCACGGCGACCGGCAGACCCAGCGCTGCCGAGTCACGGAACGACGCGATGCGGCGCCCCGGCTGCACGGCATCCTTCGGCGCGGACATCAACTCGTTGCCGCACTGTTCGTACAGCGCGTCGATGTCGGTCACGTTCAGCGCCAAGCCCCAGAACGTCGCCCGGTCGACGGTCACTTGCGGGAAGGTGACGACCTCGACGATCAGCTCGCCGAGCCGATGGAAGCCTTGGCGCAGCGAGCCGACCTCGCGGATCCGCTTCAACGGCGCGGCCGTGGCTGCCTCGATCGCAGCACACGTGCGCTCGAGATCGGGCGTGTAGACGACGACGTGATCGATGGTGGTGACGGTGTTCGGATGCGGGCCGGCAGCCGCGGCCGCGGCGTCGCCGTGTGCGGTGGTGAGACCGTCGATGTCGACGACCGCTGGGTCGAACGCATCGGCCAACGTCCACGAGCTCATGCCCGCATCACCGTCGACCAACCGCAGCCGGATGCCACCGAGCTGCACGATGCCGTCATCGGTGACGTCGAAGCCGGCAGCGCGCCACGCCGCGGAACGAGCGCCGATCACCATCTCCGCAACCGTCGTCATCGGTCGATGCCCAGCTGCTCGATGCCCGGCTGGTCGACGCCCAGCTGCCACGTGAAGAACGACAGCACGTCGGCCGCTTCCTCGGCCCGCTTGCTGACGGGCTTGCCGACGCCGTGCCCGGCGCGGCCTTCCTGCGACAGCAGAATCGGACGCTGCTCCTGGCAACTCGATGCCCACTGCAGCATCGCGGTCATCTTGCGCGCGTGCAGCGGATCGACACGGGTGTCGCCCTCGGCCGTGGTCAGCAGCACGGCCGGGTAGTCGTGCCCCTCGATCACGTGGTGATACGGCGAGTAGGCCCACAGCCATTCGAACTCGTCGGCGATGTCGGGGTCGCCGTATTCGTCGACCCACAACTTGGCGATGAGGAAGTTCGGGAAGCGGATCATGTCCAGCAACGGCACCGCGCACCACACCGCGCGGCAGAGATCAGGCCGCTGCGTCAACGCCGCGCCGACGAGCAATCCACCGTTCGAGCCGCCGGCGATCGCCAGTCGATCGCGTGACGTGAGCCCGTTCGTCACCAACCAATCGGCCGCGGCATGGAAGTCGTCGAACACGTTCTGCTTGTTGGCGCGGCGACCGGCGTGATGCCATGCCTCGCCATCCTCCAACCCACCGCGCAGACCGGCGATCGCGTACAACCCACCCTGCGCGCACCAGGCGGCGATGGTGGGTGACCATGTGGGAGTCTCGGAGATCGCGAAACCGCCGTAACCATTGAGGATCGTGGGCGTTTCCGGATCGGGTACGACGTCGGATCGATGGATGAGGAACAGCCCGATCATCGTGCCGTCCAACGACGCGTACGTCGTCTGGGTGACGGTCAGCGACGGCAGCGTGGCGCGCAGCGGATCGACGCCCCAGCGATTGACCGCACCGGCCGCGGCGTCGTAGCGGAACAGTGCCGATGGATTGTCGAAACCCGACAGCGTGACGAAGGCGCGGTCGGTGTCGGCATCGACCGCGACGCCGGCGATCGAGACGACGCCGATGCCATCGCACACGCCCAGGAAGTCGCCCGTCGGCGACCACCGTTCCAGCCGGTCGACCGCTCGGGTCGTGGACACGACGAGGATCTCCCCACCACACGGATAGGCGTGGCCGATCACGCCCGCGGATTCGGGCACCACGACGCGCCAACTGTCGGAACCTGGCCGCGCGAGCGGCGCCAGCACCACCTGCCCGCGTGGTGCTCCGACCGTTGTGGTGATGAGCAGTTCGTCACCCATGAAGTCGAACGTCGAGACGGCTTCCACCCCGGCGATGACGGTGGACGTCGCGCCCGTGCGCAGGTCGACCAGGAAGCCATCAGTGCGGCCCCATCCGACGAGCACTTCGATCAGCAGATGGTGACCGTCGGACGACAGCTGCACATCGGGCCACGACTGCGGATGCTCGGGGTCGCTCCACACGAGCACGTCGGTGCCGACCGGCTGCCCCAACACGTGGAACTTCACCCGCCGGTTGTACTGGTCATCGGCCGGATACGACGTGTAGTAGAAGCCGCGGGCGTCGGGCAGCCACGCGATCGTGCTGGCGCGCATGTGCTCGATCGAGTCCGCCAGATGCCGGCCGGTGACGATGTCCAGTACAGATAGGACGCTGTCTTCGGTGCCGCCCTCGCTGAGGCCGTAGGCGACGAGTCGGCCATCAGGCGACGGGAAGAACCAGTCGAGCGCAGTGGCGCTGTCGGTCGACGCCGCGCCCGGGTCGACGATCGTTTGCGGCTCGGCTGCAGGGTCGATCGCGGAACGCCGTACCAGCGAGAACTGCTCGGCACCCGGGGCACGCTCGACCACGAACAGATCGTCGCCGCGAACCTTGGCCTGCATGACGACGGGCAGGCCCATCAACGCGACGAGGCGCTCGTGCCACTTGCCCCGACTGGGCTGGGCTCCGAGCGCCTGATGTGTGCGTTCGTTCTGTTGCGTCACCCACGTGTGGGTGGCTTCGGAATCCCCGTCCTCGAGCCAACGATATGGATCGGGGACGGACACGCCGTGATAGAGATCGGACACCGCCTGCCTGATTGCGGGCGGCGCCGGGGACACGTTGGGGTTAGCCACGTCCCATGTTGGGACGCTTACCGTGGTTCGCCTTCGAGCGGCGCATTCTGGCCTTACGCTTCTTGGTCTTCTTCGACATGAGGATCGATCCTATCGGGGCGACAGCGCGGCTCCCACCCGACGACCAGGCCGATCGCGGTGCTGCGCCGATGCCGGCGGCCAGTGGCTGCCGCTCAGGCCGCCGGTGTCGCCGCTACGCGGCCGTCCACTGCAGCAGATCGTCGACGCCGAGCGTGTTGATCACACGATCGATCGGCACGTTGCCCGCCGCGGCGCGGTCGCATCCGTGCGGCTGCCATTCCAGCTGACCGGTCGCGTGCGCGTCGGAATCGATCGAGAACATGCAGCCGAGCGCCACCGCCTTGGCCAGCAGCCGCGACGGCGGGTCGAGCCGCTCGGGACGGCAGTTGATCTCGACCGCGGTCTTCGAACGAGCGCAGGCCTCGAACACCTTGTCGGCATCGAACTCGGACTCGGGCCGCTTGCCGATCATCCGCCCGGTGCAGTGACCGAGGATGTCGACGTGTGGCGATTCGACGGCACGGACCATCCGCCGCGTCATGCTCGGCCCGTCCATCCGCAGCTTGCTGTGCACGCTGGCGACGACGACGTCGAGGTGGGCGAGCAGGTCGTCGTCGAGGTCGAGCGCGCCGTCTTCGAGGATGTCGACCTCCATCCCCGTCAGGATCCGGAACGGCGCGAAGTGCTCGTTGAGGACGCCGATGTCGCCCAGCTGGGCGATCAGCCGGTCGCGATCGAGGCCGTGCGCGATCGTCAACCGAGGACTGTGATCGGTGAGCACGATGTAGTCGTGGCCGAGCGCGATCGCGGTCGACGCCATCGCCTCGATCGATGCTCCGCCGTCGCTCCACCGCGAATGCAGGTGGCAGTCGCCGCGCAGCGCCTCGCGGTAGACACGACCTTCGGCAGTGATCGGCACCTGGGTCTGCTTGTCGAGTTTGTCGATGTAGGCGGTGTCGCCGCGCAGCGCTTCGACGATCACCTTGGCGGTGCTGTCGCCGATGCCGTCGAGTTGTTTCAACGTGTTGTTCGCGGTGCGTTCTGCGATCTCGTCGGGCGGCGTCGACTTCACGACATCGAGTGCTCGGGCGAAGGCCTTGGTCTTGAAGCCGGTCTCGTGGGCACGATCGAGGCAGTGCAAAACGCGTTCCAGAGCTTCAACAGGCGTCACGAGAACATCGTAACGAATCCGGAAAACGCAGGCGTGGGGGAACACACCGGGCCAGCGTGGGTAGCCTCGCCATCGTTATGGAACGCTTCGGCCTGGTCGGCCTCCCGAACGCGGGCAAGAGCTCGCTGTACAACGCTCTCACCGGGGGCGGTGCACTGGCGGCTCCGTATCCGTTCGCGACCAAGGACCCGAACATCGGCGTGGCCAAGGTGCCCGACACTCGCGTCGACCAACTCGGCGTGATGAGCAAGAGCAAGCAGCTGGTGCACGCGGCCGTTCAGGTGGTCGACATCGGCGGTCTGGTCGAAGGCGCGAGCAAGGGTGAAGGTCTGGGCAACAAGTTCCTCGCCAACATCCGCGAGGTCGAGGCAACCGTGTTCGTCCTGCGCGCGTTCGAGGACAGCGACGTGATGGGACCCGACGACCCGCTCGAGCACCTGCGCGTGGTCGAGATCGAACTCGCGCTCGCCGACCTGGAAACCGTCGAGAAGCGACTGCGCACCACCCAGCGTCAGGCCAAGCTCGACAAGTCGATCGGTGCCGAGATCGAATCCCTCGAGGCCGCGTACGCGTCGCTGAGTGAAGGACGCCCGCTGTATCGCGCCGCGCTGAAGCCCGACGTGGTCGAAGCGCTGAAGCCACACTTCTTGCTCACCAACCGACCCGTGTTGGCCGTCGTCAATGTTGGCGAGGACGAGCTGGACAAGATTCCCGAAGTCGAAGCCCGCGTTCGCGCGGAGCTGAACGACGCTGGCGCGAACGTGGAAGTCATCGGCATGTGCGTGCAGCTGGAAGCCGAAGCGGCCACGATCACCGACCCCGACGAGCGGGCCGAGATGCTCGAAGGCTTCGGCCTCGGCGAGGGCGCACTGTTCCGCATGGTTCGCAGCGCGTACCACCTGTTGGGCCTGCGCACGTTCCTGACGACGGGCGACAAAGAGACCCGGGCGTGGACGTTCCACGCCGGCGACAAGGCCCCCGAATGCGCCGGCAAGATCCACACCGACATCCAGCGCGGCTTCATCCGGGCCGAGGTCATCCACTGGGACGAACTGCTCGGATTCGGCTCGTGGGCCAAAGCCAAAGAGGTCGGCAAGATCCGCGTCGAGGGCAAGGAATACGAGTTCATCGACGGCGATGTCACCGAGTTCCGCTTCAACGTGTAGCAGGGGTTTCGCGATCTGCGGCTTTACGGTCGAAGTGCCTCTGACCTGGTCTTATCTGTCCTTCTAGGTACGTTCAGTTTCGCCCTGTTCATTTGGAGGAAGGACCTGAGAAGGACCAATCCGGGACTACGCCGGTCACGAGGGGTCGTCGCGAGGGTCAGTAGCCGAAGGTCCAACCGGGCCACTCAGCCACCTCGACGAGTTCCAGCGCCCGCTTCTTGAGGCGACCCTTGATGGGCCGCAGCTCGTGGTCGAAGACGCCGAGCGGCCCCTCCAACTTCTCATCGACGATGTGCACGTCCATGATCTCGCCGGTCTCGATCTCCAGCTCGACCTTGACGGGCACCCGATACGTCACGTAGACAACCACGTCGCCTCCTTCAGCGTCTCGTCGACATCGCTCGAGGGTGTCGCACGGTTGAGGAGCAGGCACGCCGGCGGGGCCGGCTGATCAATTGTTGGATCATTTGATTCGAGACCGGATCGTCGAGGGGGCGCCCCCGAGCGTCTGCATCTCCATCACCAACCCAACTGGTATGTTGTGTTGATGATCCCATCACTCGTCGATGGTCGCTTGCCGGCCGGTGAGTGGACCGCGGAGTGGGCCGAGGTCGAAGCAGCGTTCGGCACGTCGAGCTGGCGGCTACATCTGGTCGGGGGGTGCCGCCGGGCGCTCGAGGCCCTGAAGGCCGCCGGGTGCCGACGGGCCTGGATCGACGGCAGCTTCGTCACCGGGAAGCTCCACCCTGGCGACATCGACGGCTGCTACGACCCCATTGGCGTCGACCGAGCACTGCTTCACCCGGCCTTGCTCGATCTCTCGCCCGGCCGGCCCGCACAGAAGGCGGAGTTCGGCTGCGAGTTCTTCCCGAACATCGTCGAGGCCGGCTCCGGTGAATACTTCGTGGAGTTCTTTCAACGCGACCGTGATGGTCAACGCAAGGGAATCGTCGTCATCGACCTGGAGGAGTTCGAACCATGATCAAGAACGAACGGCAGTACAAGATCACCCGCAGCCGAGCCGACGAGGTGCGCAACACCATCGGCGAGCTGCAGCGCACAACGCTGCCCGATGGGCTGCAACCAGAGATGCGCGAGCTACAACTCGACGCCCTCCGCGGCACGCTCGGGGACCTCGAGGCCGAACTGGCCGAGTACGACGCCTTGCACGACGCGACGCTCATCGAGGCGACAGGCATCGAACAGCTGCCGACCGCGCTCATCCGGGCGCGCATTGCCTGCGGCCTGACACAGCGCCAGCTCGCCGAGCGAGTTGGGCTCCAGGAGCAAGCGATCCAGCGCTACGAGGCGACCGACTATGCGGGCGTCAGCTTCGCCCGGCTCGTCGAGATCGCCGAAGCGCTCGACCTCACGATCCACTACGACGTCCGCCTCACCCAGGCGAGCTGACCGAGTTGGCCCGTGAAGCGAGGCCCGCGAGCGCATCACCAGTTCTCAAGCTGGTTGATGTCCCGCCCGATAGACAATCATCGAGTCTCCTTCTGCGATCGCGGCCATGTCAATTGAACGAGAGACGTCCGGCAGCCCCAGGAAGCATGACCACTCGGACGAGCAGATCTCCATGGCTGCGAGCGACGACGTTCTGACGCCCCGCCAACTGGCGCGTCGAACGACGACATCGTCGGCGTGCTTTCGCACACTCGTCGAGTTGGAAGACTTCGGTGTGCGGAAGGCTTTGGCACGCAACCGCTCGACGCCAGACGATGTCCTGCTCCTGGTGCTGGCAGACCCGCACCCGCGCGTCGGCTACTTGGTGTGCAGCCGCGCAACCTTGTCCGAGGTCGTCGCGATCGCGCTCGCGAGCCATCCAGACATTGAGGTCCGGTGCCACCTGGCGGTGCGACGTGAGCTACCCGAAGCGGTCCAACGACTGCTCGCTCACGACAAGATCGTCCACGTGAAGTATGCGCTCCTCAAGCGCGAGCAGCTCAGCGAGCACGTGAGCAACACGTTGGCGAACGCAAGCGAGCCCCTCGTCAGAATCGCCCTTGCCAAGCGTCCAGACTGTTCGGTTGCGGCGCTCACCCAGCTCGCGGACGACAGTGACCCGGGCGTCTGCCGCGAGGTCGCACGTTCAACACGGGTCCCGTCAGCGGTCCTCTCGAAGCTCATGCAACACTCCGATACATGGGTACGCGTCGCGGTTGCACAGAACACGACGTCGCCGGCGAGCGCGCGCGACCGGCTCGGGCGAGATGTCGACGAGTCGGTCCGCTACTGCGCCGCTTACGCCGCGCATCAAGTGCAGGATTCCGGGTCGCTCTCGCAACACGTGAAGAACCGGGATGACGGGTTCCGATGGATTGTCGCGGTTTCTGGCAACAGCGAATCAGTCGCCCCTCTGCTCCATGACAAGAGTCCACGGGTGCGCTGGTCGGCCGTCACGCGGGGCTTCGCGACGCTCGCCGATCTTTTGGCGCTCGCCCGCGACTCAGACCCGATGGTTCGCCTCTCGCTCGCGGGACTTCCGACTGCACTGCCTGATGCTGTTTCCGTAGTCTTGCTCGCGGACCCTGACAGCGGTGTACGGGCGAGTCTCGCAGGTCGAGCCGACCTTGGTCCGGCGACCCTGTTGAGCCTGACGCAGGACGAAGACATGTACGTCCGAAGAGTCGCGCGACTCGGCGACCCAGAAGGCGACGAGTCACGGCTGAAGTCGAACGAGACGCCGTCCAGCGCAAGGGCTCGATCGAACAGGATCACCGAAGCCGACATGCTTCAGATCGCCCGCAGTGGCGAAGCGGCGAGCATGCGACACTTGGCGCGGAATCGAGTTTGCACAGACGCCGTTCGAGTCGTGCTTGCCGCATCCGACGACGTCGAGGTCCGAACGATCCTCGCGGCGTCTCGAACCAGCAAACCAGCGTTGCTGACCGAACTGCTCAGGCTGCACGACGACCTCGTTGACCGAACGGTCGCAGGCAACATCCTGGTCCCGCTGCCCGAGCATCCTCGTTCGTGGTCGTCGTGCTCGTTCACGGTGCGTCAATCGCTCGCAGCTCGCAAGGACCTCAGCGACGAACTGCGGGTACAGCTGGCCTCGGATGTGTCGTCTCTCGTGCGGCTTGCGGTGGCATCGAATCCCACGAGCGGGCCAGAGATCCTCGCCCTACTCGCCGCCGATGTCGATCACTTGGTGCGGGCGGCGGTCGCCCGCCACCGATGTACCTCCACGTCGACTCTTCGCGGTCTTGTGGACGACCCCACCTACGAGGCGAGGGGAACCCTCAGCCGTCGACTCGATCGGCTTGACGCCGACGCGCTGTCGAGGCTGGCCACCAACGATCAATGTCGGCTAGGACTTGCTCGGTCGAAGATCTCATCTACACATCTACTGAGTCTTCTACTGGCCGATGACTCACACGTGGTCGTCACTGAGACCGCGAAGAACCTGCGGACCCCGGCGCGAGCCCTGACCCCGCTGCTCAGCCATCCAAGTAGTGCCGTTCGCTGGCACGCCGCCAAGCGCGTGACCTGGCTCTCCGAGGAGCAAGCCCTCCTGCTCGCGTCCGACGCGTCGTGGACCGTGAGGGAGGGTCTCGCCCAGAATCCCATCGCACCGTCGTGCGCACTCGATGTGCTCGCCCGCGAGGACACGTTGAGCATCCGGCTCGCTGTAGCGCGGCACCCCAACGCGTCGGACGAGGCGCTCGACTCGCTCGCACGAGTTTGGAACCATCAGATCCACAGCGCAGTCGCCGACCACCCACGTGCAAACGCGCCAGCCCTCGACCACCTGGCCCGCGACCGAAACGCCTCGACCCGTGCCGCTGTGGCGCGAAACGCAAACACTCCGACCTCGACGTTGGGCAGGCTCGCCAGAGACAAGCGCGACTGGGTGCGCGCGGCCGTCGCCGAGAACCCGAACACGGACCCGAGGACTCTCCGACGATTGGCCGGCGACAAGAGCCAGTGGACTCGTGCCACGGTCGGCCGAAACCGTCGCACTGGAATCGCGGTGCTCGAGGTCCTTGCTTCGGATGCGGCTGCGGATGTGCGAGCGGCAGTGGCTGGCAATGGACGGACGCCTTTGAAATTGCTCATCCATCTCGCTGCTGACGCCGACAGCATTGTGCACCGGAGCTTGGCCAAGAACCCGAACCTGCCAGCCGAAGAACGCGTCCTTTCGGCGCTCTACTGAATGGACTCAACTCGATGACGATCAGTGCAACGACCGAGGCCATCGGAGTGGCCTTGGCAGCGAATGAACCGGTGATCCTCTGGGGGCCGCCCGGCAGCGGGAAGTCCACGATCGTGAGCCGAATCGCGGAGGCCTACGGGTGGCCAATCGAGGTCGTGATCGCGTCGATACGGGAACCATCCGACTTCGCCGGCTTGCCATTTGTCGTGAACGGTTCAGTCGCGCTGGCACCCCCTCGATGGGCCGCGGCATTGTCCGAAGTGGAACATGGCATCGTCTTCTTCGACGAACTGACCACTGCTCCACCAACCGTGCAAGCCGCCCTACTCCGTGTACCGATCGAACGCATCGTCGGCGACACCCGGCTCGGCCCCGGTGTACGCGTTGTCGCAGCAGCGAATCGGAGCACCGACGCTCTCGGTGCCTGGGAGCTCAGCGCCCCCACCGCCAACCGCTTCTGCCACCTCGAGTGGCAGCCAAGCGCCTTCGACATCTCGGACGGGTTCATCGGCTCGTTCCCCGATGTCGTCGCGCCACGGCTGCCCGACGACTGGACGAGGACGTCACCACTCGTGCGCGCAGAGATCGGCGGATTCCTCCGTCATCGACCGGGACTCGTCAGCGATTTGCCCGACGATCCGGTCCGCGCCGGTCGGGCCTGGCCGTCACCTCGAACCTGGGACATGGCGGCTCGCCTCCTCGCTGCGGCACGCTCGGCCGCTGCGTCCGACGAATGCACCGACCTGCTCCTCGCCGGCTGCGTCGGTGCCGGTGCAGCGCACGAGCTCCTGACGTGGAGGCGAAGCCTCGACTTGCCCGACCCGGAGGACGTGATCGCCGACCCGCAGTCGATCAAGATCCCGCGGCGGGCCGACGTGGCCTTCTCGATGCTCGCCTCGGTCGTTGCTGCGGTCGTCGCGCACAACACGCCTGATAGATGGGAGCGCGCCTGGGAAGTCGTTCACCAGTTCGTCAAAGCCGACAAGCACGACGTCGCCGCCATCGCAGCTCGTCAGCTCGCTCGAAACCGCCCGACCGGCGGGAAACCGCCAGCCTTCGTCGCTGACCTGCTTCCGCTGCTGCAAGACGCTGGCCTCGCCTGAGCGTGGTGAGCGAGCTCGACACCGTCAAAGTCGCGGGTGGCCGGCTGTGGGCGTGTGAGCGGTGGCCGTACCTTGCGTCGGGGCTGCTGGCGCTCGACATCGTCGCCGCATCCGGGCTCGGCACCTTCGCCGTCGACGTTCGATGGCATGTCTACCTCGATCCGGAAGTCGTAGACCGATGGACCACCTCGCAGATCGGGATCGTCCTGAACCACGAGCTGCAGCACCTCTTGCGGGGACACGCGGATCGTGCCCGGGCCATTGGAGTCTCCCGCGACGGTCGACACTCGTGGAACGTGGCCGCCGATGCCGAGATCAACGACGACCTATTCGCCGAATTCGGCCGCGACGGGCAGGGTTTGCAGCCGGTGTTGCCGTCCAAGCTCGGTCTGCCCGCAGGTCGCCTCGCTGAGCACTACTACGAACACATCGGCCGCGCTCGGACGTTGCTGGCCGTCGCCGGCGACGAAGGGTCGGGAGTCGACGGCCTCGCTCGCGCCTGGGAGGACGTTCGAGACGAGGGGCTGGGTTGCCGCGAGGCGGCACTGTTGCGAAAGTCAATTGCTCTCGCGGTGGTCGAGCATGTCCGCTTGGGAGGACGAGTACCTGGGGGTCTGCGTCGATGGGCTGAGGCCGGGATGGGGGTGGCCGTCGATTGGAGAAGTGAGCTTGCGGCGATTACCCGTGCCCGGGCTGCGATGCGGCGCGGCCAGAAGGACTACTCGTACCGACATCTCTCTCGGCGCGGCTCCGACACGGGCGTGATCTTCCCCGGAATGGTGTCGTCGCAGATCGAGGTCGCAGTCGTCGTCGACACCTCAGCCTCTGTGACCGACGGAGCACTCTCACGCGCGGCGACCGAGGTGGTCGGCATCGCCCGCGTCTGCTCAGCCCACGGCGGGCTGTTGCAAATTGTTCCGTGCGATGCTGCTGCTGCGCGACCTCGCCGGGTCTTCCCTCAGGCGACAAAGGTGCTCGACCTGGAAGGCGGCGGCGGCACCGATATGGCGGCAGGCATCGAAGCATGTCTCGCGTTGCGCCCCCGACCAGATGTCGTCATCGTGATCACCGATGGGGAGACGCCGTGGCCAGACAAGCCGCCACCTATCCCTGTCATCGTCGCGTTGCTCGACCAAGGTTGGGCGCCACCGGCGCCAACCTGGGCACACTCGGTGCGAATACCGCTTCACGACGAGGCTTGAACGCCCCGGGGCGAGACGACACTCGTACGTCCCGGCGAGACGCCACAAGACTTTTCTGATCGTGTCTGCTGCGCGTAGGCGATTTCTCCCTCTGTAAGTCCGTGTCGGCGCAATGCGTCCCCAGCGGATCGCCGACCCACCCAACGGGCTCGGCGGCGGGAGCGTTCACATCGCCGAAGACGGAGGCGAGCACGCGCATCGTGCCGGCCGACCAGTGGGTGCTCGACCACCTCGCCGCGCACATCCAGCAGCACGGCCTCGGCGCCGACGGTGTGCTCCTCCATCGCGACGGCGTGCCGTTCGACTCGGCCAAGTTCGGCTACGAGCTCCGGGCGGCACGTCGACGCGCGGGACTGCCCGAGTCGATCACGTTCCACGACCTGCGCCACTTCTTCGCCAGCGCACCTGATCCACGCCGGCTGCAGCGTGAAGCAAGTGCAGGCGGCGCTGGGTCACAAGTCTGCCAAGGTCACCCTCGACGTCTACGGCACCTCTGGCCCGGCGAGGAAGACCGAGTCCGCGACGCGATCGGTCGCCTGTTCCGCCCCGACGAATTGCAAGGCGCGTCAGGCTGAAATTTTGCTGGCCCGCCGACGCCTGGCTTGATATCATCTTTGATGTCATGCGGTCGGTCGAGCTGGAGCCGGAGGTGGAGCAATGGATGAGCGGGTTGAGCGGGCACGACTTCGCGTCGGTGCTTCCTCACGTCGAGCGCCTGGCCGAGCGAGGCAATCTGTTACGGATGCCGGCGTCCCGCGCACTCGGCGACGGCTTGTTCGAGCTGCGGTTCGACGTGCTCCGAGTGGCGTGGAGAATCACCTACTTCTTCGCCGCGGGCCGGCGCATCGTGCTGCTGACGGTGTTCAACAAGCAACGACAGAACGAACGCGCTGAGGTGCAGCGAGCGCGTTGGGCAATGACCCGCTGCATCACCGAAGGACACACCGCCGAGGAGGACGACTGATGGCCCGTACGACGATCAATGAACTGAAGAAGAACCGCGTGGCCGCCATGACAGCCGACGAACGCGCCGCCTTCGACGAGACCTACGAGGCGACCCGCCTCGCCCTCGATGTCGGCGAGAAGGTTCGCGACGCCCGCGAGGCGGCAGGCCTCAGCCAGCGCGAGCTCGCCTCCCGCATGGGCACCAGCCAGGCAGCGGTGGCACGCCTCGAGGCAGGCGGCGTAGGCGCCACGCTCACGACGCTCCAGAAGGTCGCAGCCGCGCTCGACCTCAAGATCACCGTCGAGCTGTCCGCTGCGAGCTGAGGTACCAGAGTGGTTGATCATCCGAACGCAAGCCTCGTTCCATTCAAGGCGCAGGGAACGTACCGGGACTCGCTCGGCGGTGAGGCGATTACCTGGGCGATTTCGCCCTACGTCGGGACCTCGCGCAAGCAACCGAGCTTCGAGATCCGGACGACGATCCGTGGCGTGGATTTCGCAGGGTTCGATTTCGACGGACTCGAACCGACGAACCACGATTCGGCGGAGACTGCGGACGTGCCCTTGGACGCCTGGGGAAATCTCACGGCCTGCGTGCTGACCGGAACGCTTCCGAGCACGATCGAACGCGACGGCAAGCTTCTGGACATCGGGATCGACTTCGAGCTTGACCTTCGCTCGGGCGAGGCACTTCGACTTCGATGCGTCGTCGAGAACGAGATTGTCGAGTCAACCGACGAGTGGTTCGAGGATGCCATGCTCAAATTGGGACGTGCCATGCCCGCCGGCGCGGCCCTGTCATGTTGCGTCTCCTGCTCGTTCTCCGACTACTCACCGGGTGGTCACGGTCTGACCGGAATGAGTTGTCATCGACGCGACAAGGAGCAGTACCTCGCCGTCCGGAGGAAGCTGGACTACTGGTCCGTCCCAGTCACTGAGGAAGTGATGGAAACTCACCGATGCGACGAATGGCGAGAGCGCCAGCCAGGAACCGGCTACCGGGGCTGATCGGGTCAAGGTCGGCGCAACCGGCCCGTCCAGTCTTCCCACGGCGCCCGAGATTCCGTCCGCCAGAGCACTGATGCCGCCATCGGACGACGGCCTGCATCGACAGCGGCCACCCAAAGCACATCGATGCCGTCGCCCAGGTCGGCCCGATCAGACGGTGGCGCATCGGCATCTCGCAGTGACATGCTCGCCAACCCAGCCGAACCGTCGACCCAGACGAACAAGCGCCGTTCGTCGACGTCCTCAGCAGCTGCAAGCTTGGCTCGGTTCGGCTCGAGCTCACTCATCGCTGCCTCATCGCTGCCTCAACGGCCGCCGAGGCCGCGACGGCTCCACCGCTCGAGGTCGTGAAGGTGATCGCCGACCGTGCCGGCTCCGGTGCGAAGCTCACCCGCCGGACCCCCAGCGATGCGAGAGTCTCGGCCGCCTCGCGTCGAGGGTCGGCGCGATTCCATCGGATGTACTCCACGTCGACAAAGCCGTCAGGGAACTCCGGAAGCAGCCTCGGCAGTCTCTTCCAAAGGTCGTTCCGATTCGCGGCCGGATCGACGTTCACTAGGTAGGTGCCGCCGAGCCCGGGAACCTCTCGGTAGTGATCGCCCTTCCGCCAGAACGCCAGCATGTCGCTGTCCGAGTGCATGGTCACCTCGAGCGCGATGCGCCGGCCGTCTCGACAACGAAGGTCCCAGTCGTAACGACCATCACCTTGGCCCGGGCCGTCATGAGGCAGCGCGACGGCATCGAGCAACTCGGCCAGGAGGGCGGCCGCGACGAGTTCATCGGAGCGCACGTGCGAACGCTATCGATACTCCGATCGGCGCGAGGTGACAAGACTGTCGGTCATGACCGACGGCGTCCGCCACAGCTTCAACCTCTTCGCCGACTACTTCCAGTTCTACCTGCAGGACGACGACCGTACGGCCGGTGTAGACGGCGACGCATGGACCCCTGAGGCGATGACCGCCCGCGTGGCCAACGGCGAGCGGTTCGTAGCGATCGGAGCTGCGCGCAACCTCGAAGTGCCTGTCACCTTCGAGTTGGCCGATCGCTCGCCGGAGGTCGACCCTGGCGCATCACACGTCGTGGAAGCCGACTTGGTCGTGTCGACAGGCCGCGTGGTGGTTGCCGGATGCACCGACGAGTTCGAGCTCGCCGCCCGGATTCCAGTCGAGGTCGGCCGCCACCGAGTGCGGGTTACCTACAGATTGAAATCGGCCGACGACGACGGATTCGGTGACTACTACGACTACATCGTTGAGCTCTGGCCAACGACCGTGAGCTCCCCCCGGCGAGTCCTCGTGCAAGGGCCAGCGCCCTGGGCGGGCTGACTGCAGCACAACCCATCCAACGAGCTGCGTACTTTCTGCGAACTCGGCCACGCGACTGAACTGCAGCGTTGCAGGTCAGAGGCCATGAATCGACCGCACTCCGACGTTCCACTTCAACGTGTAGCAGGGGTTCGCCAGGAAAAGGTGCCGTCCGGAACATCTCGTCCGTTCGCGACTCCGCCTCGACCCGTTCGCCTTTGCTCGGTCCGGGGCGTGTTGAGCGGCTGCATCGATCGATGCAATAATGACCATGCCGTGTCGAAGGGGAGCCGCGAAATTCATGCTGCGCATGTGTGACAACGTCGCTGTTGTGCCACTCGGGCTCGAATGCGCGAGCGCGCGAGCTGAGGACCGAGGTGACCAATGAGAGGGCAAGATGCAGTGCGCGGCGGCGGCTTCGACGATCTCGCACGGCGTTTCGGCCGGGCCACGACTCGACGAGAAGTCTTCGCTCTGTTCGGTCGGACGGCCGTGGTGGCGGTTGTCGGTACAGGCGTGCTGGAGGCCGTCGGCAGTGCCCCTGCGCACGCTGCATGCATCGTGGAGTATCCACCCGCTGATCTGAACAACTGCCCGAACAAGCGCCCGCACCCGGGCAACGTGCGCTCGTCGAACGGTTGCGGCGCGGCGAACAGCAGCTTCCGGCCGCCGCAGGGCTTCGGTGCGGTGGACTTCACGGTCTCGTGCAACAACCACGACATCTGTTACGAGACGTGCAACACCCCGAAATCAACGTGCGATTCCACCTTCGGTGATCAACTCGTCGACGCGTGCATCGCAACGTACAACGGCTCGTTCTTGCGCGAGACGGCGTGCATCAACGTCGCCGGCTTGTACGAGGCAGCGGTGACGTTGTTCGGCGGGTCCGCGTACGACGCCGGCCAGACAAAGGACTGCGAGTGCTGCCACCCCGTGCCGATGGTCTATTGCGGCTGCAACTCGAAGTGCTACACGAACGCGACGGATTGCCTGGCCGAGTGCCATGCTTCGCTCGGCTGCTTCACCGACATCTGTGCTCCGGCGACCGCCGCCCAGTGTCCGGCGTGATGTGATGTTCGCAACGCTGGCGACAACCGAACTGATCCTGATCTTGTCTCGCTGCGCGCTGGGCGGGCTGTTCGTCGTTGCTGCCTCGGCCAAGGCGTTCGATCGCAACGGCGCGACAGCGGCAGCGGTGGGAATGGGCGTGAACGACTCGATCGCGTCACGACTCACTCTGGTTGTGATTCTTGCGGAACTCGTCATCGGGCTCGGCCTGGTGATCACGCCGATCGCCGTGTTTGCCGCAGCTGCAGCCGTGCTCCTGCTCAGCGCCTTCAGCGTGGTCATCGCGGTCAACCTGCGTGCCGGCCGGCATCCGAGCTGCAACTGCTTCGGCCAACACTCGTCAGCGCCGATCGGGGCGACCACCCTCGTCCGCAATGCGGCGTTGTCGGCGAACGCAATCGTGTTGCTGCTGTTCGGCCTCGTTGGAGGCGAGAACTCGTTGGGCCGCTTCGGTCGGTTCAGCGCGATCCAGGCGAAAGTCACGATCGTCTCGGTCGTCGCCGGTGCGATCATCGTGCTCCACTCCTGGCTGCTGATGAACCTCATGCGACAGAACGGTCGACTCCTCGCCCGGCTCGATCAGCTGGAAGCACAGACGGTGCAGCACGGGCATACTCTGCCAGTCGCCGTACCGACTCTGCCCGATGGCCACGCCAGGCAACGCAACGACCGCTGGCCGATCGGAGCGCTGGCTCCGCGATTCGGACTCGCAGACGTGACCGGGCGGACCTGGAACATCGACGATCTGCTCGCCGATGCACGGAGCACGGTTCTCGTGTTCCTGGAAACGCGATGCGTTGCCTGCATCGAACTGGCTGCCGAGATCAACCTTGTTCCCATGTCGGCCGCCCGCCCGATCGTCGCAGTCGTCCATGGTGAACGAAGTGTGATCGCCGAGAAGTTCGCCGGTGCCGGCTTTGCGGCCGTCCTTGTCGACGCCGGCGCTGCCGTGAGCGACAGGTTCGGTGTGGTTGGCACGCCGAGCGCTGTCCTGATCAACCCTGAGGGCACGATCGGCTCGGTGTTCGCGCAAGGTCGCGCTGAGGTGGCGAGACTCGTGAGTCATGACCGTACGGCTTCGTTCGCTCTTGTTGATGGCGAAGGTCGGCGGATGAAGGCACAGAGTCAAGGAGCCGACCGATGAGCACCATCGATGTCACTGGAATCTGGGTCGGGCGCGCGGACAAGGACGGCGATCATCTCGACGTGCGGGCCGCACTTCAGGACCGGTCCAGCGATCTCCGCGGTGTTCTGTATTTTGGTGACCCCGTGGCCGGTGGCTTGATCGACGTCGGCTCGATCGCGGGTGGCCGCACCGATCTCGCCGGAAATTGGGGGACTCCGTCCGGGGTCAAGGTCTCCGGCACCTTCGCCGGAGACTCCTTCGTCGGAACGCTCAGCATCCCGCGCCCTGGGCAGGCTGACGTGCAGGCGGATCTCCAACTGGCAAGGGCAGCGCAGTTGCTCGACGGTTTCGTGCCAATCGCGCCGGCGCGGTTGCTGGACACACGTCAGGATTCCTCGTTCCCATTGGATCCAGGATCGAAAGTAGATGTCGCCGTCACGGGCAGGTTCGGAATTCCGTTCGACAACGTCGGCGCAGTGGTGGTCAACATCACCGGAACCGGCTCGTCCGGGCCTGGATACGTCACTGCGTGGGCGTCGGGCATCGAGCAACCGCCGACATCCAACCTGAACCTCGAGCATGTTGATCAGACCGCAGCGAATCTGGCCGTTGTGCCGGTCGGCGCGAATGGTTACATCACGCTGTTCACCCAGAGTGGCACGCATCTCGTCGTGGATGCCTTCGGGTGGTTCTCCACGACGTCCATCCTGCATCTCACCGCAACGCCGACCAGGGTTCTGGACACGCGATCACCGAGTCCGATCGGATACCACGGTCCGATCCCTGGCCCGGGCGCGGTCGTCGATGTGGACCTCGCCGTCCCAGGCGGACTCCCGTCGAGCGGAGTCGCCGCGGCGGTCGTGAACATCACTGCGACCGCAGCGTCGGGTGCGGGCTACGTCACCGCGTGGCCCACTGGCACGGCGCAACCACCGACCTCGAACCTCAACATCAGCAGTGTCGGCCAGACGATCTCAAACCTCGCCATCGTTCCGGTCAGCACCTCGAGCTCGCTGAGCCTGTTCACCCAGGCCGGTACACATCTGGTGGTCGATGTGTTCGGCTGGTTCAACCTGCCGGCGACCTCGAGCGGTCCGCCGCTCGCGCTCGGCCCGGACGGCAACCTCGTCTCCGATGGCAGTTTCGAGGCGTCTGCCTCGATCCCTCAGGAGACGTCGTACGACACGTTTCCCATTGGTTCGGTTGGTTCCTGGACAGTTGTGTCGGGAGGGGTCGACGTTGTCGGTCCGGGGTCCGCGACCGCGTACGACGGAGAACAGTTCGTTGATTTGAACGGGAACGGATACGGACCTGGCACCATCGAACAACTCGTGCCCACGTCCGCCGATCGTCAGTACCGAGTCAGTTTCTTCCTCGCCGGCAACCCCAACGGCGATCCACAGGTGAAGACGCTGGACGTCACGTTCGGCGACGGCAAGCACAGCTTCTCGTTTGACGTCAGCAATCAGACCAACAGCAATCTCGGCTGGACGGAGAAGTCGTTCGTGGCCAACCCGGACTGCGGCACGTCGACGGTGATCAGCCTGCGCAGCACCACGGTTGGGGACAAGGGTCCGAACATCGACGCAGTTCGCGTCGTGGACGCCGGCCCGGGCAGCGGATGCCACATCGGTGGCTATCGACCCATCGGGCCGATTCGGGTCTTCGACACCCGTCCCGCCACCCAGATTGGCTACACCGGAGACAAGCCGGGTCCGGGTGCGATCGTCGGCGTCAAGATTGCCGGAGTCAAGGGCATCACCTCGGGGGCCATCGCTGCAGTCGCCGTCAATATCACAGCCACGGAGGCCGGCGGGCCTGGCTACGTCACGTCGTGGGCTTCGGGTACCGAACAACCGGCCACATCCAACCTCAATCTCGAGTTCGTCGACCAGACCCGCCCGAACTACGCAATCGTCCCGGTCGGCGCCGATGGAGCGATCAACCTGTTCACCCAGGCCGGTTCACATCTCATCGTCGACGTGTTCGGCTGGTTCGGCTGACGAGTCAAAGTCCGATACTCGACCGTCGATACACCCGGCTGGCCAACGGCTCCGCCGGAACAACTACGGTCGCGGCCGTGTCCGACGCCATCACGCCCTTCCAGATCGACATCGACGAAGCGACCATCACCGACCTCCACGATCGCCTCGCCCGCACCCGGTGGCCCGATCACGAGACGGTCACCGATTGGTCGCAGGGCATCCCGCTGTCGTACGTCCAAGAGGTCTGCGAGTACTGGCGCACCTCGTACGACTGGTCGGCGCGGCAGGCGCACCTCAATCAGTTCCCGCAGTTCCGCACCACGCTGGCCGGCGATGGCGACGAGCCGTTGGGCATCCACTTCATCCACGCTCGATCGGCCGAGCCGAACGCGTTCCCGCTGGTGCTCACCCACGGTTGGCCCGGGTCCACCGTCGAGTTCATGAAGGTGATCGGACCGCTCACCGATCCGGCTGCGCACGGGGGTGACCCGGCCGACGCCTTCCACGTCGTCGCGCCTTCGCTGCCGGGCTACGGCTTCAGCGACAAGCCGGCTCGCAACGGATGGGGCGTCCCGCGGATCGCGACGGCATGGGACGAGTTGATGGTGCGCCTCGGCTACGACCGCTACGGCGCGCAGGGTGGCGACTGGGGATCAGCGGTGACCACTCGCATTGGTTCGCAGAACCTCGGCCACTGCGCCGGCATCCACGTCAACATGGCGGTCGCGTTTCCCAACGCCGACGACATGGCCAACCTCTCCGACGCGGAGATGGTCGCGCTCGGCAAGTTCCAGCACTACCAGGACAAGGACTCGGGCTACTCGAAGCAGCAGAGCACTCGCCCGCAGACGCTGGGGTACGGCCTCGTCGACTCGCCGGCCGGCCAGGCCGCGTGGATCCTGGAGAAGTTCTGGGCGTGGACCGACAACAACGGCAGTCCCGAGGACGCGCTCAGCCGCGACGAGATGCTCGACGACATCATGTTCTATTGGCTCAACGGCGCCGGCGCGTCGTCGGGTCGGCTGTACTGGGAGAGCTTCACCGAGTTCGGCACCGCGGTCGTCACCATCCCGGCGGGCATCTCGCAGTTCCCCAAGGAAATCCTCACGACGTCGCGCAAGTGGGCCGAGCGGGTGTACACGGACCTGCGCACGTACAACGAGCTCGATCGCGGCGGCCACTTCGCCGCGTTCGAAGAGCCCGACCTGTTCGTGACCGAGATCCGCGACTTCTTCCGCCACGTCCGGTAGTTGCCGGCGCGGCCGGCCAGCGCGGCCAGCGCGGCCGGCGCAGGCGGCCACGACCGCGCCGGGTTTGCCTGGCTGCGGCAGGCGAAGCCGGCGCGGTCCGCCCCTCGACCATCGTTCCACGCCCCCTCCCGAATCTCCACGTGACGAAACCCGGGAAGCGCCGGCGACGAAGGAAGATCGATGCATCGGACGGTCCGATCGAATCGATACGAATGCTCGATCCAGATCCGCCCCAAGTCGCTTCTGATTTCGAGCACACCGTGTTAGAACGGCCAGCGTGACCACCATTTCGCCGACGACGCACCGGGTGCCGCTGGTCGCGTCGGTACTGTCCGTCACGGCCGGCATCGTGTGGGCGCTGGGCGCGGTCACGGTCAAGTTCGCCAAGCACACCGACGCATGGCAGTACCTGATCTGGCGCTCGATCGGCGTCATCGTGGTGATGGAAGTCGTCAGCCGCGTCAAGCATCAGGGCTTCATGTTGCCTCGCGCCTACAACCAGGGCCGGATGATGTTGGTCGGCTGTGTCGGGCTGTTCCTGGCCTCGATCTCGTACGTCTACGCGCTGAAGACGACCAGTCCGGCCAACGCTGCGTTCCTCGCATCCGTCACCCCGATCTTTGCGGTGGTGCTCTCGCGGGTGTTCCTCGGCGAGCGCCTCAACCGGGTGACGATCGGAGCGATCGTGATGGCGTTCGCCGGTCTCATCGTGATCGTGGTGGGCGATGTCAGCGGCGGCAACATGAAGGGCAACATCGCCGCGCTGATGTCGTCGCTGGGCTTCGCCGTCTACACCGTCGCCGTGCGGTCCGACCCCGACCGCGATTGGTCACCGATCCTGCCCGGCTACGCCTTCATGATGATCCTCATCTGCGGGGCCGTCACGCTCGTGAACGGCAAGACGCTGCTTCCACCCGGTGCCGACACCACAGCGGCGCTGATCCACGGCGGCGTCTTCATCGTGATCGGCACCATCCTGTTCAACTACGGGTCGCGATTCGTGCCGGCCGTCCCGATGACGATCTTCGCCCAGAGCGAAACCGTCTTCGTGCCCGTGTTCGTCTTCATCGGCTTCGGCACCAGCCCACGGGCGCTCACGGTGCTGGGCGGGGCGATCATCCTCACCGCGATCATCGGCAAGTCGGTCCTCGACGCGCGGCCCGGACGACCGGGCGAACCGGACTCCGGGCTGGGCACCATCCCATTCGATCACGTCGGCGACCATGCAGGAGATCACGCGATCGAGCCCGGTCCCGGCTCGATCGCGTAATGCCCAGGCTGGTCGCGCGATGACCTCCGTAGACTCGTGGGTCGTGAACAAGGGTCGGCTGGTCATCATCTTCGGGCTGCTGACCGCCGTGTTCGCCGCCGGCTACGGCGTGATGTTCACCGTCCTCGACGACTTCCGCGACAAGTACGGCATCGCCGACAGCAGCCTCGGCCTCATCGTCGCGGTCGGCTTCTTCGCGTCGTTCGCGGCGCAGGTCTTCTTCGCCCCCCTCGCCGACCGCGGCCACGCCCGCACGCTGATGTACGTCGGCATGGTGCTGAACCTCGTCGGGCTGATCGGCATGGCGCTGGGCCACGTGATCGGCGTCCTGCTCGTCGCCCGGATCGTGATGGGCCTCGGCGCGGGCATCGCCCTGCCGGCCGTCCGTCGGATCGTGATCCTCGCCGACCCCGATCATCTCGGCCAGAACATCGGGCGCCTGCTGTCGGCGGACGTCGCCGGCTTCGCGCTCGGGCCGGCGATCTCGGCCGCGCTCGTCGGACCGTTCGGCATCCCCGCGCCCTTCCTGGTGATCGCCGTTGCCACGGTCATCTTCTTCCCGATCATCAGCCGGGTCCACGTCGAAGAAGCGAACACCGACGGCCAGCCGCAGGCCCGCTTCGCGTTCGATCTGTTGCGCAACCGCGAATACGTCGGCGCGTTGTGCTTCGGCATGGCCGGGTTCCTGATGGTCGGCACGTTCGACGCGCTGTGGGTGCTCGTCCTCGCCGACCTGAAGACCGCCGACTGGATCGCCAACCTCGGCATCACGCTCTTCGCCCTGCCGTTGATCTTCCTCGGGCCTCGTGGCGGGCGACTCGCGCAACGCATCGGCCCGTTCCGTCTGGGCACGATCGGTTTGTTCCTCGGCGCCTGCTTCATGTTCTCGTACGGCCGATGGCCGACGGGCGGGCTGATGTTCGCTGTCTCGATGATCCACGCGCTCAGCGACGGGATGACGATCTCCGCATCCGGCGTTGCGGTCGGGCTGGCCGCCCCGAAGGATCGCCAGGCCGGTGCGCAGGGCTTGCTCGGCGGGGCCCAGACGCTCACCGGTGGTCTCGCCGCGCTGTTGGCCGGGCAGCTGTATCAGCACTCGGGCCGGGCCCTGGCGTACTCGGTCTGCTCGGTGCTGATGGTGACGCTCGTGGTCGTTGGCCTGGCGTTCGTCGGCCGTTCGTGGACCGTTCGACCCGTGGCCGAAGATGTCGAAATCACCCCCGTCGGCGTCTGAATCGCTGCGCGCGTCCGCTCGCACGCGTGGCAGGCTATGCACCATGGCGTGGCTGATGAGTGAGGCACGAGTTCTGGCATCGATCGACGTCGCGGGCAGCCGTTCAGAGCGAGCCAAGGGCCTCCTCGGCCGGGACTCGATCGATGGCGCGTTTGCCATCCCCCACTGCCGTTGGGTGCACACGATCGGGATGCGTTTCCCCATCGACGTCGCCTATGTCGACGCCGACGGCACCGTGATCAAGGTCGCCAGCATGCATCGCCACCGGATGGGCGTGCCCGTGCCGAAGGCCAAGCTCGTGGTCGAAGCCCGCGCCGGCGCGTTCGAGCGGTGGGGGCTGAAGGTCGGCGACCCGCTCGAGGTGCGCATGACCGACCCCGACGCGGCGACCTGAACGTGGGCACCCTCGTCCTCGTCGCGACCCCGATCGGCAACCTCGGCGACATGTCGCCGCGAGCGATCGAAGCGCTGAACGGCGCCGCGCTGATCTGCTGCGAGGACACCCGCCGCACCGGCAAACTGCTGTCGCACTTCGGCATCCGCGGCGTACGGATGGCGATCGCCAACGAGCACACCGAGATGGCGCGGGTCCAGGAAGTCCTCGATCTGCTGGCTGCGGGGAACAGCGTCGCCGTCGTCACCGATGCCGGCACCCCGGGCATCAGCGACCCGGGCGAGATCCTGGTGCGCGCCGCGATCGAACACGGTCACATCGTCAGCGCGGTGCCCGGACCTGCCGCCGATGTCATGGCGCTCGTCATCTCCGGACTGCCCAGCGCGCGGTACGTGATGGAAGGTTTCCTGCCCCGCAGCGGACCAGAGCGAGCGCCTCGGATCTTGCAGGCCGCGACTGAATCGCGAACGGTCGTGCTCTACGAAGCACCGCACCGCATCGTACGCACGGTGGCCGAACTGGCCGTCGCGTGCGGCGGCGACCGGCAGGTCGTTCTCGCCCGCGAGCTCACCAAGCTGCACGAAGAGGTCTGGCGCGGAACGCTGGCCGACGCCGTCGTTCACGTCAACGATCGCGAACCACAGGGCGAGTACGTGATCGTGCTCGCCGGTGCGCCACCCGCGACCGCGGCGACAGACATCGACATCGAACGCGAACTGCGGCGCCAGATCGGCGACGGCGCATCGAAGAAGTCAGCGATCTCGGCAGTCGCCGAGCGGCTCGACGTCGCCAAGAACCGCGTCTACGACATCGCGCTCGCGCTCACGCCGTCGACGGCGCCACCCGCGGGATGAGTGCCAGCTGACGGCTCTGCGCGACCAACCGTCCGCTCGAATCCCACACTTCGCCGTCTTCCTGCAGGAACCCGTTCTGGATGAACTCGGTGTGGAACCGGCACATCACCGGACCGGGGCTGGGGATGCCGCGAACGTGCACCGTCAGCTCGACCGTCGGCACCCAGCCCACCGGCATCTCGATGTTGAACACGGGCGGCGGGAACGCGTCGACCACGAGCAGCAGCGCCAGCGTGTCGACCGGGCGGTCGTCGGAAAACGAGAGCCAGCCCTCCATCACGGCCCTGCCCGATCGCTGCCCCTGTTGGAACCCGGAGTCGCCGGGCCGCATCCACACGCTGAGGCGGTCCATCAATGCCACGGTCACGATGCCGGTGTGCCGGTCGCGCAGGACGCATTCCTCGATCGGGGGCAGCTGCGGCGGGCCTCCGACGATGTGTTCGAACCCGCCGGACATCGCGGCCACGTCGCCGAAACTGCCCAGCACTCGCAGCAGCTCGCGGTCGTTCTGGCGCATCGATGCGGTGATGGTCGCCAGCTGACGGCCGGCCTTGACGACGTCGGTCGCGACCTCGATCGGACCAGCAGGTCCCGGGGCGAGGTAGTGAGCCGAGATCGTGATCGGATCAGGCCGGCCCGAACGGGCGCGCATCGCCGCGGCGGCGAGCGCGAGGAGGTATCCACCGTTCGCGTTGCCGTTGATGTCCCAGCCCGGGTGGATCGCACCGGCGAACGTTTGGCCGTCGTCCGTCATCAGCGCGGTCGCCGCGTCGAACTCGAATCCGTCGAACGCGAATGGGGTTTCGGCTCCGCCGAGCTGATCGTGCTGCACCTCCCAATCTTGCATTCAGGGGTCCACGAAATCCTCACCCGGTGACGCATGGCCGCCCCGTAGCCTTGAACCGTGGCCAACTTCTCGCTCACGACCCCGATCTACTACGTGAACGCCAAGCCTCATCTGGGGCACGCGTACACGACGATCATCGGCGACGCCGTCGCTCGCTGGCATCGGCTGATGGGCGACGACGTCTTCTTCCTCACCGGCACCGACGAGCACGGGCTCAAGATCCAGCAGGCCGCCGAAGCCGCGGGGCTGACGCCGAAGGAGTTCGCCGACGGAATCGCCCCGCAGTTCGAAGAGGCGTGGAAGAAGCTGAACATCAGCAACGACGACTTCATCCGCACCACCGAGCCGCGCCACTACACCGCGGTAGCGAAGCTGCTGCAGGCCTGTTACGACGCGGGCGACATCGAGCTCGGCCTGTATTCGGGCTTGTATTGCGTGTCGTGCGAGGAGTACTACACCGAAGAAGAACTGGTCGATGGTCTGTGCCCGATCCACAAGCGGCCCGTCGACTACTTCGAGGAGGAGAACTACTTCTTCCGCCTGTCGCGGTTCCAGGACCGCTTGCTGAAGCACTACGCCGACCATCCCGACGCGATGAAGCCCGAATTCCGCGGCAACGAAGCGATCGGTCTGATCAAGGGCGGGCTGCGCGACTTCTCGATCAGCCGCACCAGCCTCACGTGGGGCATTCCGTTGCCATGGGATCCGAAGCACGTCACGTACGTCTGGTTCGACGCGCTCACCAACTACATGTCCGCGCTCGGCTATGGCACCGACGACGCCCGCTTCGCCGACTGGTGGCCGGTCGACTACCACCTCATCGGCAAGGACATCGTCCGTCACCATTGCGTCTACTGGCCGGCGATGCTGATGTCGGCCGGCATCGATCTGCCCAAGGGTTGGGGCATCGGCGGCTGGTTGCTCAGCGACGGCGAGAAGATGAGCAAGACCACGGGCAACGTCGTCAACCCGCTCGATCTCGTCGACGACATCGGTGTCGACGGCTTCCGCTACTACGTGCTCGCCGAGACGTCGTACGGGCAAGACGGTGACTTCACGTACGAGGGTCTGCTCACGCGCTACAACAGCGACCTGGCCAACAACCTCGGCAACCTGCTCAGCCGCGTCGCCACGGTCGTCGGCAAGAAGTGCGACGGCGTGGGGCCCGCACCACAGGCCGACAGCCCGCTGCGCGCCGCGGCCGAAGCCGCGTACGAGAACACGTCCAACGGATGGCTCACCCTGCAGCCCAGTCGCGCGCTCGAAGCCACGTGGTCGTTGATCAAGGCGACCAACGCGTACCTCGAGACCAACGAGCCGTGGAAGACCGAGCCCGGACCCGCCGTCGACGCGGTCATGGGCGACGCGCTGGAAGCATTGCGCATCGTCGCCGTCCTCGTGTCGCCCGCGATTCCGGCCACTGCTCAGGCCGTCTGGGAGCGCATCGGCATGGTGGGCGCCGTCGCCGACCAACGACTGCCCGACGCAGCGGCCTGGGGCGGCTACCCCGGCGGCGTCAGCGTCACCAAGGGCGAGCCGATGTTCCCGCGTCGCCAGCTTCCGGCCTGATGGTCTGTCCGTGACCGAAGCGATCTGGGTCGACAACCACTGCCATCTCCACGACGACCGCATCCCCGGCGGCGCGACGGCAGCGGTCGCTGCTGCCCGTGAAGCGGGTGTCGGCACGATGATCACCGTCGGCTGCGACGCAGCGACATCGGTCGCCGCGATCGCCGTCGCCGAGCAGTTCGACGGCGTGTGGGCGACGGTCGGTCTGCATCCGCACGACGCGATCAACGGCGTCGACACCGTCGCCTCGATGTTCGACCATCCGAAGGTGATCGCGGTCGGCGAGTGCGGCCTCGACTTCCACTACGACCATTCACCTCGCGACGTGCAGCGCGGCGCGTTCGTCGACCAGATCCGCCTCGCCCACCAGTTGGGCCTGCCGCTGATCATCCACACCCGTGAAGCGTGGCCGGAGACGTTCGACATCCTGCGCGCCGAAGGCGTGCCGGCGCAGACCATCTTCCACTGCTTCACCGGCGGGGCCGACGAGGCGCGCGAGTGCCTCGACCTCGGCGCGTACCTCAGCTTTTCCGGCATCGTCACGTTCAAGACCGCCACCGATGTGCAAGCCGCGGCGCTGCTGTGCCCGCTCGACCGGATGATGGTCGAGACCGACAGCCCCTACCTCGCGCCGCTTCCGCATCGTGGAAAGCCCAACCAGCCGGCGCTGGTCACACTCGTCGGCGGGTTCATTGCAGCACTCCGGGGCGTTCCAGCCAGTACCGTTGCTCAGGCAACCACGGCAACGGCGTGCCTTGCGTTCCCTCGCATCGCTCCCTAGCCTCAACCACCGCTGGCCATCTCGCCAGCCCGTTCTTCTGGAGCTGTTCTGAACCTGGGCGTCACGGACCGACGACGACTCGTCGTGGCCACGGCCTTCACCATCGTGGCACTGCCAGCGATCTGGCTGTTCACCCGTGGTCAGGCGTCGAGCGGCACCGGCGCGCCGAGCATCGCTGCGGCCGGCGTGCCCACGCCGCAGGCCGGCTCGAACGCCGCCGCCAACACCGAGTCCCGGCCGTTCGGCACCAACGGACCGATCTTCATCGACGGCCCCACCGTGCCCCAGCAGAAGTCGGGCGTGATCCAGATCGTGGTGCCGGCCACGGCTCCCGGCACATCCGTCACGGGTGGCGCGTCCTACAAGTCGATCGTCGGCACCCAGCCCGACAGCTGCGCGGCCCCGAACGCACCGTTCGATGCGGTCCTCACCGTCACCAACACCGACAACGGCCGCAGCGTCATCTGCATCAACCGCGCCGCCCAGCCACTTGGCCCGGGTCTGCAGGTGCTGCTGAACACCAATCAGTACATCCAGATCGCGAGCCTCGTCGATGCACCGGTTCCGGTCAGCATCCAGTGGTCGAACGCTGGATGACGCTGTCCCGCCGAGACATCAACGAACTGCTCGCCAACCACGGACTCGCGCCGCGCCGCGAATTCGGGCAGAACTTCGTCGCTGATCCCAACACCGTACGGCGCATCGCTCGCCTGGCCAATGTCGGTGCCGGAGATCGGGTGGTCGAGATCGGCGCAGGGCTGGGTTCGCTGACCTGTGCACTGGCCGAGACCGGTGCCGACGTGCTCGCCGTCGAAATCGACCGCGGCATCGTGCCGGTCCTGCGCGATGTCGTCGCCCGGTTCTCCAACGTGACCGTGGTCGAAGGCGATGCGCAGGAGCTGTCATGGCCCGACCTACTGGCCGGATCGACCGCGTGGGTCCTCGTCGCGAACCTTCCCTACAACGTCGGCACCCCGCTGGTGATGGACCTGCTCGACGACGTGCCCCAGGTGGCGCGGATGCTGGTGATGGTGCAGCGCGAGGTCGCCGAGCGGATGGTCGCGCCGGCGCGATCGAGCGCCTACGGAGCGATCAGCGTCAAGGTCGCGTACTGGGCGTCGGCCAAGATCGTCGGCTTCGTGCCGTCCACCGTCTTCGTCCCCCAGCCGAAGGTCGAGAGTGCGTTGGTGGAGATCACCCGGCGCTCGTCGCCGGCGGTCGCCGACGTGGACCCAGCCGCGCTGTTCGCGCTCGTCAAGGGTGGGTTCGCCCATCGACGCCAGATGCTGCGTCGAGTGCTCAATGGCGTGGTCACCGCCGAGCAGTTCGCCGCGGCCGGCATCGCACCAACGTCTCGAGCCGAGGAACTCGACGTGCACGCGTGGGGCCGGTTGACGATCGCCGTCCACGGCTCGACGGCCGAGGTCGGTGCGTGACCGGGGCGACGGGCGCGGCCAGCGCTGTCGGCCCTGTCACCGTGTTTGCCCCGGCCAAGCTGACGCTTCGCTTGCAGATCACTGGCGTGCGCGACGACGGCTTCCACCTGATCGACGCGGACATGGCCGAACTCGAACTGGCCGACGTGCTGACCATCGATCCCCACGGCATCGGGCTCGCCGCCGACGGCCCATACAGCCTCGGCATGCCGCTGGATGAGTCGAACCTGATCGCCAAGGCGCTGCGTGTCGTCGGCCGCACGGCCAACATTCACGTGACCAAGAACGTGCCCCACGGTGGAGGACTCGGTGGCGGATCCGCCGATGCCGCGGCCGTGCTGCGCTGGGCTGGATTCACCGATCTCGCCGGCGCGGCCCGACTCGGCGCCGACGTCGCGTTCTGCCTCGTCGGCGGGCGCGCACGTGTCCGCGGCATCGGCGAATTGGTCGAAGCGACGCAGGCAACAGCGTTCGACATCACGTTGGTGATCCCGCCGCTGACGTGCTCGACCCCCGCCGTCTACGCCGCGTGGGACGCGCTCGGCGGCCCAACCGGGCATCCGCACAACGATCTGACTCCAGCCGCTTTGGCAGTCGAACCTGGACTCGCGATCTGGCGCGACCGCATTCGCGAGGCGTGCGGCACCGAGCCGATCCTGGCCGGTAGCGGCGCAACGTGGTTCCTGGGCGGCCGCGTTGCGGGCCTCGTCGAGGCCCTCCCCGACGCCACTGTCGTGTTCACCCGCACCGCCGGCCCCACATCGCCGGCGTGAGGTTCGGTCTGTGCGAGCAACAACGCGCACGTACCGAAAACGCCTCGCGCAAAGCTCGGGGCGAATGGTCGCCAGTGCGACCAGAGCACGGCCGAAAACCAGAACGACCGCCCACCGAAGTGGACGGTCGAGGGCTCGTGGCGAGGCCACGGGAAGAACGAGGGTCGACTATTTACGACGCTGGTGACGGGTACGCCGGAGCATCTTCTTGTGCTTCTTCTTACGCATGCGCTTACGGCGCTTCTTGATCAACGAACCCATGAGTTGGAGACGCTAGCGGGTGGCTTCGGCGCCCCCAACCTGGTGCGCAGGTGAGGCCGGATTTTCGCCGCGGCCGACCATTTTCGAGCGTGGCTGCAGAACAGCTTCCGCTACCCTGTGGCGAGCCTTTCCGGGGTCGTTCAATGGTAGGACAACAGGTTTTGATCCTGTGTATAGGGGTTCGAGCCCTCTCCCCGGAGCTACATCGATGAGCACTCGGGTCCGGGTGCCGGTTCGACGCATTGCGATCACGTGCACGAATACGGCGCCAGCGAGATGTCGACGACGTTGAAGCAATGGCCGCCGAGACCCAGGGTGGCGCCGTTCAACACTGAGTCGTACACGGCCGCATGTCCGGAGGCGACCAGCAGGATGCTCGTGCCACCGCGCACACTCGAGTCGCGGATCACGGCATAGGCCGTGGATCCCGCCGAGAAGATGCCGGTGGTGGCGCCGGTCCCCGTCACGCTCACGGTCAACCCCTCCATCGTCACCTGCGCCGACAGGACCGCGACCCCGTACGCGTAGTAGCCGGGGGCAGCGGCGACGGATGTGGCGCCGACGTGGTCGAGTGTGACGCCACCGGCGACGTTGCCGATCCAGATCGCGGTGTTGTACGTGGCGCCTCCGGCCACGATCGACACCGTCAGATTGCGGACTTCGCTGTGCAACGTGCCGACCGAGGCGCGCATCACCGCACTGCTGCCATCGACAATGGGTACGGTCTCGCTGCCGCAGTCACCACACAGCAACGTCGTCGTGTCCCGGCCCGATCCCTCGATGTCGACGTAGTCCTTCAAGTCGATGCCGCCACTTTCGATGTAGACACCGGGCGCGATACGGATCAGGTATGGGCTGAAGAGGCCGTTGTCGGTGATTGATGCCAGCGCCGCGCGGACCGAGGTGAAATCACCGCCCGACTTGGCGACCTCGATCACGTGGGTTGGACGCGGCGCCGCGAGTGCCGCCGGGCCTCCGCCGGTGAGCTCGTAGTAGCCGACGATGTCGACGGCGAGGTCGACCGATCCGGAGTTGTTGTAGAAGCTCAAGCGACCGTCGGCCGACAGCGGAACCGTCACGGCGTTCGGTGTCGGCGGTGCGCCTGCGACCCAATTGAGGCTCGACGACAGGGGAAGCGGGCGGCCCGCAGGAAACACCGTGAGGTACGAGGCGGACGTCGCGTTGATCGCGACGACGTTCATCGACAACGCAGTCGCACCCGTCGGGATGCTGCAGTTGCCGTTCACGCCCCACGCCGCCGTCGTGAAGGTTTCGGCCGAACCGACAGGTGTGCTTCGTGCGCCCACGATCGACGCCGGACGTGTGTCGAGCAACCGGCATGGCGTGACCGGCACGAACGACGACGCCCCCGAGGAGCTGGAGGCCGAGGCGATCAGCAGTCCTCCCGCGCCGGCTGCGATCGCAATGACAACCCCAACACCAACCCAACGTGTCCGGGTGAACACCCAGCGGGACACACCGAACATGAGCGTCACTCCTCCGCCTCGCGATCGTCGCTCGAGCTGCAAAACGGTACACCGGGAGTGCAATATGAGCTGACCTGTGATGCGTGCTCGGACGCGGCGGGCGGCACGCGGACCTGCGTGACATCTGTCGTCCACGTGTCCCGCGCTGTCGCGGCAGAGTGCGCTAGAACTGAGTCATGTCGGTTTCCGCAATCGTGCTCGCCGCCGGCGAAGGCACCCGCATGCGTTCCACACGGCCCAAGCCGCTGCACATGATCTGCGGGCGCGGCATGGTGATGCACGTCATCCACGCTCTCGAATCCGTCGACGTCGACCGGACGGTTGTCGTCGTCGGCCACGGCGCCGAACGCGTCACGAAGAAGGTGCAGGAGCAGGCGCCTCACTGGGCGAACGTGTCGTTCATCGAACAGCAGGTCCAGCGCGGCACCGGCGATGCAGCGATGGTCGGCCTGTCTGCATTCCCGGGCGATGACCTCGACGACGAATCGACCATCATCGTGCTCCCCGGCGACACGCCGTTGTTGCGGGCCGAGACCATCGACGAACTGGTGTCGACCCATGTCGCCAACGGCTACGCGGCAACCGTGCTGACATCGGTGATGGACGACCCGACGGGCTACGGCCGCGTCATCCGCGCCACCACCAAATCGGGTCCGTCACGGGTCATGCGAATCGTCGAGCAACGCGACGCGTCATCCGAAGAACTGGCGGTGAACGAGGTCAACACCAGCATCTATGCGTTCCGCCGCGATCTGCTCGGCCCGGCGCTGCGTCATCTCTCACCCGACAACGTGCAGGGCGAGTACTACCTCACCGATGTCGTCGGCGTCCTGGCCGGCATGGGTCATCGCATCGGCGCACTGCAGGCCTCACCCGCCGAGACGGCGGGCGTCAACGACCGCTGGCAGCTCGCTCTGGCCGAACGCGAACTCCGCAATCGAACCAACCGCCATTGGCTGCTCAACGGCGTCACGATGCTGGATCCACGGCAGACGTTCATCGATGTCACGGTGCAACTCGGCCGCGATGTCACGCTCTACCCGGGCACGATCCTGCAGGGTCGCACCAGCGTCGGCAACGGCTGCGAGATCGGCCCGGACGCTCGGCTCGTCGACTGCGTGGTCGCCCAGGACTGCGTGGTCGAGAACTCCGTGGGCCGCGACGCAGAGATCGGTCGCGGCGCTCACGTCGGTCCGTACGCCCATCTGCCCAGCGGCAGCAGTGTCGCTGCGGGCGCAACGACTGGGTCGTTCTACACTGCACCCGTCGACTGACGACGAGATTCTCGACGGGGAGCATGATGGAAAAGGTCACGACCAAGCGCTTGTCGCTCTTCACGGGGCGAACGCACCCGGCGCTTGCGCAGGAAGTGGCCGAGCATCTCGAGATGGCCCTCGGGAGCGCGAACATCGTCGAGTTCGCCAACGGCGAGATCCGCCCGCGTTTCGGTGAGAGCGTGCGCGGCACCGACGTGTTCATCATGCAGACCCATTGCGGCAGCGGCGAACGCAGCATCAACGACTCGATCATGGAGCAGTTGATCATGATCGACGCAGCCAGTCGGGCCTCGGCCAAGCGCATCACTGCGGTCTGCCCGTTCTACGGCTACGCCCGCCAGGACCGCAAGGCCGAGGGGCGAGAGCCGATCACCGCCCGCCTCGTCGCCGACCTGTTCCGGGCTGCCGGGGCGAAGCGGATGGTCTCGATCGATCTCCACAGCGGCCAGATCCAGGGCTTCTTCGACGGGCCGGTCGATCACCTCACCGCGCTGCCCGTGCTGGAGAAGTACGTGCGCGAACATGCCTCCAAGGGCATGGTCATCGTCTCCCCCGATGCCGGCCGGGTGAAGGTGGCCGAGCGTTTCGCCCAGCACCTCGCCGACATGGATGCCGACGTCGCGTTCATCAACAAGCGCCGCCCGAAGGGCACCACCAACGTGGCCGAGGCCAAAGAGGTCATCGGCGAGGTCGACGGTCGCTGCTGCATCATCACCGACGACATGATCGACACGGGTGGAACCGCCGTGTCGGCCGCCGATCTGCTGATCAAGCGCGGCGCGGCCGAAGTCTGGTTCATGGCCACCCACGGCGTGCTCTCGGGCAAGGCCATCCCCCGCCTGCGCGATTCCCCGTTCACCCGCATCGTGCTGACCAACACCCTGCCGACGCCCAGCAAGGACGAACTTCCTCAGCTGGAGGTCCTCTCGATCGCCCCGATCATCGCCGAAGCTCTGTCGGCCGTCTTCGACGACACCAGCGTCAGCGAGATCTTCGGCGGCGAAAACCAAGCCTGACCGGCTCGCCGCGACGCGAGTCGTGTTGTCGGACCGCGCCGGGTTTGCCCGCATCAGCCAGGCAAACCCGGCGCGGTCCAGCCGCGCGAACAGTGCGTCAGCGGGGCAGCGCCAGGCGTACCTCGATCAGCGCGGCGACGAGATCGCGGGACAGGGGCGTGTCGACGGCGAATTGCAGCGTGCCTTTCGTGGTCACCGACACACCCGGGAAATCGAGCAGATGCGGCGACTCACGAGCGACCACTTCCAGCACCGACCCGCTGTGGGGGAAGTAGCTGAGGTGCCGCTTGAACGCCGCGAACCCTGCGACGACGCGTCCGTCGAGCCTGAATCCGGGCATGTTGTAGGAGATGCACTCCTCCGCATCCGGGATCACGTCCAAGATCGTCGAGCGCAACGCCTGCAACGTCGTGCGTTTCGGCTCGTCGAGGTCGGCCAGGTATTCGTCGATCGCTGATCGGGACATGGGTCTCCTTCCATTCGGTCGGTGGTTTCTGTTCGGGCGTAGGTCCGGCGAATATCGCCCGGTAGCATCAATCGCCGTTCTTTGTTGGAACCGCCATCGCTTGTCACTGCCTCCGGGCTGAGGAAATCATCATGTCGCAGACCACTCTTGTTGCCCAGACCGGCCGTGCCACCGGCTCTCCCGCTTCCCGCCGGCTGCGCGCCGAGGACAACATCCCCGGCGTTCTGTACGGCCAGGGCATGACCCCGGTCAGTGTCGCCGTTGGCCGCCGCGACCTGCGCCTGGCCCTCAGCGGTCCGGCCGGCTTCAACACCGTCCTGTCGCTCGAAGTCGATGGCAAGACGTACCCCGCGGTGATCAAAGAAGTGCAGCGCCACCCGGTGAAGCGCAACGTCAGCCACATCGACTTCCTGCAGATCAACATGAAGGAACTGCTCACGGTCTCGGTGCCCCTGCGGCTCGAAGGCGAAGCCAAGGCCGTCATGGCCGGTGGCGGCCTGGTCGACCCGTCGGTCGACACGATCGAAGTCGAGTGCACGCCCGACAACATGCCCAACGAGTTCGTCGTCGACATCACCAACATGGAGCCGGGCGATGTCATCCGCCTCTCCGAGTTGCCGATGCCGACCGGCGTCACCGCATTGGGCGACCCCGACATGGCGATCGTCACCGCGATCCACGGCTCGGCCGAGATCGAAGACGCACCGGCTGCCGCTGAAGGCACCGAAGGCGAAGCCGCAGCCGACGCCGCTGAGTGATTCGCCGCCGTGGCTCTGTTCGGTCGCGGTGAGCGATCCGAGCGCCGCGGCACCCCATACGACTTCCTGATCGTCGGTCTCGGTAATCCGGGCAAGGAGTACGCGCGCACGCGCCACAACGTCGGCGAGGAAGTGGTCGGCGTCCTCGCCACCCGGGCCTCGGCAACGATGAAGGCCGGCAAGGACAAGGCCAAGGTGGCCGAGGTGACCATCCGCGGCCATCGTTGCGTGCTCGCTTTCCCATTGACCTACATGAACGAGTCGGGTCAGGCCGTCAGCGGGATGACGCGCCGCTACGGCATCGACGATCCGGCCAAGATCATCGTGATCCACGACGAACTGGACCTGCCACCCGCGCAGATCAAGGTCAAAGTCGGTGGCGGGCTGGCCGGCAACAACGGTCTGCGCAGCATCACCCAGCACCTGAAGACGCAGGACTACATCCGGGTCCGGATCGGCATCGGCAAGCCGCCCTCGAAAGAGCGCGGCGCGAGCCACGTGCTGTCGAAGCTGCCCAAGGCCGAGCGCGACGAGTTCGATGTCGCGGTCCAACTCGCCGCGGATGCGGTCGAGCTGATCGTGGCCGATAGTCCCGACGCCGCAATGCGTCAGTTCAACACGCGGCCGTAGCTGCATCACGACTGCCTGCCAGTTGACGACCGCCTGCCGGCGACAGCTGCGTGCGCGCTCGCCACTGCCTCTCACGGCTCACTCCAGATGTCGGCCCGAGGCCGGGTCGAAGAGCGCCAGTTCATCGATGTGGAACCGGAGCTGGTCGCCGTGCCGGTGGAACGTGGTGTTCGCGGCGATCTCGACCTCGCCATCGCCGGCGCTTGGACCAAGCGCTGCCGTCACCGTCCCGGCGACAGGGCTGATGTCGGTGACCGTCGCGGTGATCGGGCCGTCGTCAGCCAGGCGCAGCCACCGCGGACGCATCGCGACGGCGACCGAACCCGCGACGTGGTCCGCCAGCGACGGTCGCCACGCTCGCCGGCGAAACGACGGATGCACCAGCCAGAAACCCTCGGCATCGGCTTCGACCGAAACGGTGAGCACCGAGACGGAACCGGTGCACGCCGCGGCGACCAGTGTCGCCGGTTGGTCGTACACGTCGATCGGCCGACCGACCTGCACGACACGCCCGGCATCGAGCACGACCAACCGATCGCACATCGACATCGCCTCGGCCGGATCGTTCGTGGCCAGGAACGTGGTCACACCGTAACCCTCCTGCACCGAGCGCAGTTCGAGCCGCATCCGCTGCGCGAGCGTGGCATCCATCCGCGCCAACGGTTCGTCGAGCAACAGCATCGACGGCTTGCGGACGAGGGCTCGGGCGATCTGCACGATCTGCGCCTCCCCCGCCGACAGCGTGCGCGGCGACCGGCCGAGCAACGCTTCGATGTGCAGCGCGCGTGACTCGGCAACGACACGAGTGTCGATCTCGACCGCTCCCTTGTGGCGGATCTCGAGCGGGAACGCGATGTTCCTGCGCACGTCTCGTCGCGGCAGCGGCACCGGTGTCTGCGACACCATCGCCACGTCTCGCTGTGCCGGAGGGACCTGGGTCACGTCGATGCCATCGACGCGGATCACGCCCGCCGTCACGGTTTCGAGACCGGCGATGACCCTCAGCAACGTCGTCTTCCCCGCGCCTGACGCACCGATCACACCGATCAACTCACCATCGGCGACGGCGATGTTCACGGCGTCGAGCCGCGCCCCGTTCACCGATCCAACGGTGACGTGTTCGAGCTCGACCGTGGCCATGACTCATACCCCCGGCGCAACCGTACTCCCGTGCGAGCAACTCACCGATCCGGTGGGCGCGTTGCGCGCGCTATGACGCGCTGGACGCGCCCACCGGACAAGTGCGGCCCGGGGTGGGCGCGATCAGCGCGCTATGACGCGCTCGACGCGCCCAATCAGGTGGTCGGCCCGTTCAGGTGACGGATGCGGGGTGGTCGGCGACGATGCGACCGGCGGCGAGCTCGATGGTTCGAGTCACGCGAACGTTGGTGAGCAGCTGACGATCGTGGGTGACGAGCAGCACCGTGCCGCCGAATGCGTCGAGCGCGATCTCGAGCTGCTCGATCGCGGCCAGGTCGAGATGGTTGGTCGGCTCGTCGAGCACGAGGCAGTTCGTGCCCTTCGCCATCAGCAGCGCCAGCACGGTCCTGGTCCGCTCGCCCGGCGACAGCGATGCGGTCGGGCGGTTCACCTCGGCCGCGCCGATGCCGAACTTGGCCAGCAACGTACGAGCGTCGGGGACGGTCATCGCGGTCGCGCGCATGAACGCGTCGAGGACGGTCGCTGTGTCGGTCAGCTGCGTTCGAGCCTGCTCCAACTCGCCGACCACGACGCTGGGGCCGAGATAGACATCGCCTGATTCCGGCTGCAGCCGCCCCAGGATCAGTTGCAGCAACGTCGACTTCCCACTGCCGTTGGCGCCGACGATTGCAACCCGCTCACCGCTGCCGATTTCGACGTTAACGGGACCGAGCGTGAAATCGCCGTTGAGGACCACCGCATCGGTCAGCCGGGCGACGATCGACCCACTGCGCGATGCCTCTCCGAAAGCGAGATGCAGCTGCCATGCCTCGCGCGGCTCCTCGACGACTTCCAGGCGCTCGATCGCCTTGTCCGTTCTGGCTGCCTTGCCCGCGAGTTGCTCGGTCTGGTTGATGGCCCAGTTGCGGACGAACTTGTCGTTGTCCTTCGGGCCCTTCTTGGCGCGGCTCAACCCCTGCGACGCCCATTCGCGCTCGCGCTGCGCGCGTGATGCCAGGGTCGACTTCTTCTGGGCGTAGTCCTCGTACTGCTCGCGGGCGTGTTGGGCCGCCAATTCACGTTCGGCCAGGAATGCTTCCCATCCACCGGCGTAGAGCGTCAGGCCGCGGTTGAATTCGTCGATCTCGGCGACGTGCGTGACGGTGCGGCGCAGGAACTCACGGTCGTGGCTGACAACGACGACACCGGATTGCAGCGATGTCATCCACGATTCCAGTCGCGCCAAGCCATCGAGGTCGAGGTCGTTGGTGGGCTCGTCGAGAAGGAAGATGTCGAAGCGAGCGAGCAGCAACGACGCCAGCCCGGCCCGCGCCGCCTCACCGCCCGACAGGGTGGTCATCGCCTGATCCAACAACCGTGGCGTCAGGCCGAGGTCGGCCCAGACCTCGCCGACCCGGGCATCGAAGTCGGCTGCGCCCAGCGCCAACCAGCGATCGAGCGCGTCGGAGTAGCGGTCATCGGACCCTGGCGCGGACGCAGCAAGCGCGGCGGTCGCCCGATCGAGTTCCGCCGACGATTCGGCCACCCCGGTGCGGCGCTCGAGGAACTCGCGCACGTTCTCGTCGGCGCGACGTTCAGGCTCCTGCGGCAGGTAGCCGACGACGGCGTCGGGCGGCGTCGTCGACACGAGGCCGGCGTCGGGGCGAACGGTGCCACTCAGGATCTTGAGCAGCGTCGACTTGCCGACGCCGTTCGGCCCGGTGAGGCCGACGCGCCACCCAGGTGCGACGGTCAGGTCGACATCGTCGAGGATGGTCGATCGACCGAACGAGAGAGTGATGGCACGGGCGTGCAGGGATGCGTGAACAGACATAGGAGACCTCGGGAGACGTTGGGACGATACCTGGGCACTCAGTCACGCATGACCTGAATGATGTCACGGCAGGTGTGCCAGCTTCCACCGAATTGCGGCCGGAGTTCAGCCGCTGGCGCCCGGCGCGGTGCCCGGCTTGGTGCCGATGACGATGGCCGTGTCACCCGGCCAATCCCAGAACCGGCCGGTGGCGGTGCGCGCCGCGAGCAAGGCGCCGACATCCGCGATGAAGTCGTCGAGGCGGTCGCCGAAGAGATGCGGAGCGCAGTACGACATCGAGAGGTAGCCGGAGATCACGCCATCGATGTCGCGCGTGAGGTCGGGGCGCCCTGGCGCATGAACGGTTCGCGGCCTGCCGAAGCGCGTTCGGGCGAGCGCGTCCTCGTAGCGGTCGGCCTGCGGTGTGGCGATGCCAGATCCGGCTCGCGTCGCCGGGCCGAGATAGCGGTCGATGATCGCGCTGATGTCGTCGTGCGGGATCGGCGGATCACCGGTGCCCGGCGGAACTGCTCCCTGCTCGATGTCGTGAGTGATCATGACGATCGACCCGCCCGGTTCGAGCGCATCGAACACGGATTCGGCGACACGCTCGCGGTCGGTCCAGTGAAACGACTGGCCGAACGTGACCGTACGCAGCGAGCCGAGCGGCAGGCGCCCGATGTCCTCGGCCCGAGCCTGGACCCAGTGCGTGTTCGTCGCGCCGGATGCACCGGCATGCGCCGCGGCTTCGTGCAACATGTCGGGGTCCGGATCGAGGCCCGTCACGGTTTCGTACTCGCGGGCGAGCTCGACGGCAACGACACCGGGACCACAGCCGACGTCGAGGAGATGCCCCGTCCCGTCGAGCCCGAGCTCGCGCACGAGTGTTGCGCAGAGCTCGGCCGAATACGGCGGACGACCGACGAGGTAGTGCCTGGCCGCGCCGCGATAGATCGTCGGGTCATAGGTTGCCATCGATCAGGCTCGTTCAGCCGCGAGTCGACAGGTGTACGACGCATAGATGGACCGGACCGATTGGCGGTCGAGGATCTCGAAGCCGCAGTGTTCGAGCATCGGTTCGAACAGCCAGCTGTAGGTGCTGAACTCGGTCTGGACGTGCGCGGCGAACTCGGGTGCGGTGTAACCGGTCATCGGGTCGTGCCACGCGTCGCGCATCCAGGCGTCCATGCGGACCTCGAACTCACTCGGCTCGAAGTCGAACACGAGATCCAACAACCGCACGATGCCTCCGGGTGCGAGCCACGATGCGATCCGCGTCAACGCGACCGGCTTCCACAGATCGGGCAGCTGATGCAGCGCGTTGCGGCTGAAGATGAAGTCGAACGTCGTCGCCGGCTCATAGCTGAGGAACCCGGCGTTGGCGACGCTCACGTTGTCGAGACCCGCCGCCGTCACCTGCTGCATGATCGCGTCGGTCATCGCGGGCGAGACGTCGATCGCCGTGACCGACGCGCACAGCGGGGCGACCGCACGCGTGAAGACACCGGTACCGGCCGCGAGATCGAGCACGGTCGACGTCTTCCCCAGACCGCGTTCGACCAACGCATCAACGTCGGATGTCGAGTCGTCACCGGCCTTGCGCTCGTAGCCGGTGACGTAGTCGGGGTCGAGGTGCTCGGGCCCGGCGAAGTCTGCTTCGTTCAGCCACCACGATGATTTCATCGAGCCATTGTTGTCGACGGGCCGGCAGCCACCGTCGCGCATTTGTCTCCCATGGGCGTGACGTGGGCCGACCGTTTCGCGCCGGAGTCACCCATGGGAGCGGAATGCGCGGCGGCATCAGCGGGTTGGAGCCGCCATGCCCTACAACGAAGCCCCCGCCGACTGGTGGAAGACGTTCATCGATGCGCTTCGGGCGCACACCGCCAAACTCGCGATCGTCCGGGCTGATGGCAGCCCCTTGGTCGCGCCGATCTGGATCGACCGTGACGGCGATCAGATCGTGTTCATGACGTCGGCCGACACCATCAAGGGCAAGTCGATCCTGCGCGACGGCCGGGTGAGCCTGTGCCTCGACAACGAGACACCTCCCTTCGACTTCGTCACGATCAGCGGCACGACATCGACATCGACCGACCCGGCAGAACTCCTCGCTTGGAGCACGCGAATCGCCGGGCGCTACATGGGCGCTGACCAGGCCGAGGCCTATGGGCGACGCAACGCCGTCCCGCCGGAGATGGTCGTGCGGGTCACGCCGACGAGCATCGTCGCCAAGAACAACGTCGCCGACTGATCGACAGTCCGTCGACTCGCGGGCGGCCGTCAGGAAGCCGGGCCCGCGCGTAGCCTGATGACATGAACGTCGTGGGACTTGATCACATCGTGTTGAACGTCGCTGACACCGAACGGTCGCTGGCGTGGTACATCGACGTCGTCGGGCTCGAGGGCGTGCGCGTCGATCTGTGGCGCGAGAAGAAGGCCTTCTTCCCGTCCGTACGCGTCGATGCCGGAACCATCATCGATCTGCTGGAGACTCCGCCGACGGGTTCGAACATGGATCACCTGTGCCTCGTCGTCAGCCGAGCCGACGTCGACGCGATCGTTGCCGACGAGCGCTTCACCGTGATCGACGGACCTGGAAGCCGCTACGGTGCCCGCGGCGATGGCTGGTCGGTGTACGTCAAGGATCCCGACGGGAACACGGTCGAGTTCCGTTCATACGGCGAGTAGAAGCCGCAACCGTGCGCTCGGAAGGTGATGTGTTCCCGCGCGAGACACTGGTCGAACGCGACGGTCAGCTGACCGAGCTGCACAGCGCGTTGGCGCGCGCCCGAAGCGGTAGTGGCGGGGTCGCGCTGATCACCGGTGAAGCAGGTGCGGGGAAGTCGTCGTTGATCAGGGCGTTCGTCGAACAGGCTGCTGGACAACCGACGGTGTTGCGCGGGGCGTGCGATCCGTTGTCCGTCCCGCGACCGATGGGGCCGCTGGTCGACGCGGCGGGTGAAGCCGATCCCGCACTCGCCGAACAGATCGAACGGGGAGCATCGCGAGCCGCAACCTTTTCGATCGCGCTGTCGCTGATCGACGGGTCGCGCACGGGCGGCCGGGCGACGATCTTCGTCATCGAAGATGCGCATTGGGCGGACGACGCGACGCTCGATCTGCTGACGTTTCTCGGTCGACGGATCATCCGCTTCCCGACCCTCCTGGTGATCAGTTTCCGCGACGACGAGGTCGGATCTCGACACCCGTTGCGCGCTCGGCTCGGTGACCTCGCCGACGCGATCCGATGCCGCATGCGACTTCCTCCGCTGTCCGTTGCGGCGGTGGACGCGTTGGCGACGGCCGCAGGCGTCGTCGCAAGCGGCCTCCATTCGATGACGGGCGGCAATCCGTTCTTCGTGACGGAGGTCCTCGGTGCGGGTTCCGATGCCGTGCCGGAATCGATCCGCGAGGCCGTGCTGGCGCGAGCGGGGCGCCTCCCAGCACCAGCCCGACTCGTGCTCGACGCGGCCTCGGTGGTGCCGGGACGAACCGAGCGATGGTTGCTCGCGGCTCTGGTGAACGGCGCCGACGTACGACCAGGATTGGAGACGTGTCTCGAGCGCGGCTTGTTGTTGAGCGACGCCGACGGGTCGACATCGTTTCGTCACGAACTGGCTCGGCTGGCGATCGTCGATGCGCTGCCGGGCGCACGCCGAAGTGACTTCCATGTCCGCGCCACCGAGGCACTGGCGAACCCCCCTCTGGGTCCGCCTGATCGCACTCGGCTCGCCTTTCATGCGTCCGAGGCAGACGACGCGGCCGCAGTGATCGAACATGCGCCCCTCGCTGCCGCGCAGGCGGCGGCAGTCGGCGCCCATCGAGAGTGTGTCAGCCACCTCCGGTCAGCGCTGCGGTACCGCAACAGGATGTCGGCCTCCGAGTGTGCGGACCTCCTGTTGCGACTGGCGCGGGCGTCAGGCCTGCTCGGCCGGCACGAGGATGCACTCGTTGTGTACGACGAAGCCGCGACCATCCTCCGCGGCGTCGGTGACGTCGACGGAGCCGACGAAGCAACGATCGAGAGCGATCGATCGCTGATCTCGCTGGGTCGAACGGCCGAGGCGATGAGCCGAGTCGATTCCGTCACGCGCCGACTCGGGCCCGACGCCGGCGGACGAATCGCCGCACTCGTCGCAGGCACCCAGTCCTCGCTGTTCATGCTGGCGAGGCGATTCACCGACGCCGAGGTCGCCGGCGTGCGCGCCATCGCACTCGCGCAGCAGATCGGCGATGACCAGATCATCGCCGAGGTCAGCATCCAGAGCGGAATCGCCCTCGCGATGAGCGGGGATCCCGACGGACTGGTACGGATCGAGCACGGCATCGACATCTCCACCCGGATCGGCGACGACACACTGGTGTCACTCGGACATTCTCAGATCGGCTCGGGGTACGGCGAGATGCGCCAGTACGGCATCGCCGTCCCAGCACTGAACGCCGGCATCGCATTCGCCGGCCGACGCGAACTCGTCTCGTCGATCAACTACATGAGCGCCTGGCTCGGCCGTTGCCAACTCGAACTCGGGCAGTGGGACGACGCAGCTTCGACCGCAGGGTCACTCGTCCGCAGTCCGTTGTGCGTGGGCATCAGCCGCTTCGTCGCGCTGACGACGCTGGGATGGTTGCGGGCCAGGCGCGGTGACCCGGATGTACAAACGCTGCTCGACGAGGCGCTCGCGCTCGCGCGCACCACCGGGCACGTGCAGCGCCTGTGGCCGATCGCGGCCTGCCGCGCGGAAGCAGCCTGGCTCGGCGATCGTTTGTCCGACGAGCTCGCGTTGATCGACGAGGTCGCGGCGATGGCCGCCGAGCTGAACTACCGGCGGGCCGTCGAGGAGCTTGCGTTCTGGCGATACATACACGATGGAATCCACCGCGGCGATCCCTCGACGGCAACCACGCCGTTCGGGTTGATCGTTGCCGGCGACGCCGATGGCGCCGCCCGACGGTGGTCCGACATCGGCTGCCCGTACGAGACAGCGATGGCTCTGACGATCGCCAGCACCGTCGACACGCTCCGCGCCGCCCATCGCATCTTCGATCAACTCGACGCCACGCCGATGCGAATCCGGACCGCTGCAGCGATTCGCGATGCGGGTGGATCGGCACCGCGACGGCCGGCCGCCAGCGCTCGTTCCAACCCGCACAGCCTCACCGACCGTGAGTTGGAAGTGCTCGTACTCGTCACCGCGGGACGGAGCAATCGCGAGATCGCCGACGAGCTGTTCATCAGCGTCAAGACCGCCGGCCATCACGTGTCGCACGTTCTGGCCAAGATGGGCGTTCGTTCTCGATCCGAGGCCGCGGTCGCGGGCGAACGGCTGGGCGTGACCGGTCCGAGATAGGCAACGAAGGCAGATGATGTAGGGAATCCTCCCGATGTGTGGGCATCGCGTTCGGCGCATCGTGACTGCAGGAGCCATCACGATTATGGCCATCACCCAAGGAGCCCATCATGCCCAAGTACGTCATCGAACGCGATCTGCCCGGCGCCGGCAAGCTGACCGACGCTGAGCTCACCGCAGTGTCGGCCAAGTCGGTCGAGGTCTTGTCCACCATGGCCCCGCGTGCCCAGTGGCTGCAGAGCTACGTCACCGACGACAAGCTGTTCTGCGTCTATGTCGCCGACGATCCCGAGGCCATCCGCGAGCACGCCACCAAGGGCGGCTTCCCGGTGACCGCCGTGCATCGGGTCAGCTCGATCATCGATCCGACCACCGCCGAACTCAACTGACGGCCAGTTCCCAGCCGACGGGCGGTCGTCGGCTGGGCTGCTGAATGCCCGCGTCGAGGGCTCCTCCGATACCCTCGATTGCCCCATGCATCTCGCTGCGCTGCCCCCGTACCTTCGCAATGAACAGGCGCTGACGCAGGCGCTCGGCAAGCCGAACGCAGTGATCGCGGTGCCCGAAGCCGCTCGCCCGATCTCGCTCGCCGCCCTGCAGCACCTCAGCTCGCGCCGGCCGCTGGTCGTCGCCTGCCCGACCGGCACGGCAGCCGGCCAGCTCTACGACGACCTCCAGCAGTTCCTGCCCGACGGCGACGTGATGCTGTTCCCCGCGTGGGAGACCCTGCCGTTCGAGCGGGTCAGCCCCAGCGTCGAGACCATGGGTCGGCGGCTCGAAGTCCTGTGGCGGCTGCGCGACATCGAACGCTGTCCAGCGATCATCGTCGCCAGCGTTCGCTCGCTGTTGCAGCGTCTCGGGCCCGGCGCGTTGACAGTCGAGCCGGTTCGGGTGAAACCCGGGAGCACGCTCGACCCCGAAGAACTGCTGCAGACGCTGGTCGCCGGCGGGTATCGCCGCGAGGAACTGGTCGAGCACCGCGGCGAGGTCGCGCGACGTGGCGCCATCATCGACGTCTTCCCGTCGACCGCCGACGCGCCCATCCGTATCGACCTGTGGGGCGACGAGGTCGACCGACTGACGACCATCAGCGTCAACGATCAACGCAGCATCGCCGACCTGACCGAAGCGCTGATCTTCCCAGCGCGAGAACTCTTGCCCAGCGCCGCTGTCCGCACCCGGGCGACCGAACTCATCGCCGAGGAACCATGGGGTCGCGAGCAGTGGGAGCGGTTGTCCGAAGGTGCCCACTTCGACGGCATGGAGAGCTGGCTGCCGTGGCTGACCGACACCGATCTGCTCCTCACCGACGTGCTCCCGGCAACGGGCAAGGTCGTCATCGTCGAGCCGCGTCGTATGCGCGATCGTGCCCAGGACCTGCTTGCTGAAGAAGACGACCTCGCTCGCGCGCTGGCCAGCACGTGGGGCCGCGATCCCGAGGTCCCGTTCCCGCGTCTCCACGCCGAACCCGACAAGCTGCTGGGCAGTGACGTCGGCGCGTGGCTGATGACCGTGACCCCCGAGCATCCCGAATCGCCGATGGTGAACGCAAGCAGCTGGGGCCCGGTCGTGGGCGACGGCGAAGGCCTCACCACACGACTCAACGAGCTGCTCGCCGACAAGTGGCGCATCGTGGTCGCGGCCGACGGCGAAGGGTCGGCGCAGCGATTGGCGCAACTGCTGCGCGAACGCGGCCTCGACTTCGCCGTCAGCGCGGCCGGGGATTCGAACGAGTTCGCCCGCCCCGGGGGCCGCGTCGTCGTCGCTCCGCTTCATCGCGGCGTCATCATCCCGTCGGCCAAGTTGGCGATCCTGGCCGAAGGCGACCTCACCGGTCGCCGACGTACCCATCGCCAACCACGCGCTCGCAAGCGCGAGAGCGCCGGCTTCTTCGAAGATCTGAAGAAGGGCAACTACGTCGTGCACCATCAGCACGGCGTCGGCCAGTACGAAGGCATGGTCAAGCGAACCATCGGGGGCGTCGAGCGCGACTACCTGCTGCTCGCGTACAAGGGCGGCGACAAGCTGTACATCCCCAGCGATCAGATCGACACGATCCGCCAGTACGTCGGCGGCGAGGCACCCGTTTTGCACCGCCTCGGTGGTGCCGACTTCGCCAAGGCCAAGGCCAAGGTCAAGTCGGCTGTGCGCGAGATCGCCCAGGAACTCGTGGTGCTGTACCAGAAGCGGGTCAACGCCGAGGGCTACGCGTTCGGTCAGGACACGCCATGGCAACACGACATGGAGGACGCGTTCCCGTTCGTCGAGACACCTGATCAGAAGCAGGCGATCGAGGACACCAAGGCCGACATGGAGCGTGCCTTTCCGATGGACCGACTGGTGTGCGGCGACGTCGGCTTCGGCAAGACCGAGGTCGCAGTGCGCGCGGCGTTCAAGGCGATCCAGGACGGCAAGCAGGTCGCGGTGATGGCGCCGACGACGTTGCTCGCAACGCAGCACGGCAACGTGTTCGCCGATCGGTTCGCCGGCTTCCCGGTGCGAGTCGAGGTCCTCAGTCGATTCCTCACCAACAGTCAAGCGAAGAAGGTCATCGACGGTCTCGCCACCGGCGAGGTCGACTGCGTCATCGGCACTCATCGATTGCTGCAGGAAAGCGTGCGGTTCAAGGATCTCGGTCTGCTCGTCGTCGACGAGGAACAAAGGTTCGGTGTGCAGCACAAGGAGGCGATGAAGAAGCTCAAGGTGAACGTCGACGTCCTGACGCTCAGCGCGACGCCGATCCCACGCACGCTCGAGATGAGCCTGGTCGGCATCCGCGACCTTTCGCTGCTGCAGACTCCCCCGGCCGATCGCCAGCCGATCCTCACCTTCGTCGGCGAGTACGACGAACGGGTCGCGGTCGAATCGATCCGCCGCGAACTGCTCCGTGAAGGTCAGGTGTTCTGGGTCCACAACCGAGTGCAATCGATCGAGCACTGCGCGACACGTCTGCGCGAGTTGGTTCCCGAGGCCCGCATCGCGATCGCGCACGGTCAGATGGACGAAGGCACGCTCGAACAAGTCGTGCTCGACTTCTCCGAGGGCAACCTCGACGTGCTCGTCTGCACCACCATCATCGAGAGCGGCATCGACATGCCGACGGTGAACACGTTGGTCGTCGAACGCGCCGACCTGTTGGGCCTGGGCCAGATGCATCAGTTGCGTGGCCGAGTCGGGCGCAGCGGATCACGTGCGTACGCCTACCTCTTCTATCCGCCCGACAAGAGCCTCACCGAAGAGGCCTATGAGCGCCTGAAGACGATCGGCGAGGCCACCGACCTCGGCAGCGGCTTCAAGATCGCGATGCGCGACCTCGAGATCCGCGGCGCCGGCAACCTGCTCGGTCAGGCCCAGAGCGGGCACATCGCGGCAGTGGGCTACGACCTCTACTGTCAGATGGTCACCGAAGCCGTCAGCGAGATGAAGGGCGAGGAACCGAAGGAGCCGAACGAGGTCAAGCTCGACGTCCCGACCGACGCCCACCTACCGCCCACGTACGTGCCCAAGGAAGAGTTGAGGCTCGAGGCATACCGGCGCCTTGCCGGCATCACGTCCGACGCAGACGTCGACGACATCCGCAACGAATGGGAGGACCGCTACGGCCCGCTGCCCGCGTCGGCCGAGGCGCTGCTGATGATCGGCCGCCTGCGCGCCGACTGCAACCGGCTCGGTTTGAAGGACATCACCATCAGCTCGAACCAGGCCCGACTGGGACCGATCACGCTCAAGGCCAGCGAGGCGATGCGCTTGCGCCGCCTCTCGCGAGACGCCATCGTGAAGGAAGACCTCCGCCAACTCGTCGTCCCGATCAAGCGAGGGATGGATCCAGCGACGTTTCTGGTCGGCTTCCTTCGCGAGCTGATTCCGCCCGCGGCCCTCGAAACGGTAGGGTCGCAGGCGTGATTCGCCGCCTCCCCGCCGCTCTCGCCTCCGTCGCTCTCGCCGCCACGATCGCGTCAGGTTGCAGCACGTTCACCAAGAACAACAACGCTGCCACCGTCAGCGGGCGTCACCTCAGCATCACGGAATTCGAAACGCTGTCGAACGACCTCGCGCCCGCACCGAACTCGTTCGGCGAGAAGGACGGCAACACGGTACGCGGGATCCTCTCGGCCTGGGTTCGCATCACGGCCCTCATCGAGTCGCTCAAGGCCAAGGGTCTCACGATCAGCGATGCGCAACGCGCTGCCGCCGAGAAGAGCCTTTCGGCATCGGAGACAGGGTGGGCGACGTTCAAGCCGTCGACCAAGACCCTCGAGATCGAGTTCAGCGCCTCACAGACGCTCATCGCGAGCAACACGGATCTCGTCCCGGACGCAACGGTCCAAGCCGCGTACGAGAGCGGTGTGACGGCGTCGAACGTTCTGTGCCTGCGGCTGATGGCATTCAGCGATTTCACCAAAGCGCAATCGATCTCGGACCAGCTGAGCGCTGGCGGCGACTTCGCATCGCTCGCAATCAAGAACTCTGAGGACACGTCGACTGCTCCCGGCGGTGGGATCGAGCAGAACAACGGCAACGAGTGCTTCTTGACAACGACGCTCGGACAGAGCACGCAGCTGGACACCTTGTTGCAATCCGTGGGGACTGCCCCGGTCGGTCAGCCGACGAAGCCGATCCAGATCGGAAGCTTCTACTACATCCTCCTCGAGCGTCCCTACAGCGAGGTGTCGACGCACATCCGTCCGCTCATGACGTCGTTGCTCGCTGCACCGATCGCCAAGCAGCTGACGTCGTCCGCCAAGGCCGTCATCGACAGCCGCTACGGGATGTGGGACGCGACCACCGGGCAAGTCGTCTCAACCCGTTGATGGTCGCGATGTCGGCAGGGCCCACGTCCTGATGAGCCGTCCACGGGTGATCGTCGTCGGGCTCGGACCCGGCGGCGCCGAGTACGTCACCGATCAGACGCGGCAAGCGATCACGGCGGCGCAGCATCGGTACCTGCGCACGTCGCGCCACCCGTCGGCGACGCTCGTGCCCGACGCGATCACGTTCGATCACCTGTACGAATCAGCCGACACGTTCGATTCCGTCTATCAACAGGTGACCGAGATGCTGGTCGCCGCGGCAGTCGAGCACGGCGAGGTCCTGTACGCCGTGCCCGGGTCACCGTTGGTCCTGGAACGCAGCGTCCGACATCTGCACAGCGACAATCGGGTCGACTGCGTCATCCTGCCGGCGATCTCGTTCCTCGACGTGGCGTACGCCGCGCTGGGCATCGATCCAGTCGAGTCCGCGCTGCAGCTTGTCGACGGTCACGACTTTGCGATCGCCGCGGCTGGCTCGACTGGTCCCATGCTGATCGCCCACTGCCATGCCAACTGGGTCCTCAGCGACATCAAGCTGGCGGTCGACGATGCCGGCTCGGTGTCCAACGACGACGCCGAGGTCGTGGTTCTGCAACGGCTGGGGACACCCGAGCAGTTGATCACCCACACCACGTGGGCCGAGATGGACTCCGCAGTCGAAGCCGACCACCTCACGAGCGTCTACGTGCCCCAACTCCGCGTGGCTGTCGCCGAGCACTACGCCCGGTTCCACGCCCTCGCCCGCACGTTGCGCGAGCAGTGTCCGTGGGACATCGAACAGACCCACGCCAGCCTCGTGCCGTACCTCCTCGAAGAGACGTACGAGGTCGTCGACGCCCTGCACGCGCTCGACCCCGACGACGCGTCGACCGACGAGGACCTGATCGAAGAGCTCGGTGATCTGCTGTATCAGATCGAGTTCCACGCCACGATCGCCGAACAGCAGGGCCGGTTCACCATCGCCGATGTGACGCAGGGGGTCCACGACAAGTTGGTGCGGCGCCACCCGCACGTGTTCGGCACGGTCGAGGTCGACTCCACCGATGAGGTGCTCTCGAACTGGGAACGCATCAAGCGCACCGAGAAGAACCGCACCAGTGTCTTCGATGGCATCCCGACGTCGCTGCCATCGCTGTCATATGCGTACAAGGCACAGAAGAAAGCCGCCGGGGTCGGTTTCGACTGGCCGGATGTCGCGGGCGCATTGCCCAAGATCGCCGAAGAGGTCGACGAAGTCATGGAAGCTCACGCTGCGGGCGACGCTGACGCAACCGCAAACGAGCTCGGCGATCTGTTGTTCTCGGTCGTCAATGTCGCCCGCCACCTGCGGATCGACCCCGAGGTCGCGTTACGCGGCGCGGTCACCAAATTCCGCCGGCGGTTCGAAGCGGTCGAACGACTTGCCGCAACCCGCGGCATCGACATCGCCGATGCAACGCTGGCGACGCTGGATCAGCTGTGGGACGACGTCAAGACGGCTGAGCCCGAGGCCGGCAACGGCGTTCCCATCGCCTGACGACGCCGGCTGAACAACGCCGGTTCATCCGCGCGAGTGACCCTGTCGAGACGGCTCATCGCCGTCCACGCCAGCGCCGCTGCGGCGACGCCGAGTCCCATCTCCAACACACCGAGCCCGAGGATCTGCACCACGGCCTTCGAGTAGTAGCCCACGAATCCGGCCACCCCAACGCCGAGGGAGTCGACGATCATCCAGCCGAGGAAGATCTGACCTCGGCCGCCCAACGAGTTGACGGTCCGTCCCAGGACCAGCTGGCCGATGATGTAGCCACCGATGGTCATCACACCACCCACCAGTTCGAGCGCAGAGCCGAATTCTTTGCCGACCCGCTGACCGGCGAACGCGACGCTCGGGCCGAGCAGGAACGCTGCCATGATCGCGATCGCAGGTGGCGCCATGATCGTCCGTCGCCGAGCGTTCACCGCGGCGACGATCGCCCAGAGGACGTACAGCAGCCTGGCCGCAACGGCGACAACGGCGATCTGCAGACCGACCCGACGGTAGTCGTCGAGCAACTTTGCTCGTCGGGCCGAGTCGGTGCCGACGTCGAGCTGCATCCCGCGGCCGCGCAGGAGGAACAGCGCGTAGACGGAAGCGCTTGCGCTGCCGATCATGAGCAGGACCACGATCACCCGCAGGAACAGCGTCGGGACCGGCCAGCGACGCGCTCGCCGGGCTGACCGGATCATGCTGCCGCGCTTCGTCGGCGCATCAGCCGTGTCCGGGTCGATCTCTCGCACCCAGCGATGGCGAACGAGCACATGCAAGTGCTGCGCTGCGCCGTAGAACAGGAATGCGGCGGCGAGGAGCATGATGGCGGCCAGGTAGCACGCGAACGCTCGGATGCGCAGCGAGTCCTCGGCGTTGTTCAACGGGAGGTCTCTGGTCGAACCGGCGACACCGACGATCAACAAGAACGCGCCGATCACCGATGCGATGAACCACACGCGGGCGAGATGCGGCGTTCCTCCGACCTCGGTGGTCGCAGCACCGATGGTGCCGAACGGGATGTACAACGCCGCCAAGAACACGACGAACCCGATCAACGAGCCGGAGTCCAGCCTGCGATCGAGCGTCAGATGCGCGGCCATGCCGAGCACGGGCGCGACGAGCCAACTGACGGACGCGATCCACGGGGACCGAAGATTGCGGATCACGCGTGTCGTGTTGTTGACCACGAGCCAGCTCCACATCGTCAGCGTCATCAGTCCGACGAGCCCGACGACGCCCATGAACGACAGCAGGTCGTGCAAGCGATCGACGTAGTGGCCGACGATGGGAATCTCGCCTCGGGTGTACGACTCGCGCGCGCGCTGGAAATGGGCTCCGATGAGGCCGGCGAAACCGGCCAGGACGATGAGAACGACCACGAGCAGGATGCGCAGGAGCAGGTCCGAGATGGGTTCGTGAAACTGGTACGGCGTCCGCACTTCCGTCTCGTCGACGTCCTGTTCGGACTCATCGAGCACCTGCTGCGGTCGTTGGTTGGCGAGCAGGGCCGGACGTTCGTCGGGTCGGCGAGCGGGGATGCGTGGTGCGGCGGCGTCGGTCCGGTCGACGACGACCGTGTCCGTCACGAATGGAGCAGCAGGCGCAGGGCTCGCATCGTCGGTGGGCAGCACACCGAGATATCGGCATTTGCGATGCATGGCTTGAGCAGTTCTTGAGACGGAAGGAGTCGGCGCGAACGCAATCTGGCTAGCGTTTGGCCCATGTCTGAAATCGTTTCGATCGTCGGCCGCGAGATCCTCGATTCGCGTGGCAATCCCACCGTCGAGGTCGAGGTCACCCTTGACTCCGGAGCCACCGCTCGCGCGGCCGTGCCGTCCGGCGCATCAACCGGCGAGCACGAGGCCGTCGAACTGCGCGACGGCGGCAAGCGCTACATGGGCAAAGGCGTCGCCACGGCCGTCGGATTCGTCAACGGCGAGATCGCCGATCAGCTCGACGGACTCGATGCACTCGAACAACGTCTGATCGACACGGCGCTCATCAACCTCGACGGCACCGACAACAAGTCTCGCTTGGGCGCGAACGCGATGCTGGGGGCAAGCCTTGCCGTCGCCAAAGCTGCCGCGGCCGAGCTTGAACTGCCCCTGTATCGCTATGTCGGGGGCGTCAACGCCCACGTGCTGCCGGTACCGATGATGAACGTCGTCAACGGTGGCGTTCACGCAGACAACACCATCGATCTACAGGAGTTCATGCTGATGCCGGTCGGCGCACCGAGCTTTCGCGAAGCGCTCCGTTGGGGAACAGAGACGTATCACACGCTCAAGAAGGTGTTCCACGATCGGGGCCTGTCGACAGCGGTCGGCGATGAAGGCGGCTTCGCCCCCAACCTCGCGCTCAACGAGGACGCGATCAAGGCGTGTGTCGAAGCGATCCAGCTCGCCGGGTACACACCCGGCGAAGACATCGCGATCGCTCTCGACCCCGCGGTCAGCGAGCTGTACCGCGATGGCAGCTACCACCTCACGGGCGAGGGCAAGATCCTGTCGTCCAGTGAGCTGGTCGAATACTGGACCCGCCTCGTCGACACCTACCCGATCGTGTCGCTGGAAGACGGCATGGCCGAGGACGACTGGGACGGCTGGGCCGCGCTCACCGCTGCGCTCGGCTCGCGGATCCAGCTCGTCGGCGACGATCTGTTCGTCACCAACAAGGATCGCCTGCAGCTGGGCATCGACCGCCACGTGGCGAACAGCGTGCTCGTCAAGGTCAACCAGATCGGCACGCTCACCGAGACGCTCGACACCGTCGAGCTGGCCACCCGCCACGGCTACACGAGCGTGATGAGCCACCGCAGTGGCGAGACCGAAGACACCACCATCGCCGATCTCGCGGTCGCCACCAACTGCGGGCAGATCAAGACCGGCGCACCGGCACGCAGCGACCGTGTCGCCAAGTACAACCAGCTGCTGCGCATCGAGGAACAACTCGGCGAGTCCGCCGCATTCCGTGGAAGGGCAGCTCTCGGCCCGCGCCGGTGACACCCTTCGCGCAGTGCGAGCTGCGAAACTGTCACTCGTGAACGACGGACATCGCACCAGCATGATCGCGCGCCCGCGATCAGCCCAGAACCGGGGTGCGTCCGCCGCCAAGGGCTCCGCGGCTGAGGCATCGCGCCGCGGCGCGGCACCTGCCAAGGCCAAGCGCCGCTTGGGCAAAGCCGTACCAAAGGGCACCACCCGGTCGGCGCGGCGCGCCAGCCAGGCGACATCGCGCAATGCTCGACCTGCATCGGTGCCACGCAAGCAGCACGGTGAGCCGGCCGACCGCACAGGACGGATCAAGGACTTCACGTCGCCGATCCCGATCGACCGGCAGCTCGTTCCGCAACGGCGTGGGCGGCTCGTGGTCGCCGTGTTCGCGACGCTGATCGCCGTGGCCATCGGCGCGGCTCTGTTCGTCCTTCCGATCAAGTCGTGGCTGAAGCAACGCGATGACCTCTCGACCCGAACCAGCGAGCTGAGCACGCTCACCAGCGCCAACGATCAGCTCGAGGCCGAAGTGCAACGGCTGCAGACGCCCGACGGCATCAAGGAAGCAGCGCGGGCCGAGATCGACTACTCCGAAGCCGGCGAGCAGCGGATCACGATCCTGGCCACCGACCCGACCGCGGTCACATTGCCGGCCGGTTGGCCGTTCGATCAGGTCACACAGATCATCAACATCCGCCGCGCCGAAGCAGCAGCCAAGGCTGCGCCGCCGACGACCGCCGTTGCAATCGCACCCGCCGTCACGGTGGCAGCCGCGGCCGCGACCACCGTTGCCGTGGCGCCCGCCGTCGCGCCCACCACCGCCGCCGTCCCCGCACCCTGATCCGGCGCGCCGGCGCCGCCGAGCTGATCTGGCGCGTTCGCAGGCAGAACTGCGAGGAAATTCCTTGCGGTGAGTAAGGTCGGGATTTCATCACTTGGGTATCAGGGGGTTCCGCGTGGGCGGCAGCATTCTCGGCAATCGTGTTCTTCGCAAGGAAGATCCGAAGTTCCTGACGGTCGGTGGCACCTATGTCGACGACATGGTCGAGCCGTTGCTGGAAGGCGCCGCTCAGGTCACGTACGTCCGCAGCCAGGTCGCGCACGGCACGATCAACTCGATCGACTCCTCCGACGCCGCTGCGATGCCCGGCGTGATCGCGATCTACACCGCCGCCGACCTCGATCTCGGTCCGTCACCCGCCCCGTTCAACCCGATGGTGGCTCGCACCCTGCTCGCCACCGAGAAGGTTCGCTACGTCGGCGAAGTCGTCGCGGTGGTCATCAGCGAGACCCGCCGTCAGGGCGAGGACGCCGCCGGCGCGGTCATCGTCGACATCGATCCGCTCGAAGCACTCGTCGACGTCGAGGCCGCGATGGTCTCGACCAACCTCATCTATCCCGGTGCCGGCAGCAACGTCGTCTTCGACACGATGGTGCTCGGCATGCCCGACAACACCGGCGACGACTTCTTCGCCGACTGCGAAGTCGTGGTCAAGGGACGCACGTGGAACCAGCGCGTTGCACCGTGCCCGATGGAAATGCGCGGCTCGGCAGTCGCATGGGTCGATGGCCGTCTGTACCAGTGGATCAGCACCCAGCACTCGCAGGGTGTGAAGACCGCTGTCGCCGCGCAGAACGGACTCGAGGCCGAGAACGTCCGCATCATCGCCCCCGACGTCGGCGGCGGCTTCGGTGCCAAGATCGGCGCCTATCCAGAAGAGCTGTTGCTCGGTGCGATCTCGAAGAAGATCGGCCGCCCGGTGGCGTGGCGTGAGACCCGCAGCGAGAGCATGGTGGCCCTCGGTCACGGTCGCGCCCAGTTGCAGTACATCACCATCGGCGGCACTCGCGATGGCAAGGTCACTCACTACCAGCTACACGCGATCCAGGACGCCGGCGGCTTCGCCGACATGGGCACGATCCTCGCCCCGTTCATGACCCGCCCGATGTCCAGCGGGGTCTATGCGATCCCGAACATCGAGTGCCGTACCACCAGCGTCGTCACCAACACCACGCCGATCGTTGCCTACCGCGGCGCAGGCCGCCCGGAGGCAACTGCCGCGATCGAGCGGGCGATGGATCTGTTCGCGCTCGAACTCGGGATGGACGCCACCGAAGTTCGCCGCATCAACCTGATCCCCAAGTTCCTCGAGCCGTACACGACGGTCGTCGGCCAGACCTACGACGTCGGCGACTTCGAAGTCGCGATGGACAAGGCCCTCGATGCTGCCGACTACACGTCGCTCCGCGCCGAGCAGGCCGCTCGCCGTGCCAGTGGCGCCACGAAGCAACTCGGCATCGGCGTCAGCGTCTATGTCGAGATCACGGGCGGCATCCCGCCCTACGGCGACGACGCCAAGATCGAGGTCATCGAAGATGGTCGCGCCATCGTCTACACCGGTACCTCACCCCACGGCCAGGGCCACGCCACCGCGTTCTCGATGATCGTCTCCGACCAGACCGGCATCCCGATGGACCGCATCGAGCTCGTGTGGGGCGACACCGATCTCGTCCCGGTCGGCGGCGGAACGATGGGCTCGCGTTCGCTGCAGCACGGCGGTGCGGCCGTCAACCAGGCGGCAGCAGAACTGGTCGATCAGGCCACCAAGCTCGCGGCCCGTCTGTTGGAAGCCGATGAAGCCGACGTCGTGCTCGACAAGGACACCGGTTCGTTTCACGTCACCGGCACGCCTGCCGTCGCCAAGACCTGGGCCGATCTCTCCGTCGCCAACAAGGACGATGGCGGCCTGATCCAGAAGACGACCTTCGTGACCACCAGTCCGACGTTCCCATTCGGCGCCCACGTGGCGGTCGTCGAAGTCGACACCGAGACCGGTCAGGTCAAGCACCTCCGTCAGATCGCGTGTGACGACGCCGGTCGGGTCCTCAACCCGCTGCTGCTCGAAGGTCAGATCCACGGCGGCATCGCCCAGGGCGCTGCACAGGCGCTGATGGAAGAAGTCCGCTACGACGAGGACGGCAACCCGATCACCTCGAACCTGGCCGAGTACACGATGATCTCGGCCGCCGAGCTGCCCAGCTTCGAGGTCGTCCACATGGAGACCCCGACGCCGGTCAACCCGCTCGGCGCGAAGGGCATCGGCGAGAGCGGCACCATCGGCAGCACGCCGGCCGTGCAGTCGGCCGTCATCGATGCCCTCACCCATCTGGGCGTCAAGCACATCGACATGCCGACCACGCCCGAGCGCGTGTGGCGCGCGATCGCCGACGCCAAGTCCTGACCCACCCGTCAACCAAACTGATCCGGTTTTTCGACCCGGGCGGTCGAGAAACCGCACCAGGATCAGAATGGTGAGGTGGGCGTCAGTGCACGCCGTGCAGGGCGGAGCGAAGGGCGCGTCGTGTGGCCGGCGAGTCGAACGCGGCGAACCGTTCGGCGAACTCGGCCCGGGCGGCACGTCGTCGTGCGTCGAGGTCGGCTGAGAGCTGGTCGATTGCCCGCAGCGTCGAGGCCGCGGCGAAGATCGGTCGAACCTCGTTCAGCCAGGCGAGGTGCACGACGGCATCCTGGTGCTCCCCGAGGTTGTCCTGGAACGCCTTCAGCCGGCGAACGAGTCGGTGCCGAGGCTTGTCGTGGAGCACCCCGCCGAAGCACTCCAACAAGTAGCGCACGTTCTTCGCTGCCTTGCGCACGTCGTGCACGGCTTCGTCACCACCGCTGTCATCGATCCTCCGGGCGCGTTCGATCAGCGTTGCCTGGGCGCGCGAGATGCGCCGCTCGACAACTGTGCCGAGGCGCTTGTCGGACCACGATTCGGCACCTGTCCACGGGCCTCCGTCGGCGCTGAGCCACGTTCGCCACGAAGCGATCAGCGTCATCGCCTGCGGTGAACGGAGGCCCGTTGCCAGGTCGGCGTGGGCAGCGCGGCGTTGTCGCTCCAACTCCTCACGCACTGGCGACAATGCGCGCCGCGCCGTCGCCGCAAGGGGCTCGATGTACGACTCCCACTCGGCGACATATGCATCGAGATCGCGCGCCGGGCCGGTGATCGCAGCCAGGTCGCCGATGCGATGCCGGGCGTCGTCGATGACCGATGCAGGCAACACCTTCTCGGCCTGGGCGAGCACACTGCGGGTGCGCCGCAAGCCGACCCGCAGGTCGTGCAGGAACTCAGCATCGACGTCATCACGGGCGCCCTCCCACGTGGCGACGATGCCGTCGGCGAGATGAGACAGCACTGCACGGAAACCGGCCGCCGCGCCGAGCCGTTTATCGAGCGCAATCGTGGGTGAGCCGTCGAACCCATCGAGGCTGATCCCCGCCGCACGCGCCAACACCGTCAGGGAATCGCCGCGAACGCGGAGCATGCCGCACCGTTCGAGATCGGTTCCCACTTCGCCGGCGAGGTCGCCGTGACCGTCCTGACGCTGGAGCTCGATCAGCCACCTCGGCGCGGGAAATGGCGCGCTTCCGGCAATGTGAACGTCATCGTGCAGCGCGAGGAGTTCAGACGGCCCTCCCGCTTCGGTCACGCTGCCCGTTCGCCACATCGACTCCATCCGCATCAGCGGCAGCAGCGCTCGTTCCGCAGCAATGTCGCGCACACGATCGCCCATCGGACCCGACGGGATGTCGTTCGCCATTCGGGGAACGACCGCAGTGGCGAGATGCTCCAACGATCCATCCGATCCGCACAGCAGCAGCTCGTCGGATCCCTCGCACTGACGCACCTCGAGCCGGTAGCCGTGTGCGCGCAGCCGGCCGTCGAAGGTGTCCAGCAGCATCCGCACCACTCGTCGCCGGGGTCCGAAGGTCAGACCGAGCGCCGCCAGCGCGTCGATCGCGCCGGACGGATCGGGTGCCAGCGAAGTGAACGTGTGCACGTCGGCATGTTCCACACCGACGACCGTATCGGGGCTCGTGGTTCATACTGGAGGAATGACCGTAGAGATCGAACGACGCTTCGTCCTCGCGACCATTCCCGCCGCATCGAGACTCGGCGACGGCGTGCCGATGCGCCAGGGCTACTTGGCAGAGGAAGGCGACGTCGCGGTTCGGGTTCGGATCACGCCGACCTGGTCCAAGGTCACCGTGAAGGCGGGACGGGGCCTGAGCCGGACGGAGGTCGAGTTCGATGTCACTCCCGAACAGGCCGAAGCGCTGTGGGTGCATACCGACGGACGCCGGATCGACAAGGTACGCCACCGAGTCGCGCTCGACGGACACGCAGAACTGGTGGCCGAGATCGATCTGTACCACGGTGCCCTCGACGGGTTGTGCACGGGTGAGGTCGAGTTCGACTCAGAGGACGCCGCCGGACGATTCGAACCACCGGCGTGGCTCGGCCGCGAAGTCACCGGGCAGCCCGGGTGGAGCAACGCGGAGCTGGCCCGCAGCGGCCGCGTCCCCGATTGACTCGCTCGCAAACCAGTGCGCTTCTTCGACCGCCGAGGTCGAAAAACAGGATCAGTTCGGTTGACTGGCGGATCAGTTCGCGGCGCGGCGCTTGCGGATCTCGGCGCTGATCGCCGGGACGATCTTGTGCAGGTCACCGACGACGGCGTACTCGGCCTTGCCGACCATGTTGGCCTCGCCGTCGGTGTTGATCGCGAGCACATGCTTGCTGGCCATCATCCCGACCCAGTGCTGGATCGCGCCGGAGATGCCGCACGCGATGTACAACTCGGGGGCAATGCGCTTGCCGGTCTGACCGACCTGATCGCTGTGCGGCCGCCAGCCGTTGTTGGTGACGACACGGCTGCAGCCGACGGCGCCACCGAGCAGATCGGCGAGATCCTGCAGCGGCGCGAAGCCATCGGCTGACCCGACGCCGCGGCCACCGCTGACGACGACGGCCGCCGTGGTCAGCGTGATGCCGGACGCAAGCGTGACGCGATCGGCGATGCGCGTGCGTGCAGCAGTGTCGGGAAGCGTCGGTTCGACCGTCTCGACCTCGGCCGACGAGCCCACATGATCGGGCGATGGGTCGCCGCTGAACGTGTGTGCGGCGCCTGACAGCATGTACACCGAGGCGATCAGCTTCGACTGCTCGAGCAGACTGCCACCCCAACGCACACGGGTGAGGTCGATGCTGGCGTCGCCAACGTGCTTGATCTCGCTGACGTTGGCTGCGAACGCGTTGTCGGCGATCGCCGCTGCATATGCGAGGACCTCGTTGCCGCGATCGGTGCCCGTGGCCACGACGGCCGCCGGTGCGCGGACGGCGACGAGCTCGGCGACGACTTCGCCCCACGCCTCAGGTGCGTAGTCAGTGAGAACGGCATGGTGCACGAGAACGACCTTGGTCGCGCCGTACGCGCCGAGATCGCCGGCGAGACCGTCGGCCTCGGCGCCGATGACGACGGCCGTGATCGACGAGCCGACGCCGGCAGCGAGCAACGCGCGGGCGAATCCGAGCGACTGGTACGACGTCTCGGACGCGACCCCGCGGTCGTGCTCGACGATGGCCAAGATCTCGCTCACAGCAGTCCCAACCGTTCGATCAGATCGACGATGGCCGGTGCGGCGTCCTCACCCGTGCCGAGCATCGTGGTCTGCACCACGAGTTCGGCCGCGTTGTCGAATGTCTCGGTGATCAATCCCCCGGCGACGTGCTCGGCGGGCGCTGCGGCGACCTCGGCCTTCTTGCTCTTGAGTCGGCCCGGCAGCGTGGGATAGCGGGGAAGGTTGAGTCCTTCCTTCACCCCGAGCACTGCGGGAAGCGGCAGGTTGTAGACCTCGAAGCCCGAGCTGCTCTCGCGTTGCGCGGCCACGACGCCATCCCCCATCTCGATCGACTTGATGCCGTTCACGATCGGGCGGCCGAGCTTGCGGGCGACGCGCACGCCGACCTGAAAGCCACCGGAGTCAGCCGATTCGTTGCCGAACAGGATCAGATCGAACACGCCTTCGGCGGCCTCGACCGACGCGATCGCGTCTGCGAGCGCAGCTGCGGTTGCCTGCGGATCCCAGTCGCCATCACCGGACAGGTCGGGGCTGGTCACATGAACGGCCTTGTTGATGCCGACGGACACCGCGTATCGCAGCTGCTCGTCGGATTCGGCGGGGCCGAGCGTCAGCACCGTCGACGTGCCGCCGTGCTTCTCGATCAGACGAATCGCTTCCTCGACCGCGCACTCCTCGTGGGGCGAAGTCGTGAACCCGAGGTTCTTGGTGTCGATCGCCGTGTGATCTGCGTTGAGCGAGATGCGCGCGCCCGGAGCGGGTACCCGCTTGACGCACACCAGGACCTTGAGCTCGGCCATCGTCGCCCTAGGCCTTCATCCGAGCGTCGGTGGGGTCGAAGATCGGCGTCGATCCGACGACGGCAACCTTCACCGGGAAGTATTCGTCCATGTAGTACACCTGCAGGTCGTTGCCGACCACAGCGTGCTCGGGCGGCAGGTAGGCCAGCAGCAGGAACTTGCCGTACGACGGGCCCGAACCTGCGGTGGTGGCCACCGAGACGCGACCTTTGCGGTCGACGATGCGGTTGCCGTCGAGCGTGGTGATGGTCTCGCCACCGGTCATGAAGCGCTTGATGCCGTCGCGAGCCGACATGTGATCCTCGACCGTCAGCGTGCACAGGATCGCTGCGGGATCCTCTTCGCGGTGCTTCAGGTAGGCGGCCTTGCCGATGAAATCGGCCGACTTCACCTTCGGACGCTGCAGGCCTGCCTCGACGACGGTGTACTCGCCGTCCAGCTCGCTGCCCATCAGGCGGTAGCCCTTCTCGAGCCGACCCGTCGTGCCGTACACACCGGCCCCGACGGGGACGATGCCGAATTCCTGGCCGGCGGCGGCGACCTTGTCCCACACGGCGCGGGCGTGTTCGGTCTGGACGTAGATCTCCCAGCCGAGCTCGCCGACATACGAGATGCGGAACAGGCGGACGGGGATCGAGCCGAACAGCAGCTCTTGCGTCGTGCCGTACGGGAACGCCTCGTTGGAGACATCACTCTCGGTCAGCTTGGCCATGACCTTGCGGGCATTCGGACCCCACAGACCGATCGTCGCGTACGACGACGTGAGGTCCTGGAAGTGCACGGAACCGTCGTCGGGCAGATGCTTCTGGAACCAGAACGAGTCGCGGGGCCCGTCGAACGCACCGGTCATCACGCGGTAGGTGTTCTCGGCGATGCGCAGCATGGTGAGGTCGGAGCGGAAGCCGCCGTTGATGTCGAGCACGGGCGTGTAGATGCTCTTGCCGACGGCAACGTCGACGTTGTTCACGGTCAGACCCTGGAGATAGTCCTTGGTGCCCGGGCCACTGAACTCGAACACGACGAACGGGGCGAGGTCGACCATGCCGACGCTGTCCTTCATCGCCAGATGCTCGGCGTTGATGATCGGCGACCACCAGCGACGATCCCACTCGTGAGGACGGTCCTCGACCCCGAACTTCTCCACCAGACCGGCGTTGCTCTCGTACCAGTGGGGACGCTCCATGCCACCAGCGAGGAAGTAGACCGCGCCCAAGGCTTCGGTGCGGTCGTGATACGGCGCCGTCCGGACACCGCGCTCGGATGCCCACTGCTCACGAGGATGGACGATGCCGTACGTCTTCTGGAAGTGCTCGCCGCACCGGGCACGAACGTGCGAGTCGTTGCGGGCGTAGGGGTAGAAGCGGGCGATGTCACTGTGATGCGGGTCGACTTCGGGCTGGCCGTGGGTGATCCACTCGGCGACCATGCGGGCCGCGCCCGGGCCTTCCTTGATCCAGATCGCGCATGCCGACCACAGGCCCTTGACGTCGGGGGTCTCACCGATCAGCGGGAAGCCGTCGGGTGTGAGCGACAGCAGACCGTTGATCGCGTACTTGATCTCGGCCGTGCCGAGGATGTCGGGCATCAGTTCCAGTGCCTGCTCGAGCTGGGGATCGAAGTCTTCCATCGTGATCGGCAGCTCGGTTGGCGACAGGCGCGATTCCTTGATCGAGGGGATCTCCTCGGCCTTCATGAAGATCGGCCGGTGCGCATACGAGCCGACTTCCATCGAGCCCGCGCTCTGCCGCTCGTAACAGAACGTGTCCATGTCGCGGATGATCGGGAACCCGAGCTCCTTGCCCGACTCTTCGAGCACGGGGATGGGGCCGACGTCGATCATCTGGTGGACGGCCGGGGTCAACGGGATCTGGGTGCCGGCCATCGCGGCCAGCTTCGGGGCCCAGACGCCGACGCAGATCACCACGACATCGGCTTCGATCCGGCCGCGGTCGGTGACGACAGCCTTGATCCTGCCATCGACGACTTCGATGTCCTCGACCTCGGTGTTGGCGAACGTCTGCAACGCGCCGAGCGCTTGCGCCCGCTCGCGGAAGATCGTGCCGGCGCGGAGGCTGTCGACGACGGACACCGTGGGCGAGTAGAAACCGCCGAGCAGGATCTCTTCGTTGATGAAGGGAACCATCTCCTTGATCTCGGCCGGCGTGACGAGGCGGGCTTCGATGCCCCAGTTCTTGGCCGACACCATGCGCCGGCGCAGCTCTTCCATCCGCTCGGGCGTGCGCGCGATCTCGATGCCGCCGCACTCGGTGTTGACACCCATCTCGATGTACTGGCGCTGACTGTCGAGGTTGAGCGCCGCCATCTCGCGGTTGTGGTCGACCGGGAAGATGAAGTTGCTGGCGTGGCCGGTGGAGCCACCGGGGTTCGGCAGCGGACCCTTGTCGATCTGGACGATGTTGCGCCAGCCGAGCTCGGCCAGGTGTCCGACGACGCCGTTGCCGACGATGCCGGCGCCGATCACGACGACGCTCGCCGTCGACGGAAAGGCCGCGGTGGTGCTGGCCCCTTGCTCGATCGTTGGGGTATCGCTCACTTGAGAGTCCTCTCGGTGGTGTGCGCCGTCATCGGCGCGGTTGCTCAGAACCCGTTCTGCGGGAATGATCCGTAGAGCGGAAAGTATAGATCAGTTGGGTCCGGCAGTGGAAACGTAGCCGCTCATCGGCTGCCGCCGATTTCGCCGCCCAACCACTCGACGTCGACACCGACGGCGGCGTATGTCGGTCGGGCTCGACTGTCCAACGACTGCAGCTTGAGTCCTGCGTGAAGTGCGGTCGACGCGACGAGCGCGTCGTACGTCGCCCCGCCCCCAATGCTGTTGTTGCCCAGCAGATCGATCAAGCGAGCGACATGTTGTGGTGCGAGTTGGATGGGTTCACCAGAGAACGTCGACAGCAACGCATCGCGAACGACCCCCGGTTCGACCCGCTGCTGCGGAGGCAGCCGCGTCAACACGCTGTAGCTCTCGAGCAGGACGTGCGCGACGACGCGGGGCCGGCGAGCGAGAGCGGCACGCGCGAACTCGTGGGAAGGATGCCACGCACACAGCCCAGCGACGACCACGGACGTATCGGGCGTCGCCGTCGGCTTCCGGGCCGTCATCGACGAACGGACTCGAGGATGACGCGCACGTCATCCTGAGTCAGAACAGGTTGATCATCGATCGGCGTGATCACGAAGACGCCATCGTGCTCGACCAACTTCGTTCGAATCGGTGCCGGCTCGATTTCGAGATGGCCGTCGCGAACCACAGCTCGCAACGGATCTCCGGCAGAAAAACCGAGCTGGTCTCGCAACGACTTCGGCACCACGATGCGACCCGCCCGATCCATTGTCACAGATTGGCTACCAGTCATGGCAGAAATCTACCATTTCTCATGGCAGAATCATCCCACTTCGTCGGGCATCTCGGTCTTGCGGCGGGCGATGAACTCTTGCATCTCGGCGTCGACGGCGTCGTCCAGCGGCGGTGCCTCGTAGTCGGCCAACGACTTCTTCCAGATCTTGTTGGCACGAGCATTGGCGTCGAGGCTGCCCTCTTCCAACCACTGCTCGTAGCTGCTGTTGTCGGCCGTGTTCGACCGGTAGAACGCTGTCTCGAAGTTGGCGAGCGTGTGCGCCGTCCCGAGGAAGTGCAACCCGGGCTGGTGCTCGCAGATCGCCTCGACCGCCTGACCATTCTCGGACATGTCGACGCCCTTGACGAACGTGTGCATCATGCCGAGTTGGTCACAGTCGAGGACGAACTTCTCGTAGCCGATCGACAACCCGCCTTCGAGCCAGCCAGCAGCGTGGAGCACGAAGTTCACGCCGCCGAGGATCGTGGCCTGCATCGTGTTCGCGGACTCATACGCGGCCTGCGCGTCGGCGACCTTCGACGCGGTGAGACCGCCGCCGGAGCGGAACGGCACGCCGAGACGGCGAGCGAGGTGAGCCATCACGTAGAGGACCAGCGACGGCTCGGGTGTGCCGAACGTGGGGGCTCCGGTCTGCATCGACATCGACGACGCGAACGAGCCGAGGATGACCGGTGCGCCGGGACGCACGAGCTGAGCGAACGCCATGCCCGCCAGCGCTTCGGCCAGGCTCTGGGCCGCGACACCGGCGGTCGTCACCGGCGCCATCGCACCGGCGAGGATGAACGGCGTGAAGATGCACGCCTGGTTGTTCGACGCGTAGACCTCGGCCGAACCCAGCATCGTCTCGTCCCACACGAGCGGCGACGAGGCATTGATGAGGCTCGTCATCACCGTGCGGTCGGCGAGGTCGCCGCCGAAGCCGATGCGGGCGAGGTCGACGCTGTCCTGGGCCCGGCTCTTGGCCGTGACGGAACCCATGAACGGCTTGTCGCTGTACTTCAGGTGCGAGTACACCATGTCGAGATGGCGCTTGTTGACGGGGATGTCGACCGGCTCGCACACCGTGCCACCCGAGTGATGGATGTACGGCGACGAGTACGCGAGCTTGACGAAGTTCTGGAAGTCGGCCAGTGTCGCGTACCGGCGGCCGTTGTCGAGGTCACGCACGAACGGCGAGCCGTAGTTCGGGGCGAACACCGTGTTCATGCCACCGATCTCGACGTTGCGCAGCGGGTTGCGACCGTGCTGCGTGTACTGCCGTGGCGCGGTTGCCTGGACGATGCTGCGGGCGAGGCCACGCGGGAAACGGACGCGCTCGCCGACTGCCTCGCAGCCGGCGGCGACGAACAGCTCGATCGCGCTCGGGTAGTCACGCACCCAGATGCCCACGCGTTCGAGGATGCTGTCGGCGTTCTCCTCGATCAGCGCGATGCCTTCCTCACTGAGAACCTCGAGCGGCGACAACGTTCGTGTCAGGAACGGGATCGATTCGGCGTGGCTCAGCAGTCGCGCCGCCTGGCGGTTGGCGCGGCCACCACCCGATCGGCCACCGCGTCCCTCTGATCGGCCCTCGGACGGCGCGGCGGTCTGTGTCTCGCTCATTGCTCTTCCCCCTGTGCGGATGCGGAGCGCGCACGACGGCGCGCGCGTCCACCTGTTGCGGATGAATCGGTCTTGGCCGGCAGGTCGACGACGGCTGCCAGCCGCTTGTACGGGTCCGTGGAATGCGGCAGACCCATCGCCTGCACGAAATGCTCCTGGAACCGGGGTTCGATCGCGGTCTCGACCTTGGTGATCGTTCGGGCGACCTCGGCGATCTCGTGCCGGTCGTGCTTCGACAACAGCGCGCGCACCGCGCCGGACCCGGCCGCGTTGCCCACCGAGACGACCTTGGCCGGATCGCAGTCGGGGATCATGCCGAGCACGAGTGCGTAGATCGGGTCGATGTGGCTGCCGAACGCGCCGGCCAACTTCACGGAATCGACGGTCTCCAACCCGGCCCGATCCATGAGCAGCCGAGCCCCGGCGTACAGCGCGCCTTTCGCGAGCTGGATGCTGCGCACGTCGTTCTGCGTCACCCGCAACTCGGGTGTGCCGTGATGCAAGACGTAGGCGAACGTTCGACCGTCAGCAACGACGCGAGGTGTGCGCGCTGCGGCCGCGCCGTTGATCGTTCCGTCGGAATCGATCACACCGGCCAAGAACAACTCACCGAGCGCCTCGATGATGCCGCTGCCGCAGATGCCGGTGATGCCGACCTCGGGAAGCGCATCGGCGAAGCCTGTCTCATCGCTCCACAGGTCCGAGCCGATCACCTTCAAGCGCGGTTCGAGCGTGTCGCGATCGATGCGGACGCGTTCAATCGCTCCGGCGGTCGCGCGCTGGCCGGCCGAGATCTGCGCGCCTTCGAAGGCGGGCCCGGTGGGACTCGACGCCGCAGAGAGGCCGTGGCGATTGCCGAGCACGAGCTCGGCGTTGGTGCCGACGTCGATCAGCAACACCATCTCGTCGCCGCGGTGGGGGCCGACGGCCAGCACCGCGCCCGCCGTGTCGGCCCCGACGTGACCGGCGATGCAGGGCAGGATGTGCAGCGTCGCCAACGGGCAGGCGATGCCGATGTCGGTCGCGAAGCAGTCGACGGGGAGATCGGTTGCGAGGGGGAATGGAGCCCCGCCGAGCGGCGTGGGATCGATGCCGAGAATCAGGTGATGCATGATCGGGTTGCCGACCAGCACGATGTCGGAGATCTCGGTGGAGCTGACCTTGGCGAGCGTCGCGAGCTCGTGGATGAGGTCGTTGAGCGCGCCACGGATCGCGGCCGTGAGTTCAGCATCGCCGCCCGGGTTCATCATCACATACGAGACGCGGCTCATCAGATCCTCGCCGAAGCGGATCTGCGGGTTCATCAGACCGGCCGAGGACAGGATCTCGCCGCTGGCGATGTCGCACAGGTGGCCGGCGACGGTGGTCGAGCCGACATCGATCGCGACGCCGTACAGCTCATCGAAGAAGCCCGGCCACACACCGGTGACCAGACGGTTGTCGTGCACGGCCACGGTGACATCGCGACCCTCGTGACCGAGCGCCGGCTGCAGACGGCGCAGCGCGTTCATCGAGATCTCGAGAGTCGGCAGGCCCCACTGCTCCGTGAGCGCGTCGGTCAGCAGCCGGAGATCGCTGCGATCGCCACCGAGGTCGTTGGCGAGCACGTCGACGTAATACGGGTGCACCATCGGGTCGATGACCAGGCCGGTCAGGTCCACCGACTTGCGGATCACGGGGCGGTGCATCTGGCTGGCCGGAGGAACGTCGATCAGGACGTCGCCGAGGATCTTCGCCGCACAACCCAACCGACCGCCGGACTCCAGGGCACGCCGTCCGTGGTAGTCGTCCTCGGTCGACCCGATCGGGGTGAGGTGCGACGGGTCGCTGCTGATGCCGTGCTTGGAGAACTCACCGAACGTCGGGACGACCTGACACCGTCCGCAGATGCCACGGCCGCCACACACCGAATCCAGGTCCGCGCCGAGGCGGCGCGCGGCATCGAGCACCGTGCAACCCGCTTCGACGTCGCCGCGTCGACCTGATGGTGTGAAGACAACTGTTGGCATGTGACCCCGGTCAGACCGGTGCGGTCCCGTCGCCGCCGACGCGGGCGCGCCGGCCACCACGGCGGCCCGATGCTTCACCCTCTTGGATGTTGCCCGGATCGCGATTGGCCTGGATCCAGCTCGCGCAGTTCGGGTCGGTCGCGCACATCACGTTGCCGGCCATGATCGCGTTCTTGACATCGGCGTGCATCGGGTTGGTGATCGCCGAGGTCATGCCGTGGCTCATGGCCATCGCCAGGAACGTGCCGCTGATCACGTGCTTGTTGGGCAGGCCGAAGCCGACGTTGGAGGCACCACACGTCGTGTTGACGTGCAGTTCTTCGTGCAGGCGGCGGACGAGCCTGAAGACCTGCAGACCCGCGCCGGCCACCGCCCCGATCGGCATCACCAACGGGTCGACGACGACGTCGCTGGCGGGGATGCCGAAGTCCGCTGCGCGGTTCACGATCTTCTTGGCGATCTCGAACCGGACATCGGGATCTTCGGAGATGCCGGTCTCGTCATTGGAGATCGCGACCACCGCTGCGCCATAACGCTTGACGAGTGGCAGCACCCGCTCGAGCACGGCTTCCTCACCCGTCACCGAGTTCACGAGCGCCTTGCCCTGGTACACCGCGAGCCCGGCCTCGAGCGCCTCGATGATCGACGAGTCGATCGAGAGGGGCACGTCGGTGATCGACTGCACCAACTGAATCGCGTGGGCGAGCATCGCCGGCTCGTCGGCCAGCGGGATGCCCGCATTCACGTCGAGCATCTGGGCGCCGGCCGCGACCTGATCGAGCGCGTCCTTGACGACGCGCGAGTAGTCGCCGTTCTTCATCTCCTCGGCGAGCAGCTTGCGCCCGGTGGGGTTGATCTTCTCCCCGATCATCACGAACGGGCGGCCCCAACCGATGACGACCTCTTTGGTCGCGGAGCTGAGCAGGGTGTCGGTCATCTGAGTTCGTCCTTACAGTCGTTCTTGTTCGGGTCGGTCCGGATCCCAGCCACCGGTCTCGACGTACAGCTTGAGTCGAGTGGTGGGATATGCATCCTCGAGTCGCGTTGCCTCGGCCAGCACGGCGGCTTCGACGTCACCATCGAAGTCGGCGGGCAGCGGCACGGTCTTGCGCTTCCATTCGGCGACGTACTCGCCCGACGTCTTCTTGCCGGCCTTCATCGCGGCCCGATCGATCGCGCCCTGGAACCGTTGAGGCAGGATCCGCTGATGGCGATTGTCGCCCGAGCCACCATTGACCTGCGCGGGGATGTCGCGCCACGTGATGATCACGAGATCGTTGCTGTTGCCGCGCCGCGCCATCAGACCGATACCCGTTGGCCGGAACGAATCGTCAGACCGATTGTCGATGCCCACGCCGTGACGGGTCGGCCGAGGCCGTCGCGACCGACGTGGCGGTGTTCGAACGCGAGACCGAGTCGACGGGCAGCTTCCTGCGCAGCAGTGGTGACTGCGTCGTCGTCGGTCTGTGCGAGCAGCACAACGCGTGTGTAGTTGGCGAAGTACATGTCGCGCAGCTCGGGGTGACGGTCGAGACCGAGGCCCGTCCACAGCAGCGCATCGAAGTGCTTTGCCAAGAAGTCGGTGAGATACAGCGTGCCGAGTTCGGCTTCGTGCAACACGGCGAACGCATCGGATCCCGCGAAGAACTCGTAGCAGTGCGAGCCCGGAAGCCGTTCGACGCCGGGGAATTCGTCCAACAGCGCGTCGAGCAGCCCGCCCGTACCGCAATCGGCGTAAGCGACGAACACCGGTCGGCCCGCGTCGACGGCGGCGAGCAGCACCGGACGCAACTCAGGGACGATCCGTTGTGGACGGTTGTGCAGGTTGGCGGGCAGGTATTGCACCTCGATCGCATCGCCCAGCCCGCCCGCGCCAAGGACTGCGCGCAGGTCAGCCGTCAGCGCCCCGCAGGCGATGACGAGGGGGCGTCGGGTGTGCGACCGTGACGCGGGGGTCGGCGACAACGACGGCCTCTAGACGCTGAGGGCATCGGCGCGGATCTGCGCCCGACGTGCCTGGACGAGAGCCTTCGCGGTCTCTGCTGCCACCGCGGCGTCGCGGCAGTAGGCATCGGCGCCGATCGCGTTGCCGAACTCCTCGTTGAGGGGTGCACCGCCGACGAGCACGATCTGGTCGAGCCGCCGACCCTGCTCCCTGAGTGTGTCGATGACGACCTTCATGTACGGCATCGTCGTGGTCAGCAGCGCCGACATGCCGAGGATGTCGGGCTTGTGTTCGTCGAGTGCAGCGAGGAACTGAGCGGCGTCGGTGTTGATGCCGAGGTCGATGACTTCGAACCCCGCACCTTCGAGCATCATCGCGACGAGGTTCTTGCCGATGTCGTGGATGTCACCCTTGACCGTGCCGATGACGACCTTGCCGATCGGCTCGGCGCCGGTCTCGGCCAACAGTGGACGGAGGATCTCCATCCCGCCCTTCATCGCGTTCGCGGCGAGCAGAACTTCGGGAACGAAGAGGATGCCGTCGCGGAAGTCGATGCCGACGATGCGCATGCCTTCGACCAACGCGTCATTGAGCACACGGTCGGGACCCCACCCACGGCCGAGCAAGATGTTGGTGCCCTCGCGGATCTCGGGAGCCATGCCGTCGTACAAGTCGTCGTGCATCTGCGCGACGAGGTCGTCGTCGCTCAGGTCGGCAAGAACGATGTCGTCATCGGCCATTGAAGGGCTCCTTCGGTCGGTCCGCGTGATCCACGATACGGAAAGATACTATATGGTGGAAACCGTGGTCAATCAGCGCATCCATTCTGCCAGCCAATGTGCCGACCTCCGTGCTCGCGGTTTCGTCGCCTGCCGGACCGCCGCTTTCAGGGGCCATCGCCCAATCCGAGCGACCTCGACCACCGAGGTAGATTGACCCCATGGGCAGCGCAGGATCAGGAATCCAGTCCATCGAGCGCGCCTTTTCGGTGCTGCTCGCCGTGGCCACCGAGCCTGCCGGCATCACCGATGTCGCCCGCCGCGTGGCATTGCCGGTGAGCACGGTCGCTCGCCTGCTGGCAACGTTGGAGAACCTCGACGCGGTGGTCCGCCAGGATGACGGCGTGACGTACCGGATCGGCCCGACGGTCAGCAGCCTTGCCGCCGGCAACGACAGCACGCTCATCGGCCGGGCCCGGCCGTTCCTGGCCGAGGTCGTCGAGCGCGTCCACGAGACGGCCGGCCTGTCCGTCCTCGAAGGCGACGAAGTGCTCTACCTCGACCACATCGAAAACGACAACGCCGTCCAGATCCGCGACTGGACCGGCGAGCGCGCTCCCCTCCATGTCGTGTCGTCAGGCCTGGTGTTGCTGGCCCATCAACCGAAGGCGCGCATCACCGCCTATCTGCGCGGCGATCTCGTTCGGTCCACCGAACACACCGTGACGAAGGCGAGCGAACTCGAGCGACGGCTGGAGACGATCCGCAAACAGGGCTTCGACTGGACGATCGACGAGTTCCAGATGGGCATCACCTCGATTGCTGCACCTGTTCGCAACAGCCATGGCGAGGTCATCGCCGCGATCCACTGCCACGGCCCCAGCTACCGCTTCCCCGGCGACTCGGACATCGCCGACATCGAGACCGCCGTCGTCGCGGCCGCGCGCCGGCTCAGTGACACCAAGATCGAATGACAGGAATCCTGCGATGCTGACGCCACGGTTGACCGAACTCGGCCTCCAGGCCGGAGCACTGCTGCGCGACCGGCGCGAGACGATCGGCGTCGCCGAAGGTTCCGCCGGCGGGCTGATCTCCGCATCGCTGCTGTCGGTGCCCGGAGCGTCGGCGTACTACCTGGGCGGATCCGTGGTCTACACCCGCGCCGCCGTGCGGGCGTTCATGGCCGAAGCGGTTCCCGTCCCAGCGGGCATGCGCGGCGCCACCGAGGCGTTTGCCCGCTATCTGGCCGAGTGCACGACGGTTCGCCTCGAATCGACCTGGGCCATCGGTGAGGCGGGCGCGGCCGGTCCCCCGAACCCGTACGGCGATCCCGCCGGTCACTGCTGGCTGGCGATCGCCGGTCCGACTGCTGTGACTCGGCACGTGCTCACCGGGCTCGACGACCGTGCCGAGAACATGATCGCCTTCGCCGTCGCCGCCCTCGAGCTTCTGGTCGAGACCCTCGCCGCAACGGCGTAGCCGCGACCGAACGGGCGAGCCACGTTTGGCGTCCGGGGACGCCAGCCGCTGCCCGTCGCTCGGCCCGTCCCACGGACCGCGCCGGATCCGCCTTCGACAGCCAGGCCAACCCGGCGCGGTCGGCCACCACGGCGGTCCACGGCGGACCCGATTGCCGCGGGTGGCTGCCAAAATTCTCGGCGCGCGCCCCTTCCACGATGCGGATTGATGTTGTATGGTGGTAACCAGCACAGGCGTTCCGTGAATCGGGTACGCACCAGATCCGGAGGCAGCAATGGCACTGTTCGGGAAATCGAAGCACGCGGCTCAGCACGGGGTCCGCCACACCGATGCGGACACGGGCCGCGAAATCGAGATCGCGCCGATCATCATCGATCGCGTCGGTCACGCTCACCTCGAGATGATGCCGACACCGAAGGCGCACCTGCAGTTCGAGCACCTCCCCGCTCACTCCACGGTGTCGGTCACGGCCTCGCCGGTCAAGGACATCCAGGCGACGCTCGACATGGCCGCGCAGTTGATCGACCTCGGCCACACGGTCATCCCGCACCTCGCCGCGCGGATGGTCGAAGGGCCCGAGCACGTGGCCTCGATCGCCGCTTGGCTCAAGGACCACGGGGTCCGCGATGCGTTCGTCATCGGTGGTGATGCTCCTGACCCGTTCGGTCCCTATCTCGAAGCCGGCACGTTCATGCAGGCGCTCATCGACGCTGATTCCGGCCTGGCCCGCATCGGCTTCGGCGGCTACCCCGACGGTCACGCGCTGATCCCCACACCGGCGCTCGACGCAGCCCTCCTCGCCAAGCAGCGGATGCTCGACGACGCCGGCCTCGGCGGTTGGGTGTCGACCCAGATGTGCTTCGACTCCGCCACCATCACGCGTTGGGTCGGCGAGCATCGCGCCACCGGGCTGCACCTGCCGATCCACCTCGGCATCCCAGGTGTGATCGACACGGCCAAACTGCTCACCACGGGCATGCGCCTCGGCGTCGGCGCTTCGCTGCGGTACCTGAAGAAGAACCGCGCGGTCGTCAGCAAGCTCGCCGCACCGGGAGGCTACGACCCGATGGACGCGCTCGTCCCGCTGGCCGATCAGTTCGAGTCCCTCGACATCGCGGCACTCCACGTCTTCACGTTCAACCAGGTCGCGAACACGGTTGCATGGCAGTGCGCAGTGGGCGGCGGTGCCACGTTTCTCGACAACACCAGCATCGACCCCAACGGCGCACAGTCAGCCGCCATCGACAACGCAGGAGTGAGCCATCATGGGCTTTCCATCTGATCTCGAAATCGCCCAGGCCGCGCCGCTGCAGCCGCTGCTCGACATCGCAGCCCAGATGGGGATCGGACCGCATCTGATCGAGCCATACGGCGACTCCCTGGCCAAGATCAAGTTGGCCGCGATCGAAGAACTCGCCGATCGCCCGAAGGCCAAGTACGTCGTCGTCTCGGCCATCACCCCGACACCGCTCGGCGAGGGCAAGACGACCACGACCGTCGGCCTCGGCCAGGCCTTCAAGCACATCGGCAAGAAGAGCGTGATCGCGATCCGTCAGCCCTCGATGGGCCCCACGTTCGGCATCAAGGGCGGGGCGGCCGGCGGCGGCTACAGCCAGGTCATCCCGATGGAGCTGCTCAACCTGCACCTCACCGGCGACTTCCACGCCGTGACCTCGGCCCACAACATGCTCGCTGCCGTGCTCGACAACCACCTGCACCAGGGCAACGAGCTGGGCCTCGACATGGACAACATCACGTGGCGCCGGGTGCTCGACATCAACGAACGCGCCCTGCGCAACATCGTGATCGGTCTCGGCACCAAGGAAGACGGCGTCACTCGCCAGACCGGCTTCGACATCACGGCGGCATCCGAGGTCATGGCGATCTTCGCGCTCTGCACGTCGCTGGCCGACATGCGGGCCCGGATGGGCCGCATCGTGGTCGGTTACACGAAGTCGGGTGACCCGGTCACGGCCGAAGACCTGAAGGGCGCCGGCGCGATGGCCGCCATCATGCGCGACGCACTCAAACCGAACCTGATGCAGACCCTGGAAGGCACGCCCGTGTTGGTGCACGCCGGCCCGTTCGGCAACATCGCCCACGGCAACTCCAGCATCATCGCCGATCAGATCGGCATCCACGGTGGCGACTACCTCATCACCGAAGCCGGCTTCGGCGCCGACATGGGTGCAGAACGGTTCTTCAACATCAAGTGCCGTGCGTCCGGCCTCGCGCCCGATGCCGCCGTCATCGTCGCCACCGTGCGCGCCCTCAAGGCTCACAGCGGCAAGCACAAGATCGTCGCCGGCAAGCCGTTGCCACCCGACCTCCTCAAGGAGAACCCCGACGAGGTGCACGAGGGCGGCGCGAACCTGCGCAAGCAGATCGAGAACATCCGCATCCATGGCGTCTCGCCAGTCGTCGCGATCAACGCGTTCCCCGGAGACTTCGACTCCGAGCACGCCGCGATCCGCGAGATCGCCGAATCAATGGGTGCGCGCGTCGCCGTCTGCCGTCACTTCGCCGAAGGTGGCAAGGGCGCGACCGACCTGGCTGAAGCCGTTGCCGAGGCTGCCGCCGAACCGTCCAACTTCCAGGTGCTCTATCCCTCCGAAGCATCGCTGAAGACGAAGATCGAGACGGTGGCAACCAAGGTGTACGGCGCAGCCAAGGTCGAGTACTCGGCCACGGCCAACCGCCAGCTCGCCAACTACGAGAAGAACGGCTTCGGCCATCTGCCGGTGTGCATCGCCAAGACCCACCTGTCGATCTCGTCCGACGCCTCACTGAAGGGTGCTCCGACGGGCTGGACGCTGCCGGTCCGCGAGGTCCGGGCTTCGGTCGGCGCCGGATTCATCTATCCGATCTGCGGCGACATGCGCACGATGCCCGGTCTCGGCGGTGACCCCGCGGCGCACCACATCGACATCGATGCCAACGGCGTCATCAGTAACCTGTCCTGAGATGAGCACCGACACGAGCGCCCCGGATTCCGTCAACGCCGAGCCGAAGCGCACCCCGGGTGGGGCGATCTTCATGGACGGCAACCTGCTGCGTGACGAGACCGTCGTTCGCCTGCGGGCCGAGATCGAAGCGCTCGGCAACCCGCACGTGTGCCTTGCCACCGTGCTCGTCGGCGACGACAAGCCGAGCCAGATCTACGTGCGCAGCAAGCACAAGAAGGCCGCCGAAGCAGGCATGACGTCCAAGCACGTCGGCTTCGGCCCCGACGCAACGCAGGCCGAGGTGGAAGCAGCGGTCCGCGAACTCGCGGCCGATCCGATGGTGCACGGCATCCTGGTGCAGCTGCCACTGCCGGCCGGGCTCGACGAGGAAGCCGTCCTCGATCTCGTGCCTGCCGAAAAAGACGTCGACGGCCTCACCGAGCGCAGCATGGGCCGGCTGATGCGCGGCCGCGAGGGCCACGTGCCGTGCACGCCGAAAGGCGTGCTGCGACTGCTCGAGCGCTACGGAGTCGCGACATCCGGTCAGCGCGCCGTCGTCATCGGACGCTCGAACCTGGTCGGCCTCCCGCTCGCCGTGCTGCTCGCCCGCAAAGGCATCGACGCAACAGTGACGCTCGCCCACTCGCGCACGAAGGACCTCATCGCCGTCTGCCGCGAGGCCGACATCATCATCGGCGCGGCCGGCATCGCCCGACTGATCACCGCCGATCACGTCAAGCCCGGCGCAACCGTCATCGACGTGGGCGTGTCCCGCACCGAAGCCGGCATCGTCGGCGACGTCGACTTCGACAACGTCCAGGCGGTTGCCGGTGCGATCACACCGATGCCCGGAGGCACCGGTCCGATGACCATCGCTTGCCTGTTGGAGAACACGCTCGAAGCCGCGCGCATGCTCGGCGCCGTACCCCGCTGACGCGATCCGCCAGCCCCCAGACCGCCGGAGGGAGGTGACATGAAATCGACCCGCACACCAACCGCTCCGCTGACGCGGATCACCGAGCCGCTCGTTCGCGACAACGGTGTCCTCCGCCCCGCGACATGGGATGAGGCACTCGACCGCGCTGCGGCCGGGTTCCGCTCGGTCGTGGATCAACACGGCGAGAACGGCATCGGCATCTTCTCGTGCTCGAAGGCCACGAACGAGATGAACTTCCTCGCCCAGAAGTTCGCTCGCCAAGTCCTCGGCACGAACAACATCGACTCCTGCAACCGAACTTGACACGCTCCCAGCGTGGTCGGTCTGGCCACAGTCTTCGGTGCCGGTGGCGGCACCTCCTCATACCGTGAGATCGAGGAAACCGACGTCATCATCCTCTGGGGATCCAACGCGCGTCTCGCGCACCCGATCTTCTTCCATCACGTGCTCACGGGCATCCGCAACGGCGCCAAGCTGTTCGTGGTCGACCCGCGCCGCACGGCATCCGCCCGATGGGCCGATCGCTGGCTCGGTCTGCACGTCGGCAGCGACATCGCCCTGGCCCACGCCATCGGCCGCGAGATCATCGCCGCCGACCTCCACAACCGCGCTTTCGTCGAGGGCTCCACAACAGGTTTCGACGACTACCGCGCCGCGGTCGAACCGTGGACGCTGGAGCGCGCGGAAGCAACGACCGGTGTGCCTGCCGATGCGATCCGCGAAGTCGCCCACGCCTTCGCCCAGGCCGACCGAGCTCAGATGTGCTGGACGCTCGGCATCACCGAACACCACAACGGGGTCGACAACGTGCTGTCGCTGATCAACCTCAACCTGCTCTGCGGCCACGTCGGCCGGTACGGCGCCGGCATCAACCCGCTGCGCGGACAGAACAACGTGCAGGGTGGCGGCGACATGGGCGCGATCCCGAACAAGTTCCCCGGCTTCCAGGACATCCTCGAAGACGACATCCGCCTGAAGTTCGAAGGTGCCTGGAACTGTTCGATCCCGAACCACCACGGCCGTCACCTGACCCAGCAGTTCGAAGCGATGGAACGCAAGGAGCAGAAGGCGCTCTACGTGATCGGCGAGAACCCGGCCCAGTCCGAAGCCGACAGCGGCCACGCGATCCACATCCTCGAAGGACTCGAGCACATGGTCGTCCAGGACATCTTCATGACCAAGACCGCCGAACTCGCCGACGTCGTGTTCCCTGCCACCGCGGCGTGGTGCGAAACCGAAGGCACCGTCACCAACAGCGAGCGGCGCGTGCAGCGTTGCCGCAAAGCGATCGACGGCCCGGAAGGCGCCCGTGACGACACCGCGATCATCATCGAGCTGGCCCGCCGGATGGGTCACGAGTGGGACTATCCCGATGCCGAATCGATCTGGAACGAACTGCGCTCGCTGTCGCCGATGCACACCGGCATGTCATACGCCCGTCTCGAAGAGCTCGGGGGCATCCAGTGGCCGTGTCCCTCCAACGACACACTCGAGCCGTCATTTCTTCACGGCCGGTTGTGGGCCGAGAACCCGGCTGATCGCGGCCGCCTCGCGCCGTTCAGTGCGGTGCCGTGGGCCGGCCCGGTCGATCAGCTCAGCGACGAGTTCCCGATCCGCCTCACGACCGGTCGTCGCCTCGATTCGTACAACACCGGCGTGCAGTCATCGGCGATCGCGTCACCGATGCGACAGGGTGAGACGTTGGACCTGAACCCTGACGACGCGATGCGTCTCGGCATCGACGAAGGCGAGACTGTCCGCATCACATCGCGCCGCGGCTCGATCGAGGCACCCGTTCGCCTCGACTCCCACCTGCGACCCGGACTCGCATTCATGACGTTCCACTTCCCCGACGAAGTCGACGTCAACGTGTTGACGATCGAAGCCAACGACCCCAAGTCGGGCACGGCCGAGTTCAAGGCATCGGCCATCCGCATCGACAAGCTGAGTGCCCCGGCGTTCGAGCCGTTGCCGGTGGCAGGCGAATAGCTCGTGGATCTCCGCTTTCCCGACGCCGAGCCGACACTCGCCGAGGTCCAGGCGCTCGATGCCGTCCTTGGCACATCACTGGTGGCCGAGGGCTGGGAGCGCCAGCACGGCGGCGCTCACCGCGCCGACGCGCTGCGCCATCTGTTGCTGCCGTCGTTGCACGCGCTGCAGGACCGCGTCGGCTGGATCAGTCCCGGTGGGCTCGGCGAGCTGTGCCGCCGTCTCGACGTCCCGCCCGCTGAGGCGTATGGCGTGGCGACGTTCTACGCGATGTTCGCCCTCGAGGAACAGCCGCCGACGGTCGTTCACGTGTGCGCCGATCTCGCGTGCCAGACGCTCGGCGCCGGAGCCTTGCTCGATGCGGTCGAAGCCCAGTGCGGCCTGCCCGACCAGCGCGGCGGCCGTGCAGTCTGGCGTCCCAGCCCCTGCCTCGGCCTGTGCGAGCGCGGCCCGGCGGTGCTGGTCACCGATGCGGGCGAACCCGCCCACGAAGCCGTCATCGCTCCGGCCACCGCCGCCGATGTCGCCGTCGCGATCCGCAGTGGCGCTCGCGGACTTGCTGCCGAGGCAGCCGTCGTCGCGGCTGTGCCCCAGGCCGAGGACGCCTCCACCGACAACGGCCTCGTTCTGTTGCAACGCGTCGGCGTCGTCGACCCGGCATCGATCGACGACTACCGCGCCCACGGCGGTTACGCCGCGCTGCGCGCCGCGGTCGCGATGGGGCCTGCCGATGTCATCCGCGAGGTCACCGAATCGAACCTCCTCGGGCGCGGCGGTGCGGCGTTCCCAGCGGGCCGCAAGTGGGGCTCGGTCGCCGGCCAACCGGTGCGCACCCACTACCTCGTCTGCAATGCGGACGAGAGCGAGCCAGGCACGTTCAAGGATCGCGTGATCATCGAGGGCGACCCGTACTCACTGATCGAGGCGATGACCATCTGCGCATTCGCCACCGGTTGCGAGCGCGGTTACGTGTACCTGCGGGGCGAGTATCCACGCGCACGCGAACATCTCCAGCACGCGATCGAGACGGCTCGCCTGCACGGCTTCCTCGGCGACGATGTGATGGGCTTCGGCTTCGCGTTCGACATCGAGATCGTCCGCGGCGCCGGCGCGTACATCTGCGGCGAGGAAACGGCGATCTTCAACTCGATCGAGGGCTACCGCGGCGAGCCGCGCAGCAAGCCACCGTTCCCGGTCGAGGTCGGCCTGTTCGGCAAGCCAACAGTGGTCAACAACGTCGAGACCCTCGTCAACGTGTTGCCGATCATGCTGCGCGGTGGCGCCGCGTTCGCCGCCATCGGAACCGCGGGCTCGACCGGCACGAAGATCTTCTGCATCTCCGGCAACGTGCAACGACCCGGCGTCTACGAGGTGCCGTACGGCGCGACGTTGCGTGATCTGATCGGGCTCGCCGGCGGCGTCGGCGCTGGCCACATCGTGCAGGCGGTCCTGCTCGGCGGCGCTGCCGGATCATTCGTCCGCGGCGACGAGATCGACTTCCCGATGACGCTCGAAGGGGCACGCGCCCACGGCACGACATTGGGATCCGGCGTCGTGATGGTGCTCGACGAGACGGTCGAGATGGGCACGTTCCTGCGCCGCATCGCGGCCTTCTTCCGCGACGAATCCTGCGGCCAGTGCGTGCCGTGCCGCGTCGGCACCGTCCGCCAGGAAGAAACGCTCATCCGCCTCACGACCAAGTCCGGCGATGCTGCCTCCCGCGCCACCGACATGGTCGCGTTGCGCGACGTCGGGATCGCGATGCGCGACGCATCGATCTGCGGGCTCGGTCAGACTGCGTGGAGCGCAATCGAATCCGCGATCGATCGGTTGGGTGTGTTGACATGACCCACGTCGAATCGAACCAGCGCGAGACATCGGTCGCGATGCCGCGCCGCGCCGTCACGTTGAACCTCGACGGAGCCGATGTCAAGGTGCCGGAAGGCGCAACGATCCTCGACGCGTGCAAGTCCGTCGGCACGGATGTCCCCACGCTCTGTTACGGCGACACGCTCGACCCCGTCAACGCCTGCCGTGTCTGCGTCGTCGAGGTCGAGAACAACCGCGTGCTCGTCCCAGCCTGTTCACGCAAGGTCGAGGCCGGCATGGTGGTGCACACCGACACCGAACGCACCCGACACTCGCGCAAGATGGTGCTCGAACTGCTCAGCTCGTCGGTCGATCTCTCCGCAGCCCCGAAGGTCGCCGATTGGGTCGAGCAGTACGGCGCCGACACCGATCGCTTCGGCGATGCAGCCAAGACCGTGAAGCAGCCGGTGAAGGTCGACAACGATCTCTACGTGCGCGACTACTCGCGCTGCATACTTTGCTACAAGTGCGTCGACGCGTGCGGCGAGCAGTGGCAGAACACTTTCGCGATCGCCGTTGCCGGCCGCGGGTTCGGCGCCCACATCAGCACCGAATTCGACGTCGAGTTGCCCGAGTCGGCGTGTGTCTACTGCGGCAACTGCATCGCTGTCTGCCCGACGGGCGCGTTGATGTTCAAGACCGAACACGACATGCGTGAAACGGGTACGTGGGACGAAGAGGCGCAACGCACCACCGACACGATCTGCCCGTACTGTGGCGTCGGCTGCACGCTCACGCTGCACACCCAGGGCAACGAGATCGTCAAGGTCAGCTCTCCTCTCGATCACTCGGTCACGTCCGGCAACCTGTGCATCAAGGGTCGATTCGGGTTCCAGCACGTGCAGATGCGCAAGCACGACGCCTAGCGCGCCAGACTTGTTCCTGCATGAAAATCGCGGCGGCACTCGAATACGTCGAGGGACACATCGACTACAACACATGGGCTGCACGATCGGGTCGCACGGGCGCCGTCGACCTCTCGCTCGATCGAATGCGCCGCTTCGCCGACCTGCTCGGCAACCCGCAGGCCGGCCTCGCCATCATCCACGTCAGCGGCACGAACGGCAAAGGCAGCACGTCGCGGATGATCACCCGCCTGCTGATGGCCGAAGGTCTTCACGTCGGCACGTACTCCAGCCCGCACCTGTCGCGCTACAACGAGCGGTTCCGGCTCGACGACGTCGACATCGACGACAACTCCCTTGCCCGGACGCTGACGGCGATGAAGGCCGCCGAGGAAGACCTGGGCGATCGATTGATGCCGTTCGAGGTCCTCACCGGCGCGGCGTACTCGTGGTTCGCAGAACGCCGGGTCGACGTCGCGGTGATCGAGGTCGGCGTCCTCGGACGTTTCGACGCGACCAACATCGCCGATGGCCGTGTCGCCGTCGTCACCAACATCGGGTTCGATCACACGAGCGGTGAGGGCGATTGGCAGCTGCGGATCGCGCAGGAGAAGGCGGGCATCGTCAAGCGTGGCGCGCATCTCGTGCTCGGAGCGATCGAGCCGCGATTGCAGGACGAGTTCCGCAACCAGCACCCATCGACGGTCTGGCGTCTCGACGACGAGATCCACATCGACGGCGACGAAGCGGTGGATTCCGGTCGCGTCGTGAGCGTCAGCACCCCACTCCAATCGCTGACGGGCCTGGCCCTCCCCCTCCGAGGCGCTCATCAGGCAGCGAACTGCGCGCTCGCCGTCGCCGGCGCCAGCGCGTTCATCGGACGAGCACTCACGCCTGCCGCAGCTGCCACCGGCCTTGCCGCGGTGCGCATGCCGGCTCGCCTCGAGACCGTGCACACGCACCCGCGGGTCATCGTCGACGGGGCCCACAACCCTGACGCAGCACGGGCGCTGGCGAAAGCACTGCGCGACGACCTTCCCAGCGAAGGACGCCGAATCCTGATCATCGGGGTGCTGGCCGGACGCGATCCGACGGCGATGTTGGAGGCCGTCGACGCCGCGACATTCGACGCGATCATCACCTGCACGCCGCCAACGCAGCGGGCACGGTCGGCCGAGGAACTGGTCGAAGCGGCAGCCGCGCTCGGACTCGTGGCGTCCGCGGTGCCCGATATCGGCGACGCACTCAGATCGGCGCTGGCCGACGCCGCCACCGACGATCAGATCGTGGTGACCGGCTCGATCTATCTGGTCGCCGATGCCCGGGCGTTGCTCACCGACGCGTCATGACAGGTTGCGCAGCTGGCGCAGTCCGACCGTCAGCGTCGTGATGTCGAAGGTGTCGCTGCGGCGCACCTCGTTGAACATCGCGACCACGCGGCTGACGGCTCGCTCGTTGTTCGAGAGCCAGTCCTCGACCGCGACCCCTGACACGAGGACGTCTTCGGCGAGATCGGCGAGCCCGCTCAGCAGATCGTCGCGCAACGCCGAACGGGCCTGGGTCTCCCAGCGCGTCGACCGTGGCAGCGCACCCACGCCGTCCCACAACCACAGCACGTCGAGCGCGTCGAACAGGTGCCAGTAGAGGCCGGCGACGGCGAGCGGCTTGGCGTCGCAGCGGTTGGCGATGTCGATGACGTCGAACGCCGTGTGCAGCACCGGCCAGACGGCAGCACGTTCGGCGAGTGACTCGGGCACACCGGCAGCCAGGCGGCCGGCCCATGTCGAGTGGGTCATCGCGCTCAGCTGTCCGCGCAGCACATCGGCGTACGTCGTCGACAGCGCCTCCATCGCCCCCGCGAACTCGGCGACCGTGGCCGCGATGTCGATCGGTGCCCGCCGCCGACGCAGGATCCAGAGCACGCCGCGTTCGGTCATTCGCCGTGCTTCCATCAACAGTTCGAGCTGGACGTCGAGCTTGACATCGGTGCCCAGTCCTTCGATCTGGTCCCACAGCGATGGGAGACGGGTGATGTCTCGCGAGGCCAACCAGGCGCGGGCGATGTCGGTGATCGCGGCGCCGCTCTGCTCGGTCACCCGGTGATCGAAGGAGATTCCCGACAGGTTGACCATCTGGTTGACGAGTTGGGTGGTGACGATCTCACGGCGCAGCTGATGCGCACGGATCTCGGCCGGGTAGCGGTCTTGCATCGCCTTCGGGAAGTAGCGGACCAGTTCAGCCTGCAGGTAGCCGTCGTCGGGAAGGTCGCTGCCCAACACTTCGACCGCGTTCGCGTTCTTCGTGTAGGCCAGAAGGACGGAGAACTCGGGGGTGGTCAGCCCCTGACCGTTGGCCTGCCGCTCGGCGATCTGGCGATCGGTCGGAAGGAACTCGAGGGCCCGATTGAGCCAACCCTCGGCCTCCAGCGAGTGCAGATACCGAGCGTGCACGTTGACCATCGCCAGTGCCTGCTTGCGAGCAATGGTCAGCGCCATCGTCTGAGCACGGTTGTCATCGAGGACCAGTTCGCCGACCTCGTCGGTCATCGATGCCAGCAGCGCGTTGCGGTCGGGCAGCGACAGTTCGTCGCGCTGGACCAGGCCGTTGAGCAAGATCTTGATGTTGACTTCGTGGTCGCTGCAGTCGACGCCTGCCGAGTTGTCGATCGCATCGGTGTTGATCAGACCACCCGCCAACGCGAACTCGACCCGACCTCGTTGCGTGAATCCGAGGTTGCCTCCTTCGCCGACGATGCGACAACGCAGCTCGCCACCGTTGACGCGCAGCGAGTCGTTGGCGCGGTCGCCGACATCGGCGTTGCTCTCGGTCGACGCCTTGACGTACGTGCCGATGCCACCATTCCACAACACGTCGACCGGCGCGCGCAGGATCGCCGAGATCAGCGCGATCGGGCTCATCTCCGACTCCTCGGTGCCCAGCCGTTTGCGGATCTGCGATGACAGCGCGATCGACTTCTCCGAGCGGGCGAACACTCCGCCACCGGCGCTGATCAGCCGCACGTTGTAGTCCGCCCAACTGCTACGCGGCAGGGCGAACAAGCGCAGCCGCTCGTCGAACGAGCGTTGCGGATCAGGATCGGGGTCCAAGAAGATGTGGCGGTGGTCGAATGCTGCGATCAGCTTGACGTGCGGCGACCGCAGCAGCCCATTGCCGAACACGTCGCCCGACATGTCACCCACACCCACCACCGTCAGCGGGTCGGTGTCGGCGTTGCGGCCGAGCACGCGGGCATGACGACGAACGCTCTCCCACGCACCGCGGGCGGTGATGCCCATCACCTTGTGGTCGTAGCCGACGCTGCCGCCTGAGGCGAACGCATCACCGAGCCAGAAGTCGTAATCGTCAGAGATCTGGTTGGCGATGTCGCTGAACGTCGCCGTGCCCTTGTCGGCGGCGACGACGAGATACGGATCGTCCCCGTCGTAGCGCATCGTGTGCGGCGGTGGAACGATGTCACCGGCCACGATGTTGTCGGTGAGATCGAGCAGGCCACCGATGAACTCCTGGTAGCACGCGACCACCTCGGCCCGCAGCGCATCGCCATCGCCGGGCGGCCGCTTGACGACGAAACCACCCTTCGAACCGACCGGCACGATGACCGCGTTCTTGACCATCTGCGCCTTCATCAGACCGAGCACCTCGGTACGGAAGTCCTCACGCCGATCGCTCCAGCGGATGCCGCCTCTGGCGATGCGGCCGCCACGGAGGTGAACACCTTCGACTCGCGGTGAGCACACCCAGATCTCGAACATCGGCCGTGGCAGCGGAAGGTCGGGCACCCGTGACGGATCGAACTTCAGGGCGATGACGTCGCGCTTGCCGCCGCCCGCCCCGGGCCGAAATGCGTTGGTGCGTGTCGTCGCCATCACCAGTTCGGCGAGGGTGCGACAGATCCGATCCTCGTCGAGGCTGGGAATCGCTTCCAAGCCCGTGTCGAGCTCGGATCGAATCGCCGACGTCGCCGCGTCACGGTCGGCGGCCGAGGCGTGCACCGTGTCGAACCCGAATCGAGACGTGAACAACGCGACGATCGCGTCGACCACGTGCGGATGCTTGGCCAACGTCGATTCGATGTACTGCTGGCTGAACGGCGTGGTGGTCTGGCGCATGTACTTCGTGTACGCCCGCACGATCTCGACATCGCGCGCGGAAAGGCCTGCCACGAGCACCAATCGGTTGAGTCCATCCGGCTCGACGGTCCCGGCCAGCAACTGCCGAAACGTCGCCTGCACCTCGTCGAGAACCAGCGGCGTCGCGCCGGCCGCCGAGAGCCGCACCCCGACGTCGTACAGCGAGATGATCGTGCCGCCGATGTGCAACGAGAACGGTCGCTCGTCGAGTGCCTGCAGACCGAGTTGATCGAGCAGCGGCAACAGTTCGGCAAGCGTCAAGGACGCGCCGCGCCGGTAGATGCGCAGCCGTCGTTCATCCGGTGCGAGGTCCGGTGCGGCGACGAATGCCGTGGCGGTCAGCTCATCGCCGGCGAGCAGGCCGTCGATCATCGTGAGGTCGACGACCGCCATCTCTGGCGCGGTCACCGACGTGTAGTCGAGTGGAAGTCCCACCGCCGTCAACGCCGCCAGACGCGCCGCTTCGGCGTCGCCGACCGTCGTCGCCAGCGAATGACGCAGCCGGTCCTCCCACCGTTGAGTGAGGAGATCGACCTCCGCTGTCAAGCGATCGAGATCGGCGTTCGTCACCAGCGTCGAGCGCCGGATCTCGACGGTCACCCGACCGAGCGGGCTCGTGCTGATGAAGGTGTCGAACTCCATCCGCGATGCGCCCATCGAGCGGGCGACGAGCTCGGCGATCCGCTGCGGTGTCTCCGGGGCCAATCGAGTGCGGGGCAGGTAGACAGCCAGCGTCTGCCAACCGCTGGCCGGCGAACGGAGCTCGACGACGCGCACCAGCGACCGTTCCTGCAGCCCGACGATCAGCATCGCGACCTCGGCCAATTCGTCGCGTCCGATCTCGAAGATCTCGTCGCGAGGGAATGTCTCGAGCACCGAGCGCAAGGCTCGGCCGGTGTGACTCGATGCATCGAAACGGCTGCGCTGCAGGATCGACGCCACTCGTTCGCGGATCAACGGAATCGTCGTGACCGACGCTCGGTAGGCCGCCGCCGCGAACAGCCCGATGAACCGCTCCTCGCCGACAACAGCGCCATCCGAACCGATGCGCCGCACCGCGATGCACACCGGGCGGGCGTGACGGTGCACATCGACCTCGACATCGGCACGTGCGATCGAGACGAGCTGATCACCACCTGCATAGACCGGATCGATCGCTCCGCCGGCCCGCAGCAGGCCGAGCTGAGAGCCGTCGATCACGCTGAAACCATCGTCGGCCGCCGCGCCGACGCGGTACGACGCTGCACCGAGGAAGACGAAGTTCTGGCGGCCCAGCCAACCGAGCAACTTGGCGACCTGATCGCCCTCGCTGGCTGTATGACCCTCGGCAGGACTCTCGGCCAGTTCCTCGGCCAGCTCGTGCGCCCGGGCGCGCATCGCAACGCTGTCGCCCACGACGAGTTGGACATCGGCGATCGCCGCGCGCACCGACGATTCGAGCTGTGCGGCGACATCAGCCGAGCAGCGGGTGATCTCGATCTGCGTCCACGCCTCGCGCTGAGATCCCGCACCGACGGCGACGAGCGCTCCGTTGCCATCGCGCGTGACATCGAGCCACGGATGGACCATCAGATGGATCTCGAGCCCGAGCCGTTCGAGAACGAGTCGAATCGAGTCCACCATGAACGGCGCGTCGGCCGTCACGACCATCAACATCGAGTGCGTCGGATCGATCGCGTCACGGACGTCGACCAGCGTCTCGATCAGCTGTCGCACCGTTCCGAACCGCAAGTGAGCGACTGCCGTTGCCGCGAGATCAGCCGGGCGGGCAGCGAGCTCGTCGTCGTCGATCTCGTCGTAGAAGTGAACGACGAAGCTGCTGATCAACTCGCGTTCGCTCGGATCCGCAAGGGCGCAGGCGTGGTCGACGACCACTGCAAGGCCGGCAGAGAGGGAGTCCCGGTGTGCCATGACATCTCTTTCTGTTCCGACAACGCTGGCGGAACGTCTTGCCGACCGAGTCGGACGACGGCAACAGTAGCGCTGGCACGGCCCGCTCAGCACGAGCACCGGTCACCATGTTCCGTCAGGTGATCGAACGGTAGGGGTTTCCCCGATTCGTGCGCACCACTTCTCGTCCATACTGAAGGAATCCACCAATCGCACGTCCGCAGCGAGAGAGCGACCCATCGATGAACCCGCACACGTCCGTGCCGACGCGACCGACCGGCCGAATGCGCAACATCGCACGGTCCTCTCATCTGTTGGCTGCCGGCGGCGTGTTCGTGATGCTGCTGGCATCGTGTTCGGGACGCGAGATGTCGGCGCCGACAAGCGCGCCGACGACGACAGTCGCGCCTGCTCCCGTTCAGACGACGCAGTGCGCCACCGTCGGCGCCGACACCGCAGAACCTTCGGTGGGACATGATCCATATGCGGGGGCGGGTGCCAGACAGCGCCCCGGACCCTCGATGACGACCGTGGAGATCCCGAGTCAACCGCTCGAACGTGATGTCGCACGACCGCCAGACCCGGATGCCAACAAGGCAGCCCGCCAACCCGATGGCGTCGAAGCAACCGATGCGGCGGTGGTCGTCGACAGCGTCCAGCCCACGGCCGGACCCCAACCAGCGGCGAGCGGAGCCGGCTGCGTCGTCTCGACCACGGGGGACGACGGACCATGACACGACCCATCCGCGTTCGTCGCTTGGTGGTCATCGGTCTGACCGCCTTGCTCGGCGGCTGCACGAATACATCGTTCACCTCCGGCTCCGACCGGGCAGCACAGGCTCCAACGACGACAGCGCTCCTCCTGGCCAACGGCCAGATCGAACACGCCCTGAACGCGACGTTCCAATACGGGGCATTCCTGATCACGATCGGCGATGCGGTGTACGACCGGGCGGCCCAGGCCATGTCGCTCGCTCTGCGGATGAAGAACATCGGCGGGCATTGGAACATGACGACGTATCCCGCCACCCTGCACCTCCACTCCGGTGATCAGCCGATGATCGGAAACGCAATCGACGTGCCGCCGCAGACGACGACCGAGACCACGGTCAGCTTCGCGGGCGTCGACAGCGATCCGTTCACGGACGGCTCGATCACGTGGGGCAAAGACGATGAGGAATCCCCGTCGATCCAACTGCGCGATGGTCAACTGGCGCACGGCTGGCGGCCGGCCACCATCCCCCTGGATGGCTGGGCCACCATCGGCAAATACTCGGTGCACGTCACGGGCGGACAGATCCTGGCGGGTCAGCTCGACCTCGATGCGCAGGCGGCCGCAGGCCAACGAATCCTCCGGCTCGACTTCGACGAGTTCGCCGCGGTACAAGATCCGGTCAACGGCTTCTACCCAATCGAACATCTCACGCTGCGAGACCCAGATGGCAATGTCGTCGACCGACTCGAGAGCAGCGACGGCGTCGCGCCGGTGAGTTGGACGGCCACCGCGGGCAATTGGATCGAGTTCCCGATCCCGGCCGCGATCGAAGGTGACTATGAGTTGCTCGTCGCCAGCCTGTCGCCGAAGGCTGTCGGAACCCTTCATCCGGAGCTGATCGAGCGCGTCGCCCTCGATTTCAATCTCCCGGTGGTGGAGGCCGGCCGAGCCCCCAGCACACCGGCACCGATCCCCGTTCTGAGCCCGGTCACGTCTGCGAGTACAGCGGCGAAGCCGATCGATGTCGCGTTGACCGTCGGCTCGGTCAACGTGCCCGGGTTCCTCTACACACCGAACCACGTTCGCTGGGATCCCGTCGACAAGACAGCGACCGTCGATGGAACAGCGACGTTGCTCACCCAACACCCCGCCGATTCTGCCGACCAGACGGCGTCACCGAGCGCGGCAGGCGCCGCCGCGGGACTGCTCGACATTCCGGCGACGTTCACCTTCAGCGAGCTGCTCGTCTCCGGCGGTCGATCGTTCACGGGCATCATCGACGGCGACGGCACCGTGGCGCCAGGTGTACCCACGCCCATCTCGCTGCAGTTCCTCGACGTCGACGCGTTCAGTCTCGACGACGCCGCACTGTTCATCGGGTCGCGAGGTTCGGCAGCATCGAGCATCCCTCTCGGCAAGGAATCGACCGTGCCGCTGTATCCACCCGAGCCGACGACGTTCGCGATCGATGCCTCACCCGCAACAGCTGGTGAGTGGACGATCCACCCGATCGCCTACCGGATCGGGCTGTTCGATGTCGGCGCAGACGTGCCCCCGGGGATGCGCGAGCTGCAGATCATCTCCGATGTCAGCGTGTCACCGACGGCCGTGGTGAAGGATCTCGGGCTGTCGTTCCGTGGCTCGGTCGAGCTCTTCATGGCGCGCAGCGACGGCTACCTCCGCCAGCCAGTGGCCGACAACCAACTCCAGATGTACCAGCCGGGAGAGACTCATCGCATTGCGGTCACCTTCTTGGTGCCTGACGCGTTCCGGCCAACGCGCATCGGGCTCGTTCTTCGGGGTGGCGACGAGACGGCCGACGTCACCACGGACGTCTTCCCGGAAACCACGTTCCCGGTCATCCTGGGCGGTCAGCAGACCGAGGTGGCGCTGTGAAACGAGGCAACGCGATGTTGGCGTGCGGTGTGCTGGCGGTGGCTGTCGTGGCGTGCTCCGGTGGATCGACCAAGCTCGGCAAGGTCTCGGTGGCCGATGCACAGTACGGATTGGCGCCGCGGCCCGATCCATCCGTTCACCTGCAGGACGACGTGGTGATCGTCGGTGGAGGCAGTTCAGTTGTTCGCTCGGTGAGCGGCGACGGCACGGTGTGGACACTGAACAGCTCGGCTCCGCACCTGTCGTCGCTCGCCGTCGGCAAGGTGATGTTCCTCACCGACCACGGCGTCGGGCGGGTGATGGCGATCGATCGAACGGGGGCGTCGACCACCGTGACCCTTGCACCGGTCGACATCACCGACGTGATCCGAGACGCCGAGTTCCACGTCTCTCAGCCGGTCGATGTCGCCAGTCTGATCACCCAGGTTCTGCCCGGGATCTCTTCGCTGTCGACGCCTGCCAGCATCAACGACACGTCCTCCACGACCATTGCCCCCACGCCCGTCCCGTCGACGGAACCGAATCTCGCGCCGGGCCTGCGGACCGGCCGCCACCGGACGAGCGCGGACTCGCCCGCCGATTCATCACCACCGACGTCCACCGTGCCGTGTGCGACTGGCTCGACGACCACGACCTCGACGCTCGCGGGCGGCGCGATCGTGCTCTGTGGTGGAGGCGGCGATGACAACCAACCGCCGAGCCCACCACCGGCGGCACCGCCGGTGATCCCGCCGCCGCCGACCACCCCACCACCGACGACGCAACACCCGACGACCACCGTGACGCCCCGGCGATCATCGACCACATCGACGAGCTCCACGACGACGACGACGGAGCCGCCGACAACTGCACCTCACGCACCCGCGGCAGCCGCCAGCGCCTGCGCGGCAAAGGGCGGCGACGGTGCACCGCTCGGTGACATCGTCGATCCGCTGTTCAAGCCGTTCGGGCTCAACCCCGGAGCCCAGCCGGTCGCCCCGCCGAGCGCAGCCGCCGCCCCTGTCGATGCACACGCGTCTCAGCCGAAACCGAGCTTGAATGCGACGACGAATCTCACCGTCGGGCCGGTTCAGGTGGACGTGACCAAAGCGTCGAACACGCTGACTGTGTACATCAGATCCACCGGGGCCGTGCAGGTCGGCATCGAGTTCTGCTTCGACCTCGATCATCCTTCGATCGAATCGAACCTCGACATTTCCAATGGTGCCATCAGCGACTCGTCCTTCGCGCTGAGCGGCATCACGAGACTCACGACGTCGATCAGCGCCGGGAGCGAGACCGGCCTGTCGGGCAACTTCAAGATCAAGCTGGAAGTCCCGATCGAGTTCAACGAACAAATCTTCCCGCTCGGCATCCCGATGAACATCTCGGTGCGCAACAAGATTCTGCTCGAGACGGCGTTCAGCGCGAAGAACTCGACCATCCTCGGCAGCGGAGCGTATGGCATCACCGGTCCGATCGGTTTCACCTACACCGCGGCAGAAGGGATGAAGCCGTCGACGCCGACCATCACCGTGGAGCGGAAGATCCTGGACTCGTTGCAAGGGATATCCGTCGGCGTCAACGGCATCGTGATCGCAGATCAGATCCGTGTCCAAACGGGATTCGGCATCGCCGCCGCGAACGCGGGGCCATACGTCGCCATCACGTTCTCGCTCGGCGTGACCGTGGGTTCCGACCTCGGCATCGTCAAGTGCCGCGGCGCGACCTTGGATGTCAACCTGAAGCTCGGGTTGGGTTTCATCCTCGCCCCGGACATCGCATCCGTCCTCGGCAAATTCAACAAGAAGGTCAAGCTGAAGTCCGAGCTTCCCGTGAGCTCCGCGACCCTCTTCCATCGCGACGGCATCCTCCCCAGGGTTCCGGTCTGCGGGGGCTGAACTGCCGGACCACGTCGATGCACCCGCGCCTGCAAGTGTGAGGTTCGGATAGCGTCACCCGAGTGATTCCTCGCCGTCGGCATCGCTCATCGGACGCCCATCCCGACCACCGTTCGGTGAGCGGCGGGCTGGCGCGCGCCGGCGTGTTCGGGATGAGCGACGGGTTGATCTCGAACGTCTCGCTCGTCATCGGTTTCGCGGGCAGCGGCGTCGGCCCACACCTCGTCCGCCTCGCCGGGTTGGCCGGCGCGATCGCCGGTGCGGTGAGCATGGCTTCGGGCGAATGGATCAGCATCTCGGCCCAGAACGAATTGGCCGAGCGCGAGGTCGCGGTCGAACGCCGCGAGCTCGAGGTCAACCCCCGCGCCGAGCAGGCCGAGCTGGCGCTGATGTACGAAGCCCACGGGATGCAACCGACCACCGCGCACCAGGCGGCCGCCGACGTCATGCGCTCGACAGAGAAGGCCCTCCTCGTCCATTCGCGAGAAGAGTTCGGCATCGACCCGCAGGACCTTCCGTCGGCGATGAAGGCCGCGCTGATCTCGTTCGCGTGCTTCCTCATCGGTGCATTCCTGCCGGTCATCCCATGGCTTGCCGGCTCGGGCAACTCGGCCAAGATCGCGTCGATCTCGATCGGTGTCGTCGCGGCCGCCGCCGTCGGTTGGGGCATCGGCTGGGTGGGTTCGAACAAGCCGGCCAAGACGATGATCCGTCAGGTCGCGATCCTGCTCGGTGCCTGTGCCGTCACCTATGGCATCGGGCATCTCCTGCACACGACCTGAGGTCCGACGTCTGTCACGGGTTCGTCTGCCGTGGTGCAATACTTCGCGTGGACTCGATGACAGGGGGCTGCCGTGAGGGACGAGACGTTCGATGTGGTCGTTGTGGGCGGCGGGCTCGTGGGGTCTGCTGCTGCATCCGTGCTGGCCCGGTCCGGGCTCGCGGGTTTGGTGCTCGAACGCGAGACTGCGTTCCGCGATCGTGTTCGCGGCGAGTGGCTGGCGCCATGGGGAATCCTCGAACTCGAAGCCCTCGGCCTGCGTGGCGTCGCGGACTCGGTGCCTCTCGTCAACCTGATCACGTCGCACGTCGGCTACGACGAACTGAACACGCCCGCCGAAGCGGAGGAGTCGACGCTCGACATCGCAGCCATGATCCCCGGCGGAGGTTGCCTCGCGATCGGCCACCCACAGTTCCAGGATGCGCTACTCGCGAACGCCACCGACATGGGCGCGGTGGCGCGGCGCGGCGTGACCGCGGTCGACGTCACCACCGGCGTCGCGCCGTCGGTGACGTACGCGCACGACGGCCAGACGCACACCGTGACGTGCCGACTGGTCGTGGCTGCGGACGGTCGCGAATCGGGTCTGCGTAAGCAACTCGGAATCGAGCTGCACACCACGGTCGCACAGATCATCATGGCCGGGATGTTGGTCGATGGCATTCACGACTGGCCGGCGAACCAGCAGGCGATCGGTGTCGAGGGCGACTTCAACTTCCTGATCTTCCCGCAGGCCGACGGCCGAGCGCGCCTCTACGGCGGGTGGGATGCCTCCGAACCACACCGATTTTCCGGACCCGGCCGCGAGCAGCGTTTCCTCGACTCGTTCCGGCTGTCGTGCCTGCCGGTGGCCGGCGCCATCGCCGACGCATCACCCGCCGGACCGCTTGCGGGGTATCCGATGACCGACACGTGGACCGATGAAGTCGCTCGTGACGGCGTTGTGCTCGTCGGTGACGCGGCCGGTTGGAGCGATCCCATCATCGGGCAGGGAATGTCGGTGGGGTTCCGCGACGTACACATGATCACCGATGCGCTCACGTCCGCATCGAAGTGGTCGACGGACACGTTCGCTCCGTACCTCGCCGAGCGCCGCGAGCGCATGCGTCGGCTGCGCTTCGCCAGCGCGGGTAGCTACCTGCTGAACGCGTTCGGGCCAGACGCCGCCGACAAGCGACGCCGCCTCCGCGAGATGGTCACCGCGAATCCGTTGGCATCGCCAATCGTCAGCGCGTTCCTGGGCGTCTGGGTGCTTCCGGAGGAGGCCTACTCGGACGAGGCCTGGAACGCGCTCGTCGCTGCGTGAGCGGTGGGTTGACGGTTTCGCACCAACGCTGAGGTAGTCGTTCTGGATCTGAGTGTCCGGTTCGATGCAGATCTTGGTGCGACCGGCGGAAGGCCTCGACGAGCATGTCGATACCGGTGGTGAGGGCGTGGCGGCGCGCCGCTATCTCGGCATCGCTGATGAGGGCTTCACTCCGACGAATCTCAGGCAGGGTCGCGCGTGGCGCGACCGCCGATCGGCCTACTCCGACGAATCTCAGGGAAGGTCGCGCGTACCGCGACCATCCCTGAGATCTGTCGGAGTAGCGGTGCTGGATACTCGCGCTCGAAGCGCCGATCTGCCGATCTTCGCGACCGCAGCTGACCTTCGGCCATCACCAAGAATCTTTGAGATTTCTCTTGGAATCAGGTCGAGGACCCCTCAACTGTGTGACACCCATTTGCGATGATGGTTCCATGGAGGCGGCGTTCGCATCGATCGGTTTCGAGCTTGATGGCTTGGCCGCGCTCGACCTTGCGGTCATGTCCGGCGAGCAGTTGCAACGCGGTGTGCTCGCCATGCAGGCGGTGATCGATCGTGAGCGGGTGATCCAGTCCCGGTGGCTGGCCGAGGCGGACGAGCGCAACATCGCGTCGGCGGCTGGGCATCGCGATATGGCGTCATGGTTGGCGGCCAAAGGTAAGACGTCCAAGGGTGCGGCGAACAAGCAGGCCCGCCTGGGCAAGGCGTTGAACGCGCACCCTGAACTCGCTGACGCGGTCGACGCAGGGACGTTGTCACCCGATGCGGCTGACGCGTTGGCGCCGACGTTGGATGGTGAGCATTCCGGGAACACGCTCGAACTCGTCCAAGCCTGTGCCGGGGCGACACCCGACCAGGCTCGTGCGGCCGGGCACCGTTTCCGTGAACTCAACCCGCCGTCAGGTTCCACTGCTCGCGATCGCGAAGAGGAGTTGCGTCAGAAGCGGGCGTTGCGGTTCTCCGACAACGGTGACGGCACCACCCGCGTCGACGGCACGCTGACGAACCTCGATGCGCGCACGGTTCAAGACGCGTTACGCGGCATCATCGGCAAACCCTTGACCGGTGATGACCGGACGTTCGATCAGAAGATGGCCGACGCACTCGTCCAACTCTGCACCGCCCAGAACAACGGACAGGTGAAAGGCGGACGGTCGAACCTTCCGACCATTCTGATCACGATCGACATCAACGACCTGAACGGCAACACCAACGGACCCGGCTACACGTCACGCGGAGACGTCATCCCCGCCGAGGCGATCCGCAACATGACCTGGAACGCGAACCTGCAACGTGTCTTGTTGGATGATTCGATGCCTCTCGACATCGGTCGCGCGTCACGCCTCGCCACCGACAGTCAGTGGCGGGCACTCGCGGTTCGTGATGGCGGGTGTCGGGGTGAGGATTGTCCGATCCCACCCGAATGGTGCGAAGTCGACCACATCGACGAATGGCACGCTCAACACGGTTTCACCGACATCGACCGACTCGTGCTGTGGTGCATCTTCCATCACCACTTCCGCCACCGACCCGGCGTCGAGTTGATCGGCGACGCCAACAACCTCGCCATCAGATACCCCGACGGACGCATCGTCCCACTCCCACCACGCGGACCCACCCACGCCTCCAAAAACCCGCAACGCAACCCCTCCACCAACAACGACCCACGCAACGCACACAACCACGCGTCCGAAGACACCGACGGGGCCACGCACGCTGCCCCACCAAGCGGCCATACCAACCTGTTCGACACACACGCCAACACCAACGCCAACACCAACAGCGACGCGGCCTGAAGGACGTCCGATACCTGGATTCTCGCCGAGCCGATCTCGAGTCTTGCGAGGATCTGAAGCGTCAGAGCGGCTTCTCGAAGACCGCGACCTGGCTCGGGCTGTCCGAGGTGAACGGCTGGCCGCGCCAATCCGACCAACGGTCACACAGACGGAGGCCCGCGATCTGTGCCATCAAGGTCAACTCCGACGGCCACACGTAGCGATACGGCGCAGAGTGCTGAACGAGCCGGCCATCGATGGTGATCCAGTGGTGCGACCAGGAAATCTGGTCGACCAGATCGTCAAAGGTCTCGACCGCGACATGGTCAGGCCGGAGTTCGAACACCCGACCGAGTTCGCCAGGGGCGAGACGCCAGAGCTGCGGCACGCCGACCTCGACGAGGAAACAGCCCCCGGGCCGCAGATGGGCCGCTGCGTTCACGAACACGGCGACTTGATCCTGTTGCGTCGTCACGTTCGTGATCGTGTTGAACACCAGGTACACCAACGAGTACGAGCCCTCCGTGCGCGTGGACATCATGTCGCCGATGGTCACGGACACAGCATCCGCACCCGATTTGGAGCGGAGTTGCTCGACCATGTGCGGCGACAATTCGATGCCATCGACCGGCACGCCGCGAGCGCTCAACGGCAGCGCGACTCGACCCGTGCCGACTGCAAACTCGAGCACCGGTCCTCCAGCGGCGAGGGCCTGAAGGGTGTCGACCATCGGGTCGAGGACCGACGGATCGAACATCGTCGCGTACATGACGTCGTACGCCTCCGCCACCTCCCTGCCCCACATCACGGACGCCATCGCTTCAGTCTGGCCGACGCCATTCACCGCGCCGGGCAACTATTCCGCGCTGTGTCTCCGCGCCCTGTCAGCGTGGTTGCTCGAGTGGGATGTCGTAGTCGGCGACGTAGCCGGCGAACCGCTCGCGCAGCTCGGCACCGTCGAGACCGAACTCGGCCAGGTCGTAGCCGTGATGCCCGAACTTGCCCTTCGGGTGCGACGCGACGTGGTCGGACATCGCGGCCAACGCCTGGCCCTCCAGCGTGTCGCCGAATGCGGCGTAGACCTTGGTCATCGTCGCGATCGGATCCTGGGCGAGGTCCGCGTACTGCACGTCGTGGATCGTGACATCCGGGTTCGCGGCGCGGAACGCGTTCACGCCGTTGATCGAATCCTCGAGCATCTGGGTCCAGTGCTTGGCGATGTACGCGAGATGATCGGCGCTGCTGAACGTGCCCGTCAGGGTCGTGATCAGGCTGCACACCGATGCGCAGAGCACCACCGGGTCGCGGTGCATCAGCACGATCCGCGCATCGGGGTAGACCGCGTGCAGCGCATCGAGGCGCATCGCGTGGTGCGGACTCTTCAGCGACCACCTGCCGCGAACGCCACCACTTTGCAACACCTGCAACACGAGCTTGTGGTAGTCGTACGCCGAACGATGATCGACGGTGCGCAACCACTGGCCGTACTCGGGCACGTTGCACAACGCCTCCCACGTCAGGCTCTTGAAGTCCTGGTTCAGCACCGAGATGCACTCGGTGGGACCGTCGGCCTCCTCGCTCTGCACGACCTTGATGCGCGGGTTGATCGAATCCAGCATGTCTGCGGCGAAGCGCATGCCCTCGACCCGGGGATCGTTGCGATGATCGCCGGTCGACGGTGGCGCACTCTCGTTGGCCTCCCACCGCAACAGGGGACGCGACCGTTCGTCCTTCTCGAGCAAATAGCTGACGAGGGTCGTACCGGCGCGGAAGAGTCCGACGACGATCCACGGCGCATCGATCTTCTCGTCACGAACCTCTGGGTGCTGCTTGGCCCAGTCGACCACGCGCAACCGGTTCGACAACGCACCGACGATGGCGCCCGGCACGACGGCCGCGCCGATGTCGTTCAGTTCGGCGTCTGCCTGCGCCGAGCGGCAGAGGATCTCGAGACCCTCGCGGTAGCTGTCGCCACCGAAGTCGTCGAGACCGGTCTGGGCGATCGCAGCCGCGATGAATTCATCCGGTACCAGTGCAACCATGGTCGTTCCCCCTCAGGAATTTCGCGTACTCAGGAATTGGCGATGTCGACGACCGTGCGGCCGTGCGTCTTGCGTTGTTCGTGGTCTTCCAGCGTGGCGGCCACCTGGTCCATCGTGATCCGGCGTCCGATGGCGGGCCGGATCGCGCCGCTGGTGACGAGCGCGCACAGTGCGTTGTGGACCTCGGTGCCGGTCTCGGGCGGGAACGGGTTCATCCCGAACTTGCGCATCGCCGGCATGCCCGGGCTGTACGCCAGCAGCACGCCGATGACCTGGAAGTTGCCGAGCGAGATCTTGCGCAACGGCTTGCCCGACAGACCGCCCTCGGCGTCACCGTTGAAGCCAACCGGGAGGTATCGGCCCTCACGGGCGACGCACGTCCAGACCGTCTCGGTCTGCGGACCGCCGACGAGATCGAAGACGACTTCGGCGCCGCGGCCGTCGGTGAGTTCCATCACCCGATCGAAGAGATCCTCGCTGAGGTAGTCGATCGAGGCCGAGGCGCCGAGGCTCTTGCAGTAGTCGCCCTTCTCCGCGCCGCCGGCAACAGCAATGACGTTCGCGCCAGCGGCTGCCGCGAGTTGAATCGCGGCGGTGCCGACGCCGCTGGCCGCCCCGACGATGAGGACGGTCTCGCCGGCCTGCAACTTGCCGCGCTTGTGCAGTCCCATGTAGCTCGTGTGGAACGGCAGCAAGAATGCGGCGGCCTCCATGTCGTCGAGCTCGGGCGGGGCGTCGAACACACCCGTCACGACGCTGATCGCCTTCTCCGCCATGCCGCCGAACGACATCTTCGTCATCGCGACTACACGCTTGCCGATCCATTGTTCGGCGCCGGCGCCCGCAGCTTCGACGATGCCGCAGACATCCATGCCCAGGGTGAACGGCGGGGCGAGCGGCACGGCCGTCACGCCGCCGCGGGTGCGCTGTGTGTCGCCGTAGTTCACCGACGCGGCACCCACCGTGACCAACACCTCGCCCGGGCCGGGGACCGGCACGTCGATGTCGACGACCGCAACGACCTCTGTCGGACGTCCGTGTTGACCTACCTGTACCGCTTTCACAGCGACCCCCCGGTGCTCGTTGTCATCGGCGCCCGACGTTGACCACAATCGATCGCAGGGCCGCCCAGCTCGTCAAGGTTGTGACGACTGACATAGTGTATGTTACTACTGTAGGTTAACAACTACATCACCGATGCCGCTTCTCCGGCGGCACGGAAGTGTTCCGGGGGGATCACCAATGAGCCGAGCTCACAAGCGCATCTATCCGCTGCTCGTCGCCGTCGGCCTGTTCGCCGTCGCGTGCAGCGACCACAACGACAGCACCGCGTCTTCGACGACGGCCGCGGCAGCGACCACGACCGCAGCAGCCGTCACCACCACGGCCGCAACCGCCACGACGACAGCGATCAGCGGCGGGACGGCGACGTCCGCTGCCGACACGACGCCCACGACCGAGGCAGCGACCACCACGACGGTGCCGGCAGGCCCGACCTTCGGTGACCTGGCGTCACCGTGCGGTGCCGGCACCGCCAGCGGCGCGACCGACAAGGGTGTCACCGACAAGACGCTGACCATCGGCTACGGCGACGACGAGGGTTACGCGGCCGCACCGGGTCTCGACAAGGAGATGTCGGATGCGATGAAGGCGATGATCTCGTGGTGCAACGACCAGGGCGGCATCAACGGTCGTCAGGTCGTCGGCAACTTCTACGACGCCAAGGTCACCGAGGTCGACAAGGCGATCACCCAGGCCTGCAGCGACAAGGTGTTCATGCTCGTCGGCGAGGGCTACGTGTTCGACGCCGGCCAGGAGCAACTGCGCATCGGTTGTCAGCTCGCGGCCATCCCGGGCTTCGCCGTCGCCGGTGCATTCAACCAGGGGCCCGGTGTGCGCCTCGCGGTTCCGGCTCCCGGTGACCAGGTCACGTTGTCAGGCGCCTACCAGGCCGCGACGTTGTTCCCCGATGCGGTCAAGAAGGCCGCATTCGTCTACGCCCAGTACCCAGCGACCCAGGAGCCCCGCGACAAGTACGCAACCGGGTTCCCGACCGCCGGTTGGAAGTTCCTGGACTGCGATCAGATCTACGGCATCACCGGTGAAGCCGACTGGACGCCATTCGCTTCGGCGCTGAAGGCATGCGGCGTCGACGCCGTCGTGTGGGTCGGCTCGCCGAACCCGAACTTCCAGAACCTGCTCGCCGCCTCGAAGCAGGTCGGCTACACGCCAACCCTGTGGTACACGGAGAACAACCAGTACGACTCCGACTTCGCCAAGTGGAACGGTGACAACGGCGGCGCCGGCAACAACGTGTATGTGCGCACCGGCTACGTGCCGTTCGAAGCAGCGACGCCGGGCTCGGCCGTGCAGCAGTACCTCGACATCATCAACAAGGCGGGCGGCAAGCCAGCCATTCTCGGTGAGGCCGCGACGTCGGCGTTCCTGCTGTGGGCGACGGCAGTCAAGGCCTGTGGGTCGACGGTGACCGCAAAGTGCGTGTTCGAACAGATCGACCTGATCAAGGACTGGTCGGCCGGCGGACTGCACGCACCTGGTGATCCCGGGGCCAACCAGACCAGCCCGTGCGGACTGTTGTTGAAGCTCGATGGAGCGACGTTCAAGAAGGTCGCCCCGACGACCGACGGCTTCGACTGCCAGGACAAGTACGTCACCCCGGTGGCCACCCCGGCAGTCGCGGCGGCCAAGCTCGGAGCGGATCGCATCTCGACGCTCAACGGCACCTTCACGCCGTAGTCGCTCCGACTCATCAGCCACCGGACTCGGGCACCAGACTCGCAGCGGCATGCAGACCTTCTTCAACATCGTCATCAACGGCCTCGTCATCGGCGCCGTCTACGCGATCGCTGCCAGCGGTCTGGTGGTCACATATTCAACGTCAGGCATCTTCAACTTCGCCCACGGGGCATTGGGAATGTTCTGCGCATTTGCCTACTGGGAGGTGCGGGTCGACCAAGGTTGGCCCGCACCTCTCGCGTTGGTGTTCATCCTGTTCGTCGTCGCCCCGCTGCTCGGCCTGCTGCTCTACGTCGTCGTCATACGTGGGTTGGAGGGCACCTCCGAGATCGTCAAGTTGGTGATCCCGATCTCGCTGATGCTCGCGTTCATCGGGCTCGCCGGGTGGATCTGGGATCAGAGCAAACCGCACACGCTGCAGCCGTTCTTCGGGCTGCGCAAGTTCACCCTCTTCAACGTCGTGGTCACGTACCACAACGTCACGATCATGGTCGTCTCGATCCTGCTCGCGCTGGCGCTACGTGTTCTGCTGTACCGCACTCGAACCGGCATCTCGATGCGTGCGATCGTCGATGATCGCTCACTGTTCCAACTCAACGGCGGCCGTCCCGACCGAGCGCCGATGTACTCGTGGATGCTCGGCGTTTCGCTGTCAGCGCTTGCCGGGATCCTCATCACGCCGTTCAACGGTGGCTCGCTGAGCACCACGTTGCTCACGCTGCTGGTCATCAACGCGTTCGCCGCGGCGATGCTCGGGCGACTGCGCAGCCTGCCGTGGACCTATGCCGGTGCGATCATCCTCGGCCTCGTCACGCGGTTGACGTTCAGCCCGCCGATCGGCGTGTTCCCGCGGCGATTCGACTGGGCCGGCAACGTGCGCAGCGCAGCGCCGATGATCCTGCTGTTCGTCGTGCTGCTGATCCTGCCCCAGGACCGCCTGCGCGGCGTGTCGATCTCGCGGACGCGCGAGCGGTTCTCGATGCCGACCATGCAGACGGCGGTCGTCGGCGGCGCAGTGTTGATGGCCGCGATCTTCATGCTGTCGCGGATCATGGCGCCGCGCGATGTGCTGACGCTCGCCGATGGCATCGCAGCCGCGATCATCATGCTCTCGCTCGTGCTGCTGTCGGGATATGCGGGCGAGATCAGCTTGGCGACGATGGCATTCGGCGCCATCGGCGGGACGGTCTTCTACCACCACGTCAGCCATGTCGTCGGCGCCCGCGCCGGCTGGCTGCCCTACCTCATCGCAATCGTCAGCACGGCCATCGTCGGCGCGGTTGTCGCACTCCCTGCCTTGCGGTTGCGCGGCCTGTACCTCGGCCTTGCGACGGCTGCGTTCTCGGTCGGCGTCGAGCAGATCGTGTTCAAGGAACTGCACGCCGAACGCCGCATCTACCCGATCGTGATCACGCTGATCATCGTGATCGGACTGGCCGCGATCTACTACGCATTCAAGGCGTTGCGAGTCCGCGGGATGCTCATCGCCACCGCGGCAACGGCCGTGGTGCTCGTCCTCACCGCGACCAACTCGTGGCTCAGCCGCCAGAAGTGGTCGGCGATCTTCCCCAACGCCAACCTGCAGGTGCCCCGGCCGAAGCTGTTCGGCATCGACTTCGCGCCGCAGACGAACTACCTGTTGCTGCTGGCGGGTGTGTTCACCATCCTCGGCATCGGGCTGGTCGCCCTGCGTCGCAGTTCGTACGGCCGCCAGTTGGCCGCGATGAAGGACAGCCCGGCCGCGTGCGCCACGCTCGGGATGAACATCGTCCGCCTCAAGCTGTCGGTCTTCATGATGTCGGCCGCGATCGCCGGCCTCGGCGGCTGCCTGCTCGCTCAACAATCGGGCGCCGTCACCGCCGACCGCTTCAACCTGTTCCAGTCCCTGAGCATGTTCATGCTCGTCGTGGTGGCGGGCGTCGGCTACGTCGGCGGCGGCCTCGCCGGTGGCCTGCTCTACGGCTCGGTCTTCTTCGTCATCCAGAGCATCTTCACCAAGCTCCAGATCGACCACGCGACGTTCCACGGCATCTTCCACTGGCTCGGCGACGCCGTCTCGCGCATCGGCCCGGCGCTGGTCGGCGTCGGGTTGGGTCGCAACCCGACTGGCTTCGTCAACGACTTCTACGCGGGCTACAAGCCGATGGCGCGCGACCTTCGCCCGCTGCTCATCGGCGGCTGCGCGGCCGAGGTCGGCATCTGGGTCCTCGACCTCCAGCACACGATCGACAACTGGACGTTCGCCCTGCTGACCATCGCGCTCGTGGTGTTGCTGCCGCGGATCGGCATGGCCGTCAAGCCCGCCTCGTTCACCATGGCGACCCCGAAGGCGCGGGCCAAGGCCGCCGCTGCTGCGGGAGCGGCGCCGATCGACCGGACGCCACTGGAGCTGATCGGCTTCGAACGACCGTTCACCGCGGCGGATCTGGTGATGATCAACAGTGCCATGGGACAATCGACAGAGACGGGAGCAGGACGTGGAACCTGAACGAGTGGACAAGTTCAAGGCAGACATCGAGGCGATGAAGATCAAGACCGGTGGCGCATCGCGTGAGGGCTTGCTGCAGACGATCGGCGCGGTGCTGATGGTCGCAGGGATCGTTGTCGGCGTGATCGGTTACAGCGCCTCGACCGGCACCGATGTGAGCGTCAAGGGGCAACTCGACGCGTCGTCGTATCTGACGCTTGCAGTGATCGGGCTGGCAGTCACGATCGCCGGCACAGGCATGTTCGTCCGCTACTCGCTGGCCAAGTTCCTGCGCGTCTGGCTGCTGCGCCAGAGCTACGAGAACCAGGCCAACATCGAGCGCCTCGTCGGCCCACGGGAGCCGTAGCACCCGAACATCGGAGTGCCGTTGCGGCGGTTCCCGGCTTGGGCTTTTCTTTGTTGCTCGCCCCGTGCCAATATCGGACGAACAAACTGTGTCCAGGCCGGGAGGACAACATTTCATGAGCGCGCCACCACCACCGTCATTCGGTCAGCCCGGAGGCACGCCACCGCCGCCACCATGGGCCAACCAATCACTGCAGCCGGGCCAGGGGCCGGGCCCACGAAGTGGTTCGTCGAACACGCCGAAGATCATCGCCGGACTCGTCGCCGTCGCTGTCCTCGCCGGCGGTGGAGTGTTCCTCGCGACCCGCAACAGTGACGGCAAGAAGGCCGTCACGGTCAAGACGACACCGGACACGACCAACTCATCCGACACGACCGAGCCCGACACAGCGGCGGCGACCACGGTCGCCCCGACCACAACCGCGCTCGCGCCGACGACGACCATCGCCGTCACGACGACCGTGGCGACGGCAGCGCCCACGACCACGGTGCCCTTCACGCTGCCGGCCGGCGCCGTCGACCTCGGTGGCCAAGTCTTCATCGTCCCACCGGCGGGCTGGACGAACACCCCCGACGCTGCGACCGGCGCCAACGTGCTGAGCGACGGCGTCCAGAAAGCAGCGATCGAAGTCATCCAGCGCCCAGTCGGCGAGGACCCCAAGGCGCTTGGCCAGGAGTACCTCGATTCATTCGACCTGGCGCCAAAGACGGTCTCCGTCTCGCAGTCGACCTCGTACACGATCGACGGTGCCATGCCCGCCTCCGTGTACATCGTGAAATATCGCATCTTTGACGCCGCAGCGGACTCCGGAACCAGTCTTGAAGGCGGTCTCGCGCTGTTCCAGCGAGGCGATGGACTCAGCGTGGTGTACGACCTCTACGGTCCGCCGGTCAATTCCATGGGTTTCACCAGCGATGCCTTCAGCACGCTCGAGAAGAGCTATGAAGCGGCGCCCGCCATTGGCCCCGTGAGCACGCAGACGCTGGCGCCGTCCTTCCGCTTGAAGCCCCGATCGGCGCCGATCTTCGTCGACGCCAACCTCGCGTTCACACCGGCGCCGGGGTTCGTCCAGTCCGCCGGCGATGGCAACGGCTTCGCCACGGCATCGTTGAGCGATGACGACTTCGTCGTCGTCAAGTTCGCCGGGCAGGCCAGTCTCGATGCCGCCCTCCAGACAGCCGAGGCAGCGCTGAACGCCAGCTTCTCGAACATCACCTTCGATACGGTGGATCCCGGTCCGCCGGTCGGCTCCGTGACTCGCGAGGGCCTCAACTGGAAAGGCACGTACACGGCCAACGGCAACGCAGTGCTCGGTGGCCTCGACGTCTTCTTCGACTCGGCCACGGGAAACGCAGTCAGCATTGTGACCGACTTCTATGTGACAGCGGACGGCCGGGATCCGAATCCGGCCGAGATTGGGTTCATGTTCAACTCGATGCGCGAGAGCGTCCAGATCAACGGCATCCAATGAGCGCGCCGCCACCACCGTCGTTCGGTCCGTCCGGGGGCACGCCCCCGCCACCGCCGTGGGCCAATCAATCGCTGCAACCCGGACCTGCTCCAAGCGGTGGATCGAACACGCCCAAGATCATCGCCGCGTTCGTGGCCGTCGCCGTCCTCGCCGGCGGTGGGGTCTTTCTCGCGACGCGCAACAGTGACGGCAAGAAGGCCGTCACGGTCAAGACGACACCTGAGAACACCGATTCCTCGGACGCGACCGAGCCATCCGACACCGCGGTGGCCACCACGTTTGCGCCGACCACGACCGCGCTCGCGCCGACGACGACCATCGCCGCAACGACCACCGTCGCCACGGCCGCACCCACCACGACCGTGCCGTTCACGTTGCCGGCCGGCGCCGTGGACCTCGGCAACGAGGTCTACATCATCCCTCCAGCCGGCTGGACCAGCGCTCCTGACGCCAGCACCGGCGTCACCACCCTCACCGACGGAACCCAGAAGGTGTCAATTCAGCTCGTGCAACGTGCCGTCGGCGAAGACCCGAAGGCCTTGGGCCAGGAGTACCTCGACACCACCGACCCGTCGTTGGAGCCGGTCTCGGTCTCACAATCGTATTCGTACCCGATCCCCGGCGGAATCCCGGCATTCGGCTACAACTTCACCTACCGCACCTACGACGCGACGGTCGACAACGGCACCGCGTTGAGCGGCGGATTGGCGCTGTTTCAACGCGGCGACGGTCTGAGCCTGGTGTACGACGTGTTTCACGATGCGGCGGTCAGCACGATGAGCATCGACAGCGACGCATACGCGGGTATGGCGGCAACGTTCGCCGCGGCACCGGCAGTCGGTCCCGTCAGCCAGCTGACCCAAGCCCCGACGTTCCGGTTGTCGCCGCGGACGCCGCCGATCTTTCTCGACGGCACCATCGCGTTCACGCCTGCGCCGGGCTTCGCGGCGAGCGGCGGCGATGGCAGCACATTTGCCCAGGCATCGTTGGACGACTACGACTTCGATGTCATCAAGTTCACCGGCCAGGCCAGCCTCGACGGTGCACTGCAGACGGCCCAAGCAGCACTGACCACCAACTTCTCGAACATCAGCTACAACTCAGTGACGTCGAAGCCCGATCTCGGCAGTGTGAATCATGCAGGAGTTGGTTGGAGCGGCACGTACACCGCCAACGGCAAGTCAATTGGCGCGGCGCTGGATGTCTACTTCGATCCCGCCACAGGAAACGCGATCAGCGTCGTGGTCAACTTCTACGCAACTCCCGACAGCCGCGACCCACATCGGCCCGAGACGTCGTTCATGTTCACGTCGTTGTCCGACAGCATCCAGGTCGCAGGTATCCAATGAGCACACCACCCCCACCACCGTCGTCATTCGGTCCGCCCGGAGGCACGCCACCGCCGCCACCGTGGGCCAATCAATCGTTGCAACCCGGCCCGGGACCGGCGTCTCGCGGCGGATCGAACACACCGAAGATCATCGCCGCGTTCGTGGCCGTCGCCGTCCTCGCCGGCGGTGGAGTGTTCCTCGCGACCCGCAACAGTGACGGCAAGAAGGCCGTCACGGTCACGACGACACCGGACACGACCAACTCATCCGACACAACCGAGCCCGACACTGCGGCGGCGACCACGGTGGCCCCGACCACAACCGCTCTCGCGCCGACGACGACCATCGCCGCGACCACCACGGTTGCGACTGCGGCACCGACGACGACCACACCATTCACGTTGCCGGCTGGCGCAGTCGACCTCGGCAACGAGGTCTACATCATCCCTCCAGCTGGTTGGACCAACACTCCCGACGCAAGGAGCGGCGCCAACATCCTCACCAACGGGACCGAAAAGGTGGTGCTCGAACTCGCCCAGCGACCACTGGGCGAAAGCCCAGCGGCCCTGGGTCAGGTATACCTCGATACGTTCGACCCGTCCCTGGAGCCGGTCGCAGTCACCGAGTCGCAGTCCCTACCGATCACGAGTGGCGCCATCCCATCGGTCAAATACCGCGTGTACTACCGCACTTGGGATCCGAACGGAACGAACGGCAGCGGGCTCCTCGGCGGTCTGTATCTGTACCAACGCGGCGACGGGCTGAGCATGATCTACGACGTCTACAGCTCGGCCGGGGGATCCATGGGCGTCGGCAGCGACGCGATCCAATCGTTGGACAGCAGCTTCGCGGCGGCACCCGCGCTCGGCCCTGTCAGCGCGCTCACCTCGGCTCCGACCTTCCGGTTGACGACCAAGACACCACCGATCCTGGTGGACGCAAATATCGGATTCACACCAGCGCCCGGCTTCACGGCGACACCCGGTGACGGCAGCAACTTCGGGCAGGCGGCCTGGGACGACTACTTCTACGACGTCAGTAAGTTCTCGGGCCAGGCCAACCTCGACGCTGCGTTGCAGCAAACGAAAGCCTCGCTCGACACCGACTACTCGAACGTCACGTTCGGACCAGTGCAGCCGCAGCCGGGCCTCGACGACACCGTCACCCGCGTCGGCGTGAGCTGGACCGGCACGTACACGAAGAATGGCGGGGCAACAACTGGCGTGATCGACGTCTACTTCGACACGACCACCGGGAACGCGATCGGGATCGATCGCAACTGGTACACGCTCGCGGATGGTAGCGAGCCCCACGCCACCGAAGCGAACTTCATGTTCGCCAACCTGGGCGACAGCATCCAAATCACCGGCATCCAATGACTCCGATGATGTTCAGCTGATGATGTTCATCGCTCGCAGCTGAGCGACGATCGCTTCCGACGCTTCGCCGGGTGATGTCGCGATCGTGTCGATCCGGATCTCCGGATCGTCGGGCGCCTCGTAGGGAGAGTCCACTCCGGTGAAGTTGGGCAGCAGCCCACTGCGAGCCTTGGCGTACAGGCCCTTCGGGTCGCGAGCTTCGGCGACCTCGATCGGAGCATCGACGAAGACTTCACAGAACCGGCCCTCGCCGATCAGCTCGCGCGCCAGCTGACGCTCGGCGCGGAACGGCGAGATGAACGATACGAGCACGATCAATCCGGCGTCGGCCATCAATCGCGACACCTCGACGACGCGTCGGACGTTCTCGATCCGGTCCGCTTCGGTGAAGCCGAGGTCGCGGTTGAGGCCGTGACGAACGTTGTCGCCGTCGAGCAGGAAGGTGTGCGCGCCGAGTGCGTGCAGGCGCTGCTCGAGTTGATTGGCGATCGTCGACTTGCCCGCTCCGGACAGTCCGGTCAGCCAGACCACGACCGGTTGGTGACCCTTCAACGCGCTGCGGGCTTCCGGCGTCACGTCCACGGCCTGCCAGTGCACGTTCGTCGATCGGCGGAGCGCGAAGTGGATCAACCCCGCGCCAACGGTCGCGTTCGACAGCCGATCGATGATGATGAAGCCACCCATGTCGCGGTTGCTCGTGTACGAGTCGAACGGGATCGGCCGGTCGGTGGAGATGGTGCACACGCCGATCTCGTTCAGGGCCAGCGTTCTCGCGGCGAGATGCTCGAGTGTGTTGACATCGACCTTGTACTTCGGCGGGCTGATCGTGAGCCCGGCGGTGACCGTGCCGAGCTTGAGGAAGTACTGCCGGCCCGGCTGCATCAGCTTCTCGTGCATCCACACGATGTGGGCCTCGAACTGATCGGCGATCTCGGCCGGCTCGTCGGCCGCGCAGAGAACGCTGCCGCGGCTGACATCGATCTCGTCGGCGAGCACCAACGTGACCGACTGGCCGGCGATGCCTTCGTCGAGATCACCGTCGAACGTCGAGATCCGAGCGACCGTGCTCGTCGTACCCGACGGAAGGGCGCGGACCATGTCGCCGGGACGGATCGAGCCGCCGACGATGGTGCCGGAGAACCCACGGAAGTCGGAGTCGGGCCGGTTGACCCACTGCACCGGCATTCGGAACGGACCGTTGGCCGCGTTGTCACCGATCTCGACCGTCTCGAGGTGCTCGATCAACGACGGCCCGGCGTACCACGGCGTGTTGGCGCTGGGTTCGGTGATGTTGTCGCCGCGCAGGGCCGAGATCGGGATGCACACGATCTCGGGCTGACCTGCCGTGCCGAGACCGATCTCGGCCGCGAACGTGCGGTAGTCGGACTGGATCTGCTCGAACACATCCTCGGAGTAGTCGACGAGATCGAGCTTGTTGATCGCAACCACGATCTTGCGAATGCCCAGCAGCGAGACCAGGAAGCTGTGTCGGCGGGTCTGGGTGATCACGCCCTTGCGGGCATCGATCAAGATGACAGCGAGTTCGGCGGTCGATGCCCCGGTGACCATGTTGCGCGTGTACTGCTCGTGGCCGGGCGTGTCGGCGACGATGAACTTGCGTCGTTCGGTCGAGAAGAAGCGATAGGCGACATCGATCGTGATGCCCTGCTCGCGCTCGGCCGCGAGTCCGTCGACGAGCAACGCGAGATCGAGTTCGGCGCCCTGTGTGCCGAACCGTTTCGAGTCGGCCTCGAGCGCGGTGAGGTGATCCTCGAAGACGAGATGGGTCTCGTACAACAGGCGCCCGATGAGCGTGCTCTTGCCGTCGTCGACGCTGCCGCACGTGATGAACCGCAGCAGGCTCTTGTGCTCGTGGATGTCGAGGTAGGCATCGATGTCGGTGACGATGAGATCTTCGCGAACGTTCGACATCAGAAGTACCCCTCCTGCTTCTTCTTCTCCATCGATGCCGAGGAATCGAAGTCGATCATCCGACCCTGTCGCTCTGACGTCGTGGCCAGCAACATCTCCTGGATGATCTCGGGCAACGTGCCGGCCTCGCTCTCGATCGCGCCGGTCAGCGGGTAGCAGCCGAGCGTGCGGAAGCGCACCTTCCTCATCATCGGGACCTCGCCTGATTCCAACTGCATCCGATCATCGTCGACCATGATCAACGTGCCGTTGCGCTCGACCACGGGTCGCGACTCGGCGAAGTACAGCGGCACGATGGGGATCCCTTCACGATGGATGTACTGCCACACGTCGAGCTCGGTCCAGTTCGACAGCGGGAACACGCGAATGCTCTCGCCCGGCGCGGTCCGCGCGTTGTACGTTCGCCACAACTCGGGACGCTGCAGCTTCGGGTCCCAGCGATGCTGCGCCGAACGCAACGAGAAGATGCGCTCCTTCGCTCGCGACTTCTCCTCGTCGCGGCGAGCGCCGCCGAACGCCGCGTCGAAGCCATAGAGGTCGAGCGCCTGTTTCAGCCCCTCGGTCTTCCACATGTCGGTGTGCATCGCCGAGCCGTGATCGAACGGGTTGATGCCGAGCTCGATGCACTCGGGGTTCTGATAGACGAGCAGTTCCATGCCGACTTCGGCGACCATCTTTTCGCGGAACTCGTACATCGCCTGGAACTTCCACGTCGTGTCGACGTGCAGCAGCGGAAACGGGGGCGGCGACGGATGGAACGCCTTGCGCGCCAGGTGCAGCATGGTCGCGCTGTCCTTGCCAACCGAGTACAGCATCACCGGGCGTTCGCTCTCCGACACCGCTTCGCGCATGATGTGGATGCTCTCGGCCTCGAGCCGTTCGAGATGTGTCAGCGTGCGCATCAGTTGGCCTCCTTGCACAACTCGATGACGGTGGCGGCGAGATCGGGCCGGCAGATCAGCAGATCGGGCAGCCACGGATCCGGCTGGTTGTAGCGCAGAGGCGAACCGTCGAGACGTGAGACGTGCAGGCCGGCAGCAGCAGCAACCACGGCCGGTGCCGCCGAATCCCATTCGTACTGTCCGCCCGAGTGCGCATACACGTCGGCCTCGCCGAGCACCACGGCCATGGCCTTCGCGCCGGCGGAACCCATCGGCACGAGGACAGCGCCCATTCGTTCGGCCAGGAACCGTGCATGTTCAGTCGGTCGGGTTCGACTCACCAGCAGCCGCGGCGGCCCGTCGTACGAAGGGCGTGGCGTGGCCGGCTCGTTCGTACTCAGCACCAGATCGCGCGACGGCAACGCGACGGCGCCGGCCGACAACTCACCATCGACGACCAGTGCGACGTGTACGGCCCAGTCGATGCGCGGCGGTTCCGAGAACTCGCGAGTGCCATCGAGCGGATCGATGATCCACACCCGATCTCGATCGAGACGAACCTTGTCGTCGGCACCCTCTTCGGACAGCACGCCGTCCGACGGATGGCGTCGAGCCAGCTCGGCCATGATCAGCTCATGTGCGGCTCGATCGCCGGCCGCTTTCAGTTCGTCGCCGGTCAGCCCGCCTGCGCGGAGCTCGATCAACAGTTGTCCTGCGAGTTGGGCGATCTCCGCCGCCGATCGCCCGTCGTCCCCCGTGGCTTTCATCAATTCATACAGTATCAACTGGTGGTTAGCACTTGCACCATCGAGCGCGAACGATCTGCTCGTGGAGGTGACGCGAAGATGCGCGGTGATGTCATCCACGACCTGCGGTTTCTGGCACACTCAAGATCATGCGGATCTCGGCCAAGGTTGACTACGCGATCCGGGCGATGACCGAGCTCGCCGTGTCCGACGTCCCGGTGACGGCGGAGAAGATCGCTGTCGCTCAGGACTTGCCGCTCCGGTACCTGCTGGGCATCCTCGGCGACCTTCGCCGCAACCGGTTGGTGCAGAGCCAGCGCGGGCCGGAGGGCGGCTTCACCCTGGGCCAGCCCGCTGCCGACATCTCGCTCGCCGACGTCTTCCGGGCCATCGACGGCCCACTCGCCGAAGTACACGACCTCAGCCTGACCACGCTCGAGTACCAGGGTCCGGCCACCGAATTGCGCACGGTCTGGATGGCCGTCCGTGCCAGTCTGCGGCGGGTGCTCGAAACCGTCTCGCTCGCCGATGTCGCAGCCGGGGTTCTGCCCCAACACGTGATCGCGCTGGCCGAGGAGTACGAGACGGCAATGGCTGTTCGGCCCCCGGCCGGCCGCTGATCGCTGCGGCACACGAGAGCCCGATGCAGATCGAATCGTTGTCCGACTTGGAGACGCGCGGCTTCGTCCTCGTTCGAGGTTTCCTCGGCGAAGCCGAGATGCAGTTGCTCCGTGATGATTTCGCTCACGTCTCACTGGACGACAACCGTAACTACAACTCGAAGTCACCCACGGCCGCAGTGATGGAGCGGCTGACACCGCGGATCGACGAGGTGCTCCGACAGGTCAACGAGCAGACGAAGCTTCATGTCGACGTCCACGTTCCGAACACCTCGAACTACTTCGCGACCGACGCCGCCGAAGGCGTGAGCTTTCCCTGGCACCAGGACCACGAGAGCTACTTCGTCGTTCAGAATCACTTCGACTACCTCAACTTCTACATGCCGTTCACCAAGCCGGACACGACGAAGTCGAACCTCAGCGTCATCCCGTTCGACGAGCTGCAACGCACAGAACCCCGTGCGTACAAGTTCGTGGTCAACCGCGGTGCCGGCACCTATCGGGCGATGGGCGGTCGATGGCTCGTGACCAACGACGACAGCGGCGGGTCACGTCTCATCTCGACCGATCTCGGCACGATCGCCGTCACACCGGAGCTCGCCGAGGGCGACCTGTTGTTGCTCCGCGGCGACATCATCCACCGGACACAGGACACCGACACGAACCGTGTTGCCCTGTCGTGGCGCGTCGCGGACGGTGCGACCGTGCTGAAGCGGAAGCGACTGGCGGCAGGCGGCGTTCGCAAGGCCGTGATGATGAGAAACAACACCGTGCTCTATCAAAAGGTGTTCAAGGCATTCGACCTCGCCCACAAGGACGAGATGCCGCTCAGTGAGATGCTCGACGCGTTCTCCACCATGACAACGCCCGAGCCTGTCGATCGGCAGACGTTCCTCAGGCAACTGGTGCGGGAGAAGCGGCGTGCGCACGTGCTGACGAGGTTCGTGGCGAACGTTCCCGTGGCGATGGGCTTCAAGGGACTCGATCGGGCGAAGCGCTCCTCGAACCCGCGCTGAGAACCTCGCGCACATCGGGACTGCACGACGACGGCAATGGTTCAATGAAGGCATGGCTCAAACGAACGTGCTCGGCGGAGAACTCGAAGACTGCTCGCGCGACCCCCTGACGGGCTACTACCGCACGGGGTGTTGCGAGAACCACGGCGACGACCCCGGCGTGCATGTCGTGTGCGTCGTGCTCACCGACGAGTTCCTCGACTACAGCAAGAGCGTCGGCAACGACCTCAGCACCCCGATGCCGCAGTACGGGTTCGCCGGCCTGCACGACGGCGATTCGTGGTGCCTGTGCGCGCCTCGATGGCAGGAGGCGTTCGAAGCAGGGGCGGCGCCGAAAGTGCGTCTCGCGTCGACACACGTCTCGGCACTCGAGTTCAGCTCGCTGGCCGACCTCCAGGCCCACGCGGCCGACTGATGCCGACCTCGATCGAGCCCGCCCGCTCGTGGATCGCGGAGCAGATCCGCAGCCGCGTCGTCGGTGCCGATCCCGGCGGACGCGCCGCTCAGATCTTCGACACGCCCGGGCCACGGTGGCTGCCCGACGACAGCCCGGCACTCCTCGTCCACGCCGACGCGTCGATGTTCGTCGGCGGCCTGCGGGCGTTGCTGTTGCAGTCGCTGCACCCGTTGGCGATGGCCGGCGTCGCTCAACACTCCGACTACCGCGCCGACCCGTGGGGCCGGCTGCAACGCACCGCTGATTTTCTGGCGGCCACGACGTTCGGTCCGGTCGAGATGGCCGAGCAGGCGGTCGCCATCGTCAAACGGGTCCACGAACGTGTCGTCGGCGTGGCCGCGGACGGACGCCCGTATGCGGCCAACGATCCACACCTTCTGCACTGGGTGCACCTGGCGGAGACCGACAGCTTCCTCGTCGCGTACCAGAAGTATGGGCGCCGCCGACTGACACCGACCGAGGCCGACGCCTACGTGCGCGACACATCGGTCGTGGCCCGAGCGCTTGGTGTCGTTCAGCCGCCGCTGACGGTTCGCATGCTGCGATCGCAGCTGCGCGACTTCCGGCCAGAGCTCGGTGGCACGACAGAGGCCCGTGACGCCGCGCGGTTCCTGCTGCTCGAGCCGCCATTGCCCCTGCCCGCCCGCCCGGCGTACCTCGCCCTCGCCGCAGCTGCTGTCGGCCTGCTTCCCGCATGGACCCGTTGGCCGCTGCGGCTTCCGTTCCTTCCCGTCAGCGAGCAATTGCTGGTGCGGCCAGCCGGCACCGCGATCACGCAGGTCATCAGGTGGTCGATGCAACGCCGCGATCCGTCGCCGGCCGCGGAGCAGTGACATCGTCAGGTTGATCGATCCGCTGATCTCGCTCGATCAGGTAGGGCAACTTCGAGAGCGCGTCTGGATTTCGGGCGACGCTGAACCGACCGATCATGTCGTCCAGTATGGCCGTCTGCGGCACGGGCATCCGCGACCGATGATCCGTCGGGCATCCTTCCCTTAGCATCGATGTCATGACGGCTGACAGCACCGAAACGCCGAGCACACCGCGCAGTACACCCACACGTGTCGCGCTCGCTCTCGGCAGCGGGGGCGCTCGCGGCTACGCGCACATCGGCGCGATCCAGATCTTGGAAGAGCGCGGCTTCGACATCGTCAGCATCGCCGGGTCGTCGATGGGGGCGTTGATCGGCGGACTGAAGGCAGCCGGCAAGCTCGCCGACTACACGACATGGGCGTTGGGTCTGAGCCAATTCGACGTGCTGCGACTGCTCGATCCATCGCTGTCGGCCCCCGGCGCGATTCGAGCGCAGAAGGTGTTCGCGAAGGTCGGTGAGCTGTTCGACGGCGCCCTGATCGAAGACCTGCCGATCCACTTCACGGCCGTCGCCACGGACCTGCTCGGGCGGAAGGAGGTCTGGTTCCAGACGGGCCCGGCCGCTGTCGCGATCCGGGCCTCGATCGCGATCCCCGGCGTGATCACGCCGGTGATGCTCAACGGACGGCTGCTCGCCGACGGTGGGTTGATGAACCCGGTGCCGATCGCACCGACGGTTTCGGCCCGGGCTGACGCAACCATTGCCGTGACGCTGTCCGGCGACCGTCGCGCCTACGAGCCCGGTCCGCCTGCATGGGAGAGCGCAGCGGAGGCACCGGTCGAAGAGTGGGGCGAACGCTTCCGCCGGACGGCTGCGAGCCTGTTCGACCGCGACGTCGTCCGCTCGATGTTGAGTCGATTCGGCGGCAGTACGTCGAGCATCGACGAGCAGGCCCAGATCGACGCGTTCGAAACCGGCATCGATGAGGTCGACGGCGGCAGCGCTGTGGTCCAGACGGCACCGAAGATCTCGCCGGCACAGCTACCCGACGAAGACGACCTCTTCGGCGCGCTCCCCCACGGCCTCGGCAAGAGTGACGTGATCGCGCAGTCGATGGAAGCCATGCAGGCGGTGCTCACTCGCTACCGACTCGCCGGCTACCCCCCGGACGTCCTCGTGTCGATCCGGCGAGATGCCTGCCGCAGCCTCGATTTCCACCGCGCTGCGGAGATGATCGAAGTCGGTCGCGCGGCGACGGAAGAGGCGTTGGAACACAGCGGCCTCACGTCAGTCCGCGAAGTTCGATCACGATGACGGGGCCGCCCGTGGGCGGCGATTTGCCGGCCGAGCGTCGAAGTCGGGCCATGACGATGAGGGCGAGTTATTCTGTGCGACACACCGGTACTGCGCGTCCCGGCATCTCGGGCCACCGAATCAGCCACGAATCAAGGGAATGACTTCATGAGCAATCTGCCCCCGCCGTCCTTTGGCCCTCCCGGCGCAGGCCCGACCCCCCCGTCGTATTCGCCACCGCCCGGTGCCCCGGGTGCACCACCGCCCGGCGGATTCGGCGGTCCTCCCGCCGGTTACGGCGGACCACCCGCCGGCGGCGCGCCACCGCCCAACTGGGGCGGCGTCCCGGCGCAGCCCGGTCCGCCCTCCGGCGGCAAATCGAACGCCCCGAAGATCATCATCGCGGTGGTGATCGTTGCCTTGCTCGCGGCTGGTGGCATCTTCCTCGCCACTCGCAACGGCGACACGAAGGCAACGAGCAACACCGAAGCGACCGCCCCCGGCACGTCGTCGCCCGACACCACTGCACCGGCCACCGCAGCCGCGACCACCGTGGCCGCGACGACCACCACTGAAGCGGCGACCACCACCACGGAGGCGCCCACCACCACCGAGGCGACAACCACCACCCTGTTCGCCGTCCCCGACGGCAGCGCCGACCTCGGCCTGCAGGTGTACATCCCTGTGCCCGACGGCTGGACGCAGTCGAAGACCGGAGACCACCAGACGACGATCACCGACGGCACACAAAGCGTGTCGATCACCGTTCTCGCCCGAACGCCCGGCGAAGCCGCGGCCGACGTTCTGAACAACTACGCCAAGTCGCTCGACACCTTGGGCGAAACCGTTGCCTACGGCCCGGCTCGTCTCTTCTCCCCGCTCGACGGCCCGTTGCCGGTCAACGAGACCGGGATCTACTACGTCAGCTACGACGCGGCCAAAGGCATCGGCACCGACGGCGGCGTCTACGTCTTCCAGCGCGGCGACGGGCTGACCGCCGTCTACGACATCTACGGAAGCGGATCGGTGATGGGGGTTTCCGATGACCAACTGAAGACGTTCCAGAACAGCCTCGTCAACGCCGCGGCCATCGGCCCCGTGTCGCCTCTGCCGACCGGCCAGGCGCCATTCCGTGTCACCACGACGCACCCGTACACGGAGGTCGACGGCTTGCTCGGTTTCACCGCTGCGCCCGGTTTCACGCAGGTGGCCGCCGGCGGAGGCTTCGGCGAGGTCGCCAACGGCACCCACGACTTCGCTGTCGCCAAACTCACCGGCCAGGCCAGCGTCGACGCGGCTCTCGCTCAGGCGGAGAGCTCGCTCAACAACACCAACACCGGCGTCACCTTCGGCACCCCGACAACGGGCACGCCCGACTCGTTCAACGTCACCAGCTCGTCGGTGCAATGGACCGGAACGTTCAACGACGGCACCCCCGTCACGGGCTCGATCTCGGTGTACTTCGACTCGGCCAGCGGCAACGCGGTTGCGATCCTCGAACGCTGGGCGACAACGGCCGATGGCACCCAGCCGAACCCGCTCGAGAGCCAGTTCATGAACCGGGCCGTCTACATCAGCTTCACGACCATCCCGTAGCCATCGTCACGATCGCCGGCTTGCCGCCCGATTTGTTCGAAGGCACGGTTCCAGCGCCGTGATGTAGTCGGTCAGACGGTCGGCGACCTCGATTGCAGCGTCGAGGTCGCCGAGGTCGGGGGCGGGCCAGACCTCGGAGACCCGCCGCCAGTTGGGCCGTCCGAAGAACTCGCCGACGACTGCCTCCGGGCCCAGGACAGCGCGCCAGGTGGGCTCGGCGTCGGCGAGTCGCTCGATCGCAGCTTGGTTGAGCGGGGCCTTGGGGTGTTCGGCGTGAAAGCCGATCTCCAGTGCCACCTCGCCCTCGTGACGGAACAGCTGGCTCTCGTAGTGCTCGCGGTCGACGTCGTCGAACCAGACCTTCAAACCGCCCCGGTGCACCGAGGATCGCAGCCGGCCGAACGCTGCCGGCATCGACCCGGCAAGCGCGTCGAGAACCTGCTCGAAGAAGATCGGCTCCACCCACTCACCCTATTCGGCTCCCGCTGACAGCGGTGTCGAGGTAGGGGCGGATGTTGTCGAGCGCCCGCCCGACGTACTCGTCCTTCTCTCCCACGGGCGCGACGTAGTGCATGGCCGCGGCCGCGGTCTCGAGGCCGTCGAGCCGCGCGATCATCCAAGCCGCGAGGTACTGCGAGGCGAGACAACCGCCGGCCGTTGCGACGTTGCCGTTGGCGAAGAACGGTTGATCGAGAACCTCGACGCCGGCCGCCACGACCCACGGCTTGGTGGTGAGGTCGGTGCACGCGGGGACGTTGTCGAGGAGTCCCAGCCTGGCGAGCACCAGCGCGCCAGAGCACTGAGCGCCGATGAGCTGACGCGTCGGGTCGAGCCGCAGCGCGTCCATGATGGACGGGTCGCTCACGACCTCACGTGTGCGGCTGCCGCTGCCGACGATGACGGCATCGGCAGTTGATGCCTCGGCAAGCGTCGCCTGCGAATGCAGCGTGACGCCGTTCAGGGACGTGACCGTTGCACTCGGTGCAGCGATCGAGATCTTCCAGCCCTTGGCGGCCCGGTTCAAGATGCCGAGAGCGATCAGCGAGTCGAGTTCGTTGAAGCCGTCGAAGGTGAGAATGGCGATGTGCACACAGCACACCGTAGGTCGACCAAGGGCGCAGCGACCGTCGCGTTTCGCAGCAGGGACCGCGGGTACCGCGCGCGAGAATCATCAGCGACAATGCCAATCGGATCGGAGCCGACAATGCCGGAAGAGTTCGAGGGAGATCTCGCGGGTGCCGTGTTCTGGGGCGCCGATCTCAGTGGTGCCCGCTTCCGCGACGTCAACCTCACCGATGCCACGATCAGCCACGCCTGGCTTGTCAACGTCGACATCGATGCGCTCGTCGACAACGTGGTCATCAACGGTGTCGACGTCACGGCCTACATCAACGAACGCGACCCGTGGTACCCGCTACGAACCATGCTGCGTCCCGCAGACCCGGCCGCGATGCGCGCCACGTGGGCAGCCCTCGAAGCCGAGTGGGCGACGACGATCGGCATCGCGACCGCGCTCTCCGACGAGAGGTTGCACGAATCGGTCAACGGTGAGTTCTCGTTCGTGCAGACCCTTCGACACGTCGTCTTCGCAACCGACAAATGGTTCACGGCCCCGATCCTCGATCGGCCTTTCGACCCGATCGGGCTGCCGAACAGCGGCTCGGTCGACTTCCCCTGGCCAGGTCTGCAGTACGACCTGACGCCGTCGGTGTCCGACGCGCTCGCCGTGCACGCGCAGCGCGCCGCCGACGTTCGCAGCTACCTGCTCTCTGTCACGGCGGCCGAATTGGAGACTCTGGTCGACGTGCTCGAGAACGGCACCAACACCGTGCAGGAGTGCCTCTTCACCGTGTTCGAAGAAGCGTTCTGGCACAACCGCTACGCACGGCGCGACCTCGCCCTGCTCGACGGTCAGTAGGAGAACCAGCGCAGCTCTTCGAAGCCCGGTGTCGTCTCGGCCCGCTGCGGCGCAGCGACGGGCTTGCGTTCCGCTTCGACGATGATCGCCTCGGCCCGCGCCAGGAACTGCGGCAACGTGTTCGTCTTCGCCCGCCGCAATTGCCGCGGATAGCTCAGGCGCCCGGCCTCGTAGTTGATGTCGCTGAGACCCATCAACGCCGAACATGATTCGTCGCGGTGGCGCCAGAGCCCGGTGGCCGGCTCGAAGCGGTAGTAGGGCAGCAGGCCTGCGCCGCGCTCGGCCACCATCCGCACGGCAGCGACGATGTAGTCGAACGTCGCGTCGTCGAGGAAGTAGTTGAAGTTGACGCGGACCCAGCCCGGCTTGATGCCCTCGCAGCCACGACCGATCTCGGTCTGGAACAGATGCGACCGTTCGAGATCGATGCCGAGCAAACGGTGACCGTACGGCCCGGCACACGAGCACCCGCCACGCGACTGCAGCCCGAACAGATCGTTGAGCACCGCGACCACGAAGTTGTGGTGCAGATATTGGTCACCGTGACGGACGACGAACGACACGATCGACAGCCGCTCGGCATCGCGGTTGCCGAGGATGTCGATGTTCGGATGGTCCTGCCACGCACCGATCGCGCGGCGGGCAAAGCCCTCTTCGCGACGTTGGATCTCGCCGGCACCCACAGCTTCCTTCAACTGGAAGACGAGGCCGGCACGAATCGACGCGACGATGGCCGGTGTGCCGCCTTCCTCGCGGTGCTCGACATCGGTGAGATAGGCGTGGTCAGCCGGGTTGACGTACGACACCGTCCCGCCGCCCGGCACATCGGGGACGCGATTGGTGAACAGTTCGCGACGAGCAACCAGAACGCCCGGGGTGCCTGGGCCACCGACGAGCTTGTGCGGCGACAGGAAGATCGCGTCCTTGTAGGCGAGGTTGCCCTCAGCCGGCGACCCCATGTCGATCCGCACGTACGGCGCAGCCGCGGCGTAGTCCCAGAACGAGAGCGCTCCGTGACGATGCAACAGCGATGCCACGGCGTCGACGTCGGTGGTGATTCCGGTGACGTTGGACGCGGCCGAGAACGAGCCGATCAACAGCGGTCGATCGGCACGGGCCGCGAGTTCGCGTTCGAGCACGACGAGATCGGGATGACCGTCGGCAGCCTCGGGAATGGTCACGACCTCGGCGATCGATTCGCGCCACGGCACCTCGTTCGAGTGGTGCTCGTACGGCCCGATGAAGACGGCGGGGCGCCGGTCCGCCGGAATCGATGCAGAGAAGCCATGCGCGTCGTCGAGGTTGGAGGGGATGCGCAAGCCGATGACGCCGATCATCTTGTCGATCGCATACGTGGCACCGCTGCCGCAGAACAACACGGCGTGTTCGGCGGACGCGCCGACGCTGCGGCGGATGATCTCGCGCGCTTCCTCACGGAAGTGGCCCGTCTGGCGTCCGGTGCCGGACGATTCGGTGTGAGTGTTGGCGTACAACGGCAGCACCGCATCGCGGATGAAGTCCTCGATGAACGTCAGGGCTCGACCCGATGCGGTGTAGTCGGCGTACACGACAGGCCGGGGACCGAACGGCCCGTCGATCATCTCCTCGGCCCCGATCACCCCGGATCGGATGTACGTGATCAGGCGGTCCGCGGCAGCGAGCGCCTCTGATTCGGCCCCTGATTCGGCCTTTGATTCGGCCTTTGATTCGGTCGTGTCGGCCGGGACGGTGTGCATCGTGTCGATACGAAACGACGATACCAGCAGGTCTGCGGCGCGCTCAGCGGGCAGTCACGGCGAGGCATCTTCGCCCGGCTCGTACCACTCACCGAACTCAGCGGGCGTGATGATGCGACCGAGCTTCTGGAACTCGCGACGGATGCCGTGCATCACCTGCGCCATCCCCACGGCCGTCCCGGCATCGGCTGCGGCAAATGCAGCGGTCAGGGCGGCAGTCCGGATCGAGCCGCCGGCGAAGCGGAAGCGCTCGGCGACGAAGTCGAAATCGATGTCGCCCAGTGGCGCTGTCGGCGGGAACGACGACAGCCAGATCGTCCGGCGCTCGGCCTCTTCGGGCATCGGGAACTCGACCGACACGTGGATGCGGCGCATGAACGCAGTGTCGATGTTTCCCGACAGGTTCGAGGTCAGGACCACCAACCCGTCGTAGCTCTCGAGTCGCTGCAGCAGGTAGCTGGTCTCGATGTTGGCGTAACGGTCCTGGGCATCGCTGACCTTGGTGCGCTTGCCGAACACCGCGTCAGCCTCGTCGAACACGAGCACGACGCCACCACCCTCGGCTGCGCTGAAGACGCGTTCGAGGTTCTTCTCGGTCTCGCCGATGTACTTGCTCACCAGCGCCGAGAGATCGATCTTGAACATGTCGAGCCCGAGCTCGCCGGCGATGATCTCGGCGGACATCGTCTTGCCCGTCCCGGACGGACCGGCGAACAACGCGAGCACGCCGGCGGACGGCACTGGCCGAAAGCCCCAGTTCTCGTAGACCTGCGAGCGATGGCGAACGCGCACGAGCACCTCGCGGACCTGGGCCAGGCGATCGGGGGCGAGGACGAGATCGTCCCAACTCTTGCGCGGGCGGATGCGCCTGGTGAGCTTGTCGAGCTCGCCGCTGGCGAGGCGCCTGATCGCGTCGGCGGGTTGGATGCTGCCGTGGCGTGACAGGAGGTAGAGCTGGTTCGGCTTCAACCGATGCCCGTGCGGCACCTCACCCAGCACAGTCTCGACCTCTTCATCGCTGAGCGGCTCATCGTCGACCTCGGTCTCCACGAACGCGACCGGCGGGAGGTCCTCGAGGTTCACCGGGAACCGGGTCGACACGATCCACGACACCATCGAGGCGCGCTCGATCCAGTGGCGAACCGAGGGTGACACCGTCTCCAGATCGAGTGCAACGGCCGCCTGCCGACACAACGCGGTGCGCACGAGAGCGGCCCACTGTTCGTCCGACGTCGGCTCGGGACTGCCGATCAGGCGGCTGGTACCGACGACGCGCGATGCCGCCTGCAGGCGGCGAATGCGGTCCAGACCGTGCACCAACGTGAGGCGCGGCGCATCGCCCAGTGGTTCGCCCGCGTACTCCATCGCATCGAATGGCAGATGGCTGTCACGTGAGTGATCGCCGAGCAGAAACCACTGCAATGACTCGGGGATCGTCACCGTCATCGAGCCCGGCAACGATCCAGCGGGGACATCGATCAGGCACGAGCGGCGGAGCAGCGCATCCGGAGCCAGCGCGGCGATGACTCCGTCGTCATAGCCGAGGACGGTCGGCAGGCTGGCGATCATCGCACCACGAACGGAGAGGTCGTCCTGCACGTAGCCGACCAGGCGCAGCCGGACCGGATCCCAACCGACCGCGGCGACGACAGCGAGCAGTTCGACCGACACCTCGTCGAGCCCCGCCGCCTCGACGACGGTTCGAAACGGATCGTCGGCAGTGCTCGCGTGCAACGCGGTCCGCGCCAGATCGACAGCGTGGTCGAGATCGGCAGTCAGCGGTGTCGCCCGGTCGGCACCGGCGGTCGCTCGCGCCAATGGCAGCTCGGCAAGCAGCCGATCGAGATCGCCGTCGTCCACCACGGAACCGGCATGTGGATCGACCCCCCGCGACCACGCCGCGCGACGCTGACGCGCACATCGGTTGAGGAGGGCATCGGCGAAGATCTCCCAGGTACGAAGGCCGGCCATGCGGGTTCGACGGTACCACGACGACGTCCGCGACTCCGGGGGCGGTCAGCGCACCTGCGCACTGGGTCACCGACGCCCCGCTCCCCCACATGGAGTTCGCCGGCCACTGGATCGCGACTACGTCTCGTCCCCTCCGAGCAGCGACGCCCGGAACGCTTCATCGCGGACGAAGACGGGCAGCAGATGTTCGTCGAGATACGACGGCAGGATCGACGAACCCCCGTCGACGACGAGCACGTGGCCGGTGATCCACGACGCCTGATCGGACAGCAGGAACACGATCGCGTTGCCGATGTCGGCCGGCTGGCCGCGGCGACGGAGCGGAATCACGGCCCGGTCTCCGGGCGGATCCTCGGCCGGCGTTCCGACGTTCGCGCGCGGTGTTCGGACTGCTCCGGCCGCGATGCCGTTCACCCTGATGCCGCTGGGGCCCCACTCGAGCGCAGCGGTTCTGGTCACCGACATCAGCGCGGCCTTCGCCGCGCTGTAGGCGACACCGAACGGCATCGCACCGAAGCCCGCGATGGATTCGATGTGCACGATGGCGCCCGGCCGTCCGGTGCCCAGCAGGCGTCGACCGACCGCTTGCGTCGCGTAGAACGCAGCGTTGAGGTTGAGCCCGACGGCGTCATCGAACGCGGCGGGTGTCGTGTCGACGATCGGTGCCCAGTAGGCGCGCAGCAGACCACCCGCAACCGTGACGAGACCGAACAGATCGCCGGTCTCGGCGTCCACGCGGTCGACGGCGGCCTGCACTGCAACGGGATCACGCAGGTCGACGATCGTCGAATGGAACGATCCGCCCGCATCGACCACGGCCGACTCACTCTGGGCGAGCTTGGTGGCGTCGTTGTCCAAGCCTGCAACGACCGCTCCCGCGGCGGCCAGCGCGCGACACACGCCTGTTCCGATGCCACCGCCACCCGCGCCGGCGACGATGACCGTGCGTCCGCGCAGGCCGTTGTCGACAGCAGTCGTGCTCGTCGCGTTCGGCATGTCCGTCACGTCCGGCGCGTCCGGCGCGGCAGGCGTAGCTCGGCCGTGCCGCTGACGTGGTCGCCGAGATCGTTGACGGCTCGCAGCGCGACCTCGACGACACCGTGGTCGTCGACGATCGACATGGCCGTCACCGTCCCCGTGTAGCGCAGCGTCGATCCCGGAAACGTCGGCACGCCGAGGCGGATCGACAGGCGGCGCAGCATGGCCTCCGGCCCAGCCCAGTCGGTGAGGAACCTGCTGCAGTAGGCCGTATCGGAGAGGATGTTCATGAAGATGTCGGGTGATCCCTGGCCGTTGGCGTAGCCGCGGTCGTGATGCACCGGCATGAAGTCGCGGGTCGCGATCGCGCCGGCGACGATCACCGAAGCGGTCACGTCGATGAGCAGCTCGGGCAGCTGGTCACCGACGCTGACGTCGTCCCAGACCAGAGTCGAGGGCTCGGTCACGACTGTCCCTCAGCGATCGAGGTCGTCGGCTGCCCACCTGGTTTGAACTTGAGGATGCGGAATCGTTGCCGGCCGACGACCTCGCCGTCCTCGGTCGCGTATGTCGTGGTCCACGTGACGAAATGCCCCGGCCCGACGCGGGTCTGCTTCTCGGGAGAGATCGACTCGATGACCGTTGTCGCGGTGATGACCTCGCCGAGGCGGAGGTAGCGCTCGATCTCGAATTCGGAGTTCGCGGCCAACGTCGCGACGAAGCCGGCCTCGTCGAAGACCGTCAGCGGGCTGGTACCCGTCGTCACCGTCGGCGCACCACCGCGCTCGCCGATCCCGGTGATCAACGGCGTCGCCATCGTCCACGTCTGCAGCATCATCGGCGGCGCGACGATCTCGCCGAACTGGGTCGAAGCGGCGAACTCCGGATCGGTGTAGACGGGATTGCGGTCGTCGAACGCCGCCGCCCAGTGACGGATCATCGGCTGGTTCACTGGATCGGGAGCGATCGACGGGGCGCCCGAGCCGACGGCTTTGCCGATCAACGCATCGATCCGATCCTGAAAGCTGTTCTCCGCCATGTCGATCTGACCGTCTGCCACGACGAGACATGGTGGCACAGCGGCCTCCCCTGTAGCGGATGCTGCGATGCGCTGGCCCTACGCTGGTGCCGATGAATGTCGTCGTTCTCGTGTTGTCGATCATGGTCGCGGTGGCGCTGATCCAGGCCGCAATCTGGATCCCGTTGGCACGCCGGTGGCGGCGACGGACACGGACGTTTTGGGACCAGTTCCATGCCGAGGTCACGATGACCGGCGAACGAATCGTGATCCCGGCTCAGTCGGCCGTCTACCGCGGTGGTACCGGCCCGTTCAGCGCAGTCGACGGCAACGGGGAGATCGCGTTGACCGATCGGCGGCTCGTGTTCTGCAAGAAGACAGGGGGCACGGTCGAGGTCTCGGTGGCGAACATCGTCGGGACCCGTGAATCGAAGGTGTTCCGCGGCTCGCGTGTCGGTGGGGCAACGCACTTCATCGTCGCCACCGCGGACCCAGCCGAGATCGGCTTCTTCGTGACGGATCAGGCGGCGTGGACCACAGCGATCGATTCCGTGCGCACACGCTGATCACGCGCTGATCACACGCTGGCGACCGTCGATGCGGATTCGGGCTCGGGTTCGTTGCGCAGCATCACGCTTGCGACCAACGGGAAGACGAGGACCGACAGCATCCCCGCGCCGACCAGCGCAGCGCCGTTACCGGGCTTCATCCGGCCGGTGTCGACGCCGATCGTCGTGATCACCACGACCAACGGCAGCCCGGCGCTGGACATCAGCGCCAGCGCCCGCCGGCTCACCGCATTCAGCTCCTTGCGGTAGAACACCATGATCGGCAGTCCGCGTACGATCAACAGCAGGGCGAGGAACAGCGGCGGCTTGAGGATCGCGCCGACGTCACTCGTCAGTGCGTGCAGGTCGAACTTCATCCCGCTGACGACGAAGAACAGGGGAATCACGAAACCGAAGCCGACGGCGTCGAACTTGCTCTCGATGACGTGCAGTTGATCGTGATCATGGGCCGACTCGCTGAAGCCACGGAAGACGACTCCGGCCACGAACGCGCCGAGCAGGATGTCGAGCTCGAGCTTCGCGGCCCACCACACCAGGGCCGCGATCATCAGGATCGCGATCCGGATCGGCAGTTGTCCGCTCGTCGTCAACGTCCGCTTGGCGAGGCGCGACAACCGCTCGGGCGGCGTGCGCAACGAGAGCCACACTGCCATCACTGCGACAACGGCGAACGCGCCCAACGTGATCGCTGAACGCGCCGGATCCTTGGTGCCGAGCGCGAGAGCGATCGCGATGATCGGACCGAACTCCGCAGCCGCGCCGTTGGCCAGAACGTGCAGGCCGAACGGAGTCGACAATCGCCCAGAGTCACGCAGGATCGGCAACAGCGCGCCGAGCGCGGTCGACGTGAGTGCAAGCCCGACGACGATGCCCGACAGGGCCAGGCCACTCCACGCGATCACGGAACCGGCGACCAAGCCGAGCACCAGCGAGCAAACCCACGACGACGACGCGAGCTTCAACGGCGTCCCGCGCAGCTGAGCGAAGTCGATCTCGAAGCCGGCCAGGAAGATCAGGAACGCCAGGCCGATCTCGGCCAGCACCTCGATCACCTCGCCGCGCTTGGCCCAGTTCAGCGCGTGCGGCCCGACGATGATGCCGAGCACCAGTTCGAGCACCACTGCTGGGATACGGATTCGCTTCGGAATGTCGACGAGCATCGGCGTCGCCGCCGCGATGGCGAAGATGATGACCAGCGTCGGCAGCGTCGAGTCGTGCATGGATCGACGATAGCGATCCCGGCGCTGACGCATCGACGGTCCGATCGGACTTGCTATCGTGCGTGAGTGGGACGACTTCGTGATGCTGCGGCGTGGATGCAGGAGCTCGCCGTCAAGCGAGTGGAGCGTGCCCACGATGCGATCTGGACGAACCTTCGGCCCAACGAGCAGTTGACCGGTGTCATGCTCGCAAGCTTCAGACGTCACGGCTGGATGAAAATGTGCGCAGTCGGTACGACGCCCGGTCGAATGATCATCGTGCCACTGCACCGCGACGGAACCGCCAAGGGACCGATGGTCGAGATCCCTCGCGAGAGCGTGTTGCGTTGGAAGTTGAAACCCATCACCACGGAATCAGGGGTGACCCTCGGCAACGAGCTGCGGTTCAAGACCGCCAAAGGCTCGTTCAAGATCAACCCGCTCACGATGATCGGGTCTGGTTCGCTGCTGAACACCGACTGCGTTTTCGATTTCCTCGCCTCGACGGGCACCGGTCGGCCGTCGCTCTCGGGCTTCGCCGGACTCCGCGCTCGATTCGGCCCGAAGGCGTCACGCAGCCGCTGACTGCGTTTCGGCGCCGGGGACGATCGCCGACGCAAATGTGGCTCTACCCGAACAGCTTCTTGGCGATCACCATGCGCTGGATCTGGTTGGTGCCTTCGTAGATCTGGGTGATCTTGGCGTCACGCATCATCCGCTCGACGGGGAAGTCGTTGGTGTAGCCGTAGCCGCCGAGCAGTTGCACGCAGTCGGTGGTCACCTGCATCGCGACGTCGCTGGCGAAGCATTTCGCCGTCGCGCCGGCGAGACCGAGCTCGCCGTGCGGGTCGCCGTCGTCGGCGATCGAGCACGCGCGGTAGACCAGCTGCCGAGCGGCCTCGACTCGCATCGAGCAATCGGCGACCATCCACTGCAGACCCTGGTTGTCGGACAGCGGCCGACCGAACGTCTTCCGTTCCTTCATGTACCCGATCGCGAAGTCGAGCGCGCCCTGGGCGATGCCGACCGCCTGCGCACCGATGGTGGGCCGACTGCGGTCGAGGGTGTGCATCGCTGCACCGAATCCCTCGCCGATCTCACCAATGCGGTTGGCGTCGGGGACGCGCACACCATCGAGGCGGATGACACCGGTCGGCGAACCCTTGATGCCCAGCTTGTGCTCGAGCTTGTCGATCTCGACACCCCATTCGGCCTCGACCAGAAACGCGGTGATGCCCTTGTGCCGGTCGGGAGACGTACGGGCGAACACCGTGTAGAGGTTGCTGACACCGGCGTTGGTGATCCAGCACTTGGTGCCGGTGAGGATCCAGCTGTCACCATCGGCGACGGCCTTGGTGGTCATCGACGCAACGTCGCTGCCGGCATCCGGTTCGCTGAGGCAGTAGCTGCCCTGGCTCTCGCCCGTACAAACGCCCGGGATGTACTTGGCCTTCAGCGCGTCGCTACCGAAGTTGAGCACCGGCAACATCGCCAGCTTGCTGATCAGAAAGCTGAGGCTGGTCGACGCGCACGCAGCCGCGAGCTCTTCTGCGGCGATTGCCTGATCGACCAACGATGCCCCGGAGCCGCCGTACTCGACGGGGTACGACAACGCCGTCAACTCCATCGCCTGCAGGGCTTTGAACGCTTCCCACCCGAACGTCGCGGTGCGGTCCGTCTCTGCCGCGAGGGGCGCGATCTTGTCCTTCGCGAACTGGCGCAGCACGGTGCGGAACTCGCGCTGTTCGTCGGTGAGCGTGATCGTCTGGGACACGGGATCCTCCAGTTGCTGCGCGCTGGCGCAGGGATGTTTCAGGCGCCGGTGAGCTCGGCCCAGCGACCAGCGGCATATGCGGTCGAGGCCTGCTCTGGCGTGAGGCGCAGGGTCGATTCGGGCACCATGTCAGCGATGGCGCGAGCCTCGGTGTAGTGGTGGAGTGTGTTGCCGACGCCCTCGAAGACGGCACGGCGCTTGTCGACCAGCGCCGTGGCCGGCGATGCATCGAGCCAACCCCAGATCGTGAACGCGATGGTCAGGTCGTACACGACCGGCGCCCGTCCGTACAACGACGCACGGCGAAGTGCGATCGTCATGCTGCCGCGCATCGCATCGGCGACTGATTCGCCGAGAGACACCACGATCTTGTCGCGAAACCGTTCGGCGACCTTGAGCACGTATCCCTGATCGGGACCTTGATAGCCCAGCTGCGGACCGGCGGGCTGACGGCCGGCGATCTCGGCCGGCCGGTCGGGCATCCACGAATCGGGGACATGTTCCGGTGATTCGTATGACCGAACGTCATCGGTTGCGGTGACGGGGGCGAACTTCGGTGCAGCCATGGATGTATGTCTAGTTCGCGGCGTGCAGCAGGCCAAACACCAGTGACTCTTCGAGTGCCCGCCACGAGGCCTCGATGATGTTGCTGCTCACACCGATGGTCGTCCACGAGCGATCACCGTTGGTGGCGTCGATGAGAACGCGGGTGATCGCACCGGTCGCCGTCGCGCCGTCGAGGATGCGCACCTTGTAGTCGGTGAGGTGCACCTTGGCGAGGTGCGGGTATTGATCGAACAACGCGGCGCGCAGGGCACTGTCGATCGCGTTGACCGGGCCGTTGCCCTCGGCGGTGTGCACGAAGCGCTGCTCGCCGATCCAGACCTTGACGGTGGCCTCGGTGGTGAAGTCGCCGTTGGGCAGTTCGTCGGTGATGACGCGCATGCTCTCGACGCGGAAGAAGTCCTGCGACCAGCCGGTGGCACGTCGCATGAGCAGTTCGAGCGACGCATCGGCTGCCTCGAAGTGATAGCCCTCGTGTTCGAGCCGCTTGAGATCGTCGATCACCTCGTTGATCGCGGGACCATCCATCGGCAGGCCCAGTTCCTGAGCCTTGATCGTGATCGTCGCCCGGCCGGCCATCTCGCTGACGACGAAGCGCGTTCCGTTGCCGACGAGCTCGGGGTCGACGTGCTCGTACGCGTCCTTGGCGCGCACGATCGCCGACACGTGGAGGCCGGCCTTGTGCGCGAACGCTGACGACCCGACGTAGGGGGCCTGCGGGTTGAGTGGCCGGTTGAGGACTTCAGCGATGTGGTTGCTGACCGATGTCAGACGCTCGAGCCGACCCTCGGGCAGGCAGTTCACGCCCAGCTTCATCTGCAGGTTCGGGATCACCGTGGTGAGGTTGCAATTGCCGGTGCGCTCGCCGAGACCGTTCAAGGTGCCCTGCACGTGCCCGGCTCCGGCCAACACCGCAGCCATGCTGTTGGCGACCGCGCAGCCCGTGTCGTCGTGGCAGTGGATGCCGATGATCGCGTCGGTGCCGATGTGCCGGCGCACGTCGCCGACGATCGAAGCGACTTCGTGCGGCAGCGAACCACCGTTGGTGTCACACAGCACGACGTGGCTGGCACCCTTGATGATCGCAGCCTCCAACGCCCGCAGCGCGAACTCGGGGTTGCGCTTGTAGCCGTCGAAGAAGTGCTCCATGTCGACCAGCACCTGCTTGTCGTGCGCCGTCAGGAAGGCCACCGAATCGGAGATCATCGCTGCGCCCTCGTCGAGCGTCGTCTGCAACGCGTTGATGACGTGGTAGTCCCAGCTCTTGGCGACGATGCACACCGCGCCGGTACCGGCGTCGAGCAGGTTGCGCAGTGTCGCGTCGTCGTCGACCTTGCCCTTCGGGCGGCGGGTTGAACCGAACGCGACCATCGTGCTCGTGGTGAGCTTCAGCTCGTTCAATGCCCGGGCGAAGAACTCGATGTCCTTCGGGTTGGCGCCGGGCCAGCCACCTTCGATGAAGTGCACGCCGAGGAAGTCGAGTTGCTCGGCGATGCGCAGCTTGTCCTCGACCGAGGCCGAGACGCCCTCGACCTGCAGGCCGTCGCGCAGGGTTGTGTCGAAGACTTCGACCGATGCCGGCAGACCGGCAAGTTGGCCAGCGAGTTGGCCAGTGGGTTGGCCTGCGAGTTGTGGAGTTGCGGTGTTCGTGTTCATCAGGGGGCTCCTGGTCGGAATCGTGTCGGCTGTCGAGTGGAGTTGTCCGGCGAGTTGTCCGGAGAAATGAAAGAGCCGCCCCAACAGGGCGGCTCAGAGCGCACGTCAGATCTGACGTGCGCTACGAAATAATGATGATGCTGGCGGCAGAGCGGCGGATCACGTCGTCATTGTGCCCGCGATTGCCCGCGACGTCAACCAAAGCGCCAGGAAGTACCCATGTCCTGTGTGAAACCTGTGTGTGAATGGTGGATGAACAAGAAACTTCTGGGGATTTGTGGCGATCTCGGTGGATAACCCTGTGAACTCAAAAATACCCCTTGACCTGCGGTTTCCTGGCGTACATAGTGATGACACACCGGTTCGCACGACGAACTGGCCCACCGGATGAGAACGAACGGCGCAAGCCGCGAGGACGAGTCTGAACGGGGCCGGGGAGTACGACGGGCTGGGGGATGAACCACAGCTCGGGCGCGCGGCAGCAATGTCGGGCGCCAAGCAATCCGGACGGAAGGCCGCAAGGTCGGAAGTCGGGGGAGCGGGGTTGAGCCGGAGTCCGAGGAGTTGAAACCGGAAGCGACGCGGAGGCAGCAATGCCGAGGCGAAGCGGAAGGTGGAGAGCCGAGGGCGAAGGTGCGCAGAACGAACGGATGTTGCTGGCTCTCGGGTCGGCGGCAGAAGTGAGGGACGTGTGCCGGGGCCGAGGGCAGCAATGCCGGAGGCGATGGGTCAGCTGACAGGTCGAGGCCGCAAGGCGGAGATCGCGAGCACCGCGGATGACGGAGGCGGGCAACTGCCGAAGTCTGAAGCACTTGGGTGCGTCGAGCCGGGCAACCGGGGAGACAAGCCTGAAAAACGGCTCACCCGCCAGAGCTTGCTCTGACGGGTGAGAATGTTGAACGAGCCAAGGGTAACACCGGCAGTTCGATCAGCGGTGGATCATCCCACGCGAGCCGCCCCCGGTGGCGCGCCGTCCCCACCGACGGCTGCGCAGCCGGGGGCGCTCAACGTTTTCGGCCACTTTGCCCGGCCAGTCCCGGCCAGTGTGGGCCGGTTGCGGTCTGCAGCTGGGCGACGGCCCCGTCTCAACCGACGTGCCGAATCAGCTCGGGTGCCGATCGGGTGGGCGCTCCACCGAATCTTCACCCGATCGTGAAACGTGACCGGATGAAGCGTTCTGCAGCGGCCCCTCCCGTATCTCCACGTGACGAAATGAGCGGCGCGGATCGCATCGCGTACTCGCCTCCCTCCCGTATCTCCACGTGACGAAATGAGCGGCGCGCAGAACGCGCCCGCGGTGGGTTGTTGCGCGACCCGGGTCGCGCATGGCGATCCCGCGGGCGCGGCATGCGCGCACGGGGCCGACGTGCGCCATCAGGCGTCGAGTCCTGAATCGTCACGTGGAGGTACAGGACGGGGCCGACGAATACGAGGCACACCGGATTCGCCCGGCTCGGTCGGGCAGATCGGAGCGGTCGCTGAGATCGGCGCTGCTTTGGGTCTCACTCAGGTGACGGCGCTTTGATCGTCGCCCTCGCCGCAGCCGATGAGAACCCGCTCGAGCCCTCGGATCGACGAACTTTGGGTCACGTCATCAACCAGGCTCTGATCGATGTCGTGACGCAAACTCGTGCATCGCTTCGGGAACTCGCCCGCAAACAGCGGGAGCATGGGCTCAGACGGCGTGTTCGAGCCAGTCCTTGTAGCGGTCGACGCGGCCGTTGGCGGCGTCGATGTAGACCTCCGCGATGGCGGTGGTCATCGGGCCCGGGTTGGGAACCTCGCGGTCGTCGACGGACTTGACCGCACTGATCTCGGCAGCGGTGCCGCAGACGAAGATCTCCTCGGCGATGTACAGGTCGCTGCGGGCCAGGTTGTCGACGCGGATGTCGAAGCCGAGGTCGCGGGCGATCGTCATCACGCTGTTCTGGGTGATGCCCTCGAGCGCACCCGCCGACAATGGCGGGGTGATGATGATGCCGTTGCGAACGGCGAAGATGTTCTCGCCGGTGCACTCGGCGACGGTGCCGTTCGGGGACAACATGACGGCTTCGTCGTAGCCGGCCCGCAGCGCCTCGACCTTGGCCAGCGACGAGTTGACGTAGTTGCCGACGGTCTTGGCGGCCGGCGGCATCGTGTTGTGATCGTGGCGAGTCCACGAGCTGATCTTCATCCGGATCGACTCGTGGCCGAGGAACGGCGCCCATGGCCAGCATGCGATCGCGACATCGGTCTTGCACGGCAACGTGTTGAGGCCCATCTCGCCGTAGCCGTAGTACACCAGCGGTCGGATGTAGCACGCGTCGAGGCCGGTGGACGCGACGGTGGCCTTGGTCGCCGCGACCAGTTCGTCGACCGTGTAGTTGATCTCCATGCCCATGATGTGGGCGCTGTTGAAGAGGCGCTTGATGTGATCGGTGAGACGGAACACGGCGGGGCCGTCGGGCGTCGAGTACGCACGAATGCCTTCGAAGACGCCAGTGCCGTAGTGCAGCGTGTGGGTGAGGACGTGAACCTGCGCCTTGTCCCAGTCGACAAGCTCGCCGTTCATCCAGATCTTCGGTGTGGATTGGATCGGCATGATGTACCCCGTTGTTCGGTGGCCCGTAGCCCCAGTGGCCGGCCCTGTGAGATGTGGTTGGTCTACGCTAGATCAGCCGGCGACCCGAGCGGCGATGGAGTCGCCGATCTGGCTGGTGGTGCCGGTAACAGGGTCGGCACACGCAGCCCGCACGCGGTCAGCCGCTTCTGTCTCGCCGAGGAAGTCGAGCATCAGTGCCGCACTGAGGATCGCGGCCACCGGATTGGCCTGGCCGGTGCCCACGATGTCGGGCGCGGAGCCGTGCGTCGGCTCGAACATCGATGGGCCGGTGCGGGCCGGGTTGAGGTTGGCCGACGAGGCCAGGCCGATGCCACCGCTGACGGCGCCGCCGAGATCGGTGAGGATGTCACCGAACAGGTTGTCGGTGACGATCACGTCGTACCGGTGTGGGTCCTGAACGAAGTAGATGCACGCCGCGTCGACGTGGTTGTACGCCGTGCCGACGTCGGGGAACTCGGCGGCGACGATGTTGAACGTGCGCTGCCACAGATCGCCGGCGAAGGTGAGCACGTTCGTCTTGTGGACGAGCGTGACGTGCTTGCGTTCACGCGACGCCGCCAACTCGAACGCGTAACGGATGCACCGCTCGACGCCCATCCGGGTGTTCACACTCCCCTGCGTCGCGACTTCGTTCGGGGTGCCCTTGCGCAAGACGCCGCCCTCGCCGACATACGGCCCTTCGGTGTTCTCGCGGATGACGACGAATTCGTGCGGCTCGGTCTTGCCCGGCGCGGTGCCGACGAACGGGCGTTGGTTGATGTAGAGATCGAGCTCGAACCGCATCTTCAGCAACAGGCCGCGCTCGATGACGCCGGGCGGAACGTCGGGCGTGCCGACGGCGCCGAGCAGGATCGCGTCGTACCCACGAAGCTCGTCGAGGGTTGCATCCGACAGCACTTCGCCGTCGCGCAGGAAGCGCTGGCCACCGAGATCGAACTCGGTGGTGTCCAGCGCAACGCCCGTGGCCAGAATGACCTTGAGTGCTTCTGCCGTGACCTCGGGTCCGATGCCGTCCCCACCAATGATTGCGATCCGATGTGCCATAGGCCGAGCATCGTAACGGGCCGCATCGCTGACCGGAAAGGTTGCCGGGCGCGTGCGGGATAGCCTTTCCTGATGGCAAAACACCAGTTCTCCCGTGCGACGTACGAGCGGATGCAAGCCGAGTTCGACGACCTCAGCACCCGTGGACGGTTCGCCGTCGCCGAGAAAATCGAGCGCGCCAGAGAGATGGGCGACCTCAAAGAGAATGGTGACTACCACGCCGCGAAGGACGAGCAGGGTCACATGGAAGGCCGGATCCGCCAGCTCGAATACCTGCTCGAGAACGGCGAAGTCGTCGAAGCCGGCAGCGACGGCAAGGTCCAGGTCGGCCAGAAGATCACCATCGTCTATGACGGTGACAGCGATGACGATGCCGAGACGTACATCATCGGTCACGTCGAAGAGAAGCTCGAAGGCTTCGACATCGTCAGCCCCGGCTCCCCGCTGGGCGAGGCTCTGCTCGGATCCGACGTCGGGTCGACGGTCAGCTACCAAGCCCCGAACGGTGCCCTCAAGGTCAAGATCCTGACCGCGGTGCCGGCGGCCCAATGACCGTCCCCACCGAGCATCCGGCCTCATGACCCGCACCGGCGGCATCACCGAACCGCGGCTGCCACCCGGGCACGCCGTCGAGCTACCCGGACGCGGCACCACGTTCGTGCGCGATCTCGCCGGACCCACGCCTGATGCCCCGACGATCATCCTGCTGCACGGATGGACGGCGAGCGCCGACCTCAACTGGTTCCTCAGCTACCACCCGCTCGCCCGCCACTTCCGGGTCGTCGCCCTCGATCATCGCGGCCACGGTGGCGGCATCCGCAGCCGCAAGCTGTTCCGTCTCAGCGACTGTGCCGACGACGCAGCCGCACTCGCCGACGTGCTCGGCATCCAGTCCTACATTCCCGTCGGCTACAGCATGGGTGGGCCCATCGCGCAGCTGCTGTGGAGGCAGCACCCCGATCGCGTTCGGGGGTTGGTGCTGTGCGCGACCGCGTCGACGTTCTCCTCCAGTCGCGAAGAGAAGCTGTCGTTCGGAGCGCTCACCGGTCTCGCCGCTCTCGCTCGCATCGCCCCCGCGCAGGCTCGGCAGTGGATCACCAAGCAGCTGTACCTGCAGCGCAAGACCGAGATCTGGGAGCCGTGGGCGATCGAGCAGGTGTCGCGCCACGAATGGCGCACCGTGCTCGAAGCCGGCCGCGCCATCGGCAACTTCTCCTCGAAGGATTGGATCGCCGAAGTCGACGTGCCGACGTCGGTCGTCATCACGATGCGCGACCACATCGTGCCCGTCCGTCGCCAGGTCCGGTTGTTCGAGGCGATCCCTGGCGCGGAAGCGTTCCGCATCGACGGCGACCACGACGCCTGCATCGCCAACGCGCGTCAATTCGTGCCGACGCTGATCAGCGCGATCGAGTCCGTCGATCAGCGCGCTCGCTCCCGCGCCACCTCCGCGTGAACCGCAGATCACGCACAGCCCTGTGGCTGTCGGCCGGCGGGCTCGCTGCGCTCGGCACCGCGGCGGTGGCGCGGTCACGTCGCACGGCCGCGACACCGACGGCGATCGACCAACGCGGGCGCGGCGGTCGAAACGCGCTGCTGGCCCGGCTCGGCATCCAGGTCGGCACCACGTACGCAACCACGCAGGCCCGCAAGTTGTTCGCCACCGCCGAGCGCCGTGTCGAGCTGGATCACGAACGCGAGCTGAAGACGGCCGAGCAGATCGCCGACCGGTTGGGCCAGATGAAGGGCGCGATGATGAAGCTCGGCCAGATGGCGAGCTACCTCGACGAAGGTCTTCCCGAGCCGCTGCGCCTGGCGCTCACCCAGCTGCAGTCGAACGCTCCCCCGATGAGTTACGAGTTGACGAAGGGCGCTGTCGAACGCGAGCTGGGCGCGCCGATCGAGCAGTTGTTCGTCCAGTTCGATCCAGATCCGATCGCTGCCGCGTCGATCGGCCAGGTGCATCGGGCGATCATCATCGACCCGGCCACCGGTGACGAACGCGCCGTCGCGGTCAAGGTGCAGTACCCCGGCGTCGACACCGCCATCGAATCCGACCTGCGCAACACCGAGGTGCTCGGCGCAATCCTGAAACAGGGCTTCGGTGGATTGGATCCATCGGAAATGGTGGAGGAGATCAAGAACCGCCTCACCGAGGAACTCGACTACGAGCTCGAAGCGGCGAATCAGCGTGCGTTCCACGCGTACTACCGCGATCACCCGTTCTTCAATGTGCCCGAGGTGATCGACCACCTGTGCACGCCACGCATCCTCACCACCGCGCTCGTGGTCGGTTCGTCGTGGAGCGAGCTGCTGACGTGGGATCAGCACGAACGCGATCTCGCCGCAGAGGCGATCTTCCGTTTCGTGTTCCGCAGCCTGTACCGGTTCCGCGCCTTCAACGGCGATCCGCATCCCGGCAATTACCTGTTCCACCGCGACGGCCGGGTCACGTTCCTCGACTTCGGACTCGTCAAGCACTTCACCGACACCGAGTTGCACACCTTCGAGTCGATGGTGAGCGCGGCAGCGATCGATCACGACGATGTCGCGTTCCGTCGCATCATCGAAGATGCCGGTCTGCTCAAGCGCAACGCGCCAATCGACACCGCGGCGGCGGGCAAGTACTTCTCGCAGTTCTACGAGCCAGTTCGCGAGGACCGCGACATGACGTGGACACCCGACTACAGCTCGGCGATCGTGCGCCACACGTTCGATCGTGACAGCCCGATCTCGCAGTACGCAACCGTGCCGAAATCGTTCGTGTTCATCCAACGGATCAACCTCGGGCTGTATGCGATCCTGGGCCAGCTCGGCGCCCGCGGCAACTACCGGCGCATCGCCGAGGAGTTGTGGCCGATGACCAACGGCGCTCCATCGACCCCGATGGGCGAGGCCGAGTTGCAGTGGCTTCAGACGCGGGCGTCGAACACCGACGGTGTCAATCTGCCGTAGCGGTGGGTGGTCTCACTGATCGCCTGCTCCTTGAGCCAGCGCGGCAGTTCGATCCGGCCGTGTCCCGAGACCGGCGCCATGTCGAGGCCGACCGTCTGCTGCATCAGTGCCAGACGAAGCTCGGCGCTGACGGGCACCAGGCTGCGCACCCGCTCGGCACCGATGCCCGGCAAGTGAAGCGCGAGTGCGTCCTCGGACTCCGTGGATGCATCGGAGATCGTGAGCCGCACACCGCATCGCGCCGCTGCGGAGCGAGCGATGTCGACGACCGCATCCGGTACCGACCCATCGACGCGCAGCACGACACCCTGCAGCGGCCGATGGCGAAGCACGTTCCGCTCGCTGAGCAATCCGCTGGGGTCGTGGTCGAGCGAGAACGAGGTCGTCCACCAGTGATCGAACGACGCGGTCGCCGTCGCAACCGACGTCGGCTCGATGGCCTCGACGTGACACAGGCCCAGCACGTAGTCGGGACCACCGGCCTTCGCACCGCAACCGATGGCCGAGCGCTTCCATCCACCGAACGGCTGGCGCTGCACGACGGCGCCGGTGATGTGGCGGTTGACGTACGCGTTACCGACTTCGACCCGATCCAGCCACCTGCGCACCTCTGCCGGATCCAGTGAGTGCAGACCACCGGTGAGGCCGAATGGCGTCGCGTTCTGCAGCTCGATCGCGTGGTCCAAATCGTTGGCGCGCATCACGCCGAGGACCGGGCCGAAGCACTCGGTGCGATGGAACCACGAACCGGGACGGACGCCGACCTTGACACCCGGCGACCACAGCCGACCTTCGGGGCCATCGAGCGGACGGGGCTCGACCAGCCACTGCTCACCATCGTCCAACGTCGTGAGCGCACGCAGCAACGAGCCACTGGGCGGGTTGATCAGCGGCCCCATCGTCGTGGCTGCTTCGGCCGGCCAGCCGACCACCAGGCTGACAACGGCATCATGCAGTCGTTGCGCGAACGCGGGATCGTCGTAGACCGACGCCTCGACGATCGCGAGGCTGGCCGCCGAACACTTCTGGCCGGCATGACCGAACGCAGAACGAACGAGATCACGAAGCGCGCCATCGATGTCGGCCGCGGCCGTGATGATCAACGCGTTCTTGCCACTCGTTTCGGCGAGCAGGTGCATGTCGGGCTTCCACGCCGTGAACAGTTGCGCCGTCTCGTACGAACCGGTGAGGACGACCGTCGCGATGTCGGGATGGGTGACGAGGCGCTGGCCGACTTCGTTGTCGTCACACGCGACGTACTGCACGAGATCCTTCGCGACGCCGGCCTCCCACAGTTGCTGTGCCAGCAGCAGCGCGGTGCGGCGCGTCTCGGGCGCCGGCTTGAGGATGACCGCGTTGCCGGCAGCGAGCGCTGCGCACACGCCGCCCGCTGGGATCGCGTACGGGAAGTTCCAGGGGGCGACGACCAGGACGACCCCGCGAGCGGTCACCTCGAGACCGTCGCCACGCAGCTGTCCGATCAGCTCGGTACCGTGGGTGCCGTAGTAGCTGGCGAAGTCGATGCCCTCGCTGACCTCTGGATCACCTTCGCGGATCGTCTTGCCGGCCTCGTCGGCCATCACGGCCAACGTCTCGTTGCGATGGGCATGCATCGTGTGCGCCACTGCCGTCAGCAGCGCCTGGCGCTCGTCGAGCGACGACGCGCTCCAACGCCGGGAGGCGGCAACAGCCGTGGCGACCACCGTGTCGATCGAACAGGTGTCACCGATGTGCGGAACATCGAGCATTGGCATGACGGCGTCCAACGCTGCATTCCGTGCCGAGGCAACCGTGAAGTCGCTGTCTGGTGCGTTGTCGAACTCGGCGCCGATCGGCAGCGGGTGAGCGACGTCGCGGCGGCTCGCGGTCGAGATCTGCGTGCGGCGGGTGACACTGGCGCGGAAGCGGTCGGCCTGCGCTGCGAACTCGCGGGTGCCGGCGCGCAGGGTGAAGAGCGCGCGCAGGAAGTTGTCGGGCGACGTGTTCTCGTCGAGGCGGCGTGACAGGTAGGCGATGCTCGAATCGACATCGTGTGGGGCGACGACCGGTGCATACAGCAGCAGTCCCTTGGCTGCGTCGTGCACCGCACGAGCCTGGGCCGGAGCCATCCCTTCGAGCATCTCCAGCTCGATCTGCTCCGGCCGGGCGAGACGGTCGCGCAGGACCAGCGCCCACGCCACGTCGAACAGGTTGTGGCTGGCGACACCAACGCGGATCGCATCGGACCATTCGGGACGCAGCGCGGATTCGAGCAGCAGCTTGTAGCTGGCATCGACGTCGGCCTTGCTCGTGTACGGGGCCTGCTGCCAACCATGCGTCTCCGCATCGACCTGCTCCATCGCCAGGTTCGCTCCCTTGACGAGACGGACCTTGATGTCGCCGCGATCACCGGCGCGGCGCCGGCGGTCCGCAGCCCATGCACCGAGGTGCGCCAGTGCGGCATGCGAATCGGGCAGATACGCCTGCAGGACGATGCCGGCTTCGAGGGCGACGAACTCGGGTTCGTCGAGCACGGTCGTGAATGCCGCAACCGTGAGATCGAGGTCCTTGAACTCCTCCATGTCGAGGTTGACGAACTTGGCCGGCGACGACGCCATCGCGTCGCGATACAGCGCGCGCAAGCAGTCGCTGACACGGGCCACGCTGTCGTCGAACGCGAGCGGATCGAGGTTTGCGCACAGCGCCGAGATCTTGACGGACACATATGTGACGTCCGGTCGAGCGAGCCGGGCACGGACGGTTGCCAGCCGCTTGGCCGCCTCGGCATCGGACAGGATCGCCTCACCGAGCACGTTGACGTTGAGGCGCACGCCTTCGGCGGTCCGCTGACAGACGTGGTCGGCGAACGCCGGGTCGTCGGACGAGAGCACGACGCCGCGAGTTTCGTTGCGGATGCGGCGGCTGACGAGCGGCATCAACACGCGAGGCGCGATCGGTGCGAGCGCGGCGCCCACGCGCAGCATCACGGCATCGATGCGCCCGAGTGACGACGGAATGCCGACCGTCGTCACGACATCGTGGAAGCGTCGAGCGGCGCGGGCATGGCCGTGGATGCGGAGCACGTCGTCGGTCAACATCTGGACCAACTCGCGCCCGCGCTCGTCATTGATCAATCGCCCCAGACGGCGCAGCTGACGGGTCTCGGCCTTGCTGGCGATCCGCTGCGATTCGACCAGCAGCCGCTCGGCCAACGTCACCGCTTGCTCCATCATCGCCTGCTCGGTTGCCGAGTCGGGGCGTTCGACAACGGCCACGCCACCCACGCTGTCGGGAGCGGACATTGACGATGGTCGTGGACGTGGCGCGGGCGGTGTGCTCTCCATGTTCTCAGTGAACCACTCCCGTCTTGCACGGATCAGACGCCTGACGCTGTCGGGTTCGTACACCTGGCGACGGCATGTGGGCCATGATGGCGCATGGGCGATCCGACGATCAGCGCGCTGGACGACTTGCTGACCGACGTTCCGCACGTGATGTTCTGTGTCAAGGACATCGATGGGCGCTACGTCGCGGTCAACCAGGCGTTCGCCGATCGCGCCGGCAAGGCGGGCCCGAGAGATGTCGTCGGCAAACGCGCGACCGATCTGTTCCCCGCCGAACTGGCGGACTCGTACGAGCAGCAGGACGCGCGAATCCTCGCCACCGGACAGCCGCTCCGCAATGAACTCGAACTCATCCTGCGACCTGATGGATCCGTCGGCTGGTACGTCACGAGCAAGACCCTGCTCGGCCCCGCGACTGCTCCGACTGCGATCGCCAGTGTGTCCGTCGATCTGCGCGCCCCCGCCGATGCGGGCGGCGCGAACGCCAAGGTCGCGGCCGCCGTCGCGTACGGCAGAGCGCATTCGACCGAGCCGGTGCCCGTCGCCGATCTGGCGGCCGCGGCGGAACTCAGCGTGCCGCAACTCGAACGGGCGGTGAAGCGCGCACTCGGGTTGAGTGCCAAGCAGCTGATGCTGCGATTCCGGCTGGAACAGGCGATCCTGCGCTTGCGAACCACCGATGCGCCCGTCGCCCAGATCGCCACTGACTGCGGTTACTACGACCAGAGTGCCTTCACCCGCCAATTCAAGAAGGTGGTGAGAATGAGCCCGGGTGCCTACCGGGCCGCGAACCAAGCCAGATAGCGTCCCCCGAATGCGTCGCCTCCTCCCCGCCTCCATCGTCTGTCTGTCGCTGCTCGCTGCAGCCTGCGGCGACGGGGCCAAGACCGCCAGCACCGCAACGACCGGTGCCGCGACATCCACGACAACCGCCGGATCGACCCAGGCGACCAGCCCCGACAAGCCGAAGGTCAAGGTCCCCGCGACCTTGCCGACCGCTCTTGTCGTCACCGATCTGACCAAGGGCACCGGGCCGGCGGCAGCGAAGGGCGATCAGCTCGAGGTCAACTACATCGGCGTTCGTTCGGCCGACGGCACCGAGTTCGACAACAGTTACGACCGCGGCCAGACGTTCAAGGTCATCCTCGGCGCGGGCGAAGTCATCCCCGGGTGGGATCAGGGCCTGATCGGCATCCAGGCGGGCGGGCGACGCCAGCTCGACATTCCCGCATCGCTCGCCTACGGCAATTCGCCACAGGGCAACATCATCAAGGCCGGTGACGCGCTGACGTTCGTCATCGACGCGGTGTCCATCACGGCGGCCGCCGACATCCCGACGACGACGACACTCAATGTCCCATCGGCCAATCCGTCCGATGAGCCGAACATCAGCATTCCCACCAGCACCGGCGCCACCGCGACGTCGTCGAAGGACCTGATCGTCGGCACCGGCGACACGGCTATCGCCGGGCAGGCCGCATACGTGCAGATCGTCTCCTACTCGGGCAAGACCGGCAAGAAGCTGAACTCGACGTGGACCACCGGTCAGGCCGCCCAGATCGTGCTCGATCCGACGCAGATCATTCCCGGTCTGGTGACCGGCATCATCGGCATGAAGGTGGGCGGCCGCCGGCTGCTCATCATCCCGCCCGCCGACGCGTTCGGAACCACCGGTAACACGGCGCTCGGCGTCGGTGCCGGTGACGACCTGGTGATGGTCGTCGACCTCGTCCTGCTCGGCGCCGCCCCCGCCGCAAGCTGACGATTTAGACTTCCGGCATGTGCCGGAACATCACCACGTTGCGCGGCCTCGAACCCGTCGCCACATCACAGGAAATCGAAGCGGCCGCCCGTCAGTTCGTGCGCAAGGTCAGCGGCGTGCAGTCGACATCGGCTGCCACCGAGGCCGCGTTCGATCGAGCCGTGTTCTCGATCACGCAGGCGACCACGATGTTGCTCAGCGAGTTGCCGCCGCGCAAGCAACCACCACCGACGTTGCCTCCGCTGCGTCGCATCGCAGCTCGCAAGACCGCCGAGGCACAGGCGTCGTAGCGCATCGGCATCGGCGTCGCGTCGGCATCGGCGTCGCGTGGTCAACCGGTGACGGTGCGCAGATCGAGGCCGATGTCGAGCACCGGCGCGCTGTGCGTCAGACCGCCGACGGCGATGTAGTCGACACCCGTCTCGGCAACCAGGCGTGCGACCTCGATGGTCAGGCCGCCGCTCGCTTCGAGGATCACGTGTCGGCCCGATGCGCTGTCGAACTCGTTGCGCAGTGCAACGCCCTGGCGCATCTGTTCGACGGAGAAGTTGTCGAGCAGGATCAGGTCGGCGCCGGCTTCCATCGCTTCGCGCTGGCCGTCGAGCGTGTCGACCTCGATCTCGAGAGGAATCGTCGCCACGAGCGCACGCACCGCGGCGAATGCCGCGGCGACGCCGCCCGCCGCGACCACGTGGTTGTCCTTGACGAGCGCTGCGTCGCTGAGCGCCATTCGGTGGTTCACTCCGCCGCCGCAACGCACGGCGTACTTCTCCAGGAAACGCAGCCCCGGCGTGGTCTTGCGCGTGTCCCGAACCTTGGCATGCGTGCCTTCCAGCGCGTCGGCCCAGCGCTGCGTGAGCGTGGCCACACCCGAGAGGTGACACAGCAGGTTCAAGGCCGAGCGCTCGGACGTGAGCAACAGGCGAGTCGGTGCCACGACCCGCGCGACATCGGTGCCGGGCGTGACGCGGTCGCCGTCGGCCACGAGGAACTCGAAGTCGCTGGCGTCGGCGCCACACACCGTGTCGATCACGGCGGCCGCGACTGCCAGCCCGGCGACCGTACCGGCGCCACGTGAACCGAACGTCGCGACCGAGCGCTGATCCAGCGGGACGGTCGCTGTCGACGTCACGTCGATGCCACCGGCGAGATCTTCGGCGATCGCCATCCGCACGACGGCCGCAACGGCGTCGGGGTCGACACCACCGGCGATCAGGCTGCGGCGCGTGGCCTCGGAGAGGGGATGAAACGTGAACACTCAGGCTCCTTCCGGGCGGCCGATGACGCTGGGCACGCCGAGCGGATCGAGACGTTCCGTGAGGTGCGTCAGCCAGATCGAGCGAGGCTCGGTGTAGTCGGTACGACGATGACACCCACGGCTCTCGGTTCTGGCCCGAGCTGCCTCGACGACCGCGGCCGCGATCGTGAGCAGGTTGGTGCCCTCGTACGCGCGCCGGTTCGGGGTGACGTCTCGTGAGACGACTTCGGACAACTCGGACAACGCATCAGCGGCCAGCGCCAGACCATCGGGGCTGCGCAGCACGCCGACGTGACGCGACATCGTGGCTCGCACGTCGGGCCGTCGGGCCGACGGCAGCAGACCCGATGCTCCGGCGACATCGACGTTCTCCGGCTCGACCAATTCGGGTAGTTCCCACGCGAGATCGCGACCGACCCTGGTGCCGGCCACGACACCCTCGGTCAACGAGTTGCTGGCCAGTCGATTCGCACCGTGAACGCCGGTGCACGCCGCCTCGCCGACGACGTACAACCCACTCAGCTCGGTTCGCCCATCGAGGTCGGCACGCACGCCACCGCACACGTAGTGCGCGGCCGGCGCGACAGGGATGCGATCAACGGCCGGGTCGATGCCGGCTGCGCGACAGGATGCCGTGATCGACGGGAAGCGCTCGTAGAAGCGCGTGCCCATGTGAGTTGCGTCGAGGAAGACGTGATCGTCGACGCCACCTGCGTTCGTGGCCATTCGCTGACTGATTGCAGATGCAACGACATCGCGAGGTGCAAGGTCTTCGAGTGGATGCACGCCGACCATGACCCGTTCGCCCGCCGCGTCATACAGGATCGCGCCCTCGCCGCGGACGGCCTCGCTGATCAAGGCTTGCTGCCCGGTCGCATCTGGACCGCGCCACAGCACGGTGGGATGGAACTGCACGAACTCGATGTCACGCGCCGGGAGTCCTGCCCGCAGTGCGAGCGCCAACCCGTCGCCGGTGACGGCGGGCGGGTTCGACGTGGACGCGAAGACCTGCCCATACCCGCCGCTGGCGATGACCACAGCGCGCGCCGTCACGACACCGACGGAGGTGACGTCGCCGTCATCGTCGGTGATCGCGATCCGGATGCCGGCAGCCTGGCGAAGGCCGCTGGAGTTGCTACCCAGCAGAAGGTCGAGCGCAAAGGCGTGGTCGAGCACGTCGACGCCGACGGCCACAGCGAACTCGTCGAGCGTGCGCTGCACCTCGGCGCCGCTCTGGTCACCGCCGGCGTGAACGATGCGGCGATGCGAATGACCGCCCTCCATCGTCAGTGCCGGCTCGGAGCCGCCGTCGTGTCCGGGATCGAACGCCGCGCCGAGGCGCATCAGATAGCGGATCGCCTTCGGCGCCTCGGCCACGAGCTGACGCACGGCATGTTCGTCGCACAGCCCGGCGCCGGCTTCGAGCGTGTCGCGGACGTGGTTCTCCAGCGAGTCGGCCGGATCGAGCACGCCTGCCAGACCGCCCTGCGCCCACGCCGTGCTGCCCGCGTCGAGCGTGTCCTTGGTGACGATCAGTACCGAACGAACCGGGCGGACGGCGATGGCCGCGGCGAGGCCGGCGGCTCCGGAGCCGACCACGACGACGTCGACATCGCGCTGCCACGTGACGGCGGGCGCGGCGAGCTGCAGCGGGAGTCTGGCAGTCATCGCGTCACTCGCCCGTGCGAGACGGCTTGCCGATGGCGATCATCCGCTCGACCGACAGCCGGGCCCGATCAGCGATGTCGGCCGGCACGGTCACTTCGTCACGACCCTCGCGCAGCGCTGTGACGAGCTTGGCCGGCGTGATCATCTTCATGTACTTGCAGACTGCCGCGCGATTGACCGGCTCGAACAGCACCAGCGGGTTGGCCTTGTTGAGCTGATGGATCATGCCGGTCTCGGTTGCCACCAGAACCTTCTTCGCGGTGGTGGCGCGAGCCGCATCGACCATGCCGGCCGTCGAGAGGATCTTGGTTCGTTCCATCGGCACGACACCCGCGCCGGCGAGGTAGAGCGCGCTCGTCGCGCAGCCGCACTCGGGGTGGATGAACAGCTCGGCGTCGGGCTCGGCCATCACCCGCTCTTTCAGATCCGCGCCGTTGATGCCGGCGTGCACGTGGCACTCGCCGAGCCAGATGTGCATGTTCTCGCGCTGCAACGATCGCTGCACGTGCGCGCCGAGGAACTGATCGGGGCAGAACAGCACCGGCCTGTCTTCGGGGATGCTGGCGACGACATCGACCGCGTTCGACGACGTGCAGCAGATGTCGGTCTCGGCCTTCACCGCGGCCGTGGTGTTGACGTAGCTGACGACGACCGCACCGGGGTGCTCGGCCTTCCACGCCCGCAACTGATCGGCAGTGATCGTGTCGGCCAACGAGCAGCCGGCCCGCTCGTCGGGGATCAGCACGGTCTTGTCGTAGCTGAGGATCTTGGCCGTCTCGGCCATGAAATGGACGCCGCAGAAGACGATGGTCGATGCGTCGACCGAAGCCGCGATGCGACTCAGCGCCAGCGAGTCACCAACGTGATCGGCGATGTCCTGGATCTCGGGCAACTGATAGTTGTGGGCGAGGATCACCGCGTCGCGAGCCTTGGCCAGCGAGCGCACCTCCTCGGCCCAACTCGATGTGTCCGGCATGACGCTGATGTCGCTCACGGCGGCAAGGTTACGGGCGACGCAAGCAGCCGCCTCTGGTTGTTCGCAGGTTCACAATGTTGGTGGGGTCGCCGAACCACATCGCCTCCAGTGCGTCGACCATGTCGCCCACACCTCGCTCGACCTGTGCGATGACGTGATCCGGATCGTCCTCGAAACGCAACAGGCTGGCGATCCCGGCGTCGTCGATGACCGCGACCGCGCGTACCCGCCGCCGCTGTGGATGACGACTGGGGCGATGCGTCATCGACCCGTCGTCGAGCATCGGCGCCGCCCACCCGGCGGTCACGAGAGCGGCAGCATCGAACGATCGGGCGACGATGCCTGCTGACCCCATCACCAGCTCGTACGCGTCACGGTTCTCGTCGATGAAGCTGGTGCGCGCGGCTTGTTCGTCGGCGACCTCCAGCCGTTCGGCGTCGTTGACCACCACCCCGTAGAGACGGGCCGCGGGCAGATGGAATCCGAGCGACATGTCGAGGCGTCGCTCAAGCCACATTGCGATGTTCAGTGTTGATTCGCTCATGCTCGTCTGAGTGCTTCGTCGCGGCGACTTCGGAAAACGCGGTCCAACCGGCATCACCGACCCGACTCACGGGGACCGGCGTGACACCGAGCGGCGGACGTGACCGCGTAGCGTTGCTGCGGCGTGGCAACGAGTCGACAACACCGCCGTCCGTGGCGGCCACTCTCATGGCTTGCTTTGGTGGCAGTCGCGGCATGCGCCGCGGGTTGTTCGGCGGCTCGGGCCGATCCGTCTGCGGTGTCTACGCGCACGTCCGTGACGACTCCTCCGGCCGAGTCGCTGCTGCCGCCGCCGGCCTCCACCGAGGCGCCGGCCATGGTGCCGACGACCGTGGCAACGACGAGCACCGTCGCAGAGGCCGCGCCCGGAAGCTCGACGGCATCGACGGCGCCCTCGACATCCTCGGCATCCACGACAACTTCCGCTACCGCGTCCACAACCACCGCAGTCACGATGACCACAGCGGCGCTGCCGACCACGACGACGCATCCGAAAGCGGTCGACCTCGGGCTGCCGAACCTGAAGGCCGCCTACAACGCGTTGACCGTCGGCAACCTCGCGGTCTCGGTCACGATCCTGCGCGACCACAAGCAGATCTTTGCGTCCGCGTCAGGCGAGGGCGTCTCCGATCAGGCGGTCACTCCGCACACGCCGATGGTGTTGGCCAGTGTCAGCAAGCTGATCACCGCGCTGACGATCGCCCGTCTCGTCGACGGCGGCGCGGTCCGGCTCGACCAGCCGGTGCCGTGGGACAAGATGGGCATCGCTCATGACCCGGCGTGGGACGACGTGACCGTGCACGAGCTGCTGACGCACACCAGCGGAATGCCGATCGCTCAGAAGCTGTGGCTGAACACGCCCGGGTCATGCGCGATCCCGCTGGCCGAAGCAATGGCGGCACCGCCGACGCCGAAGCGCGGCACGTGGGTGTACTCGAACGGCAACTACTGCGCACTCGGACTCTTGATCGAAGCCGTCAGCCACACCGGTCGCGACGACGTCGCGCAGTCGTACGTGTTCGATCCGCTGCACATCGAGGGACCGCACCTCACCACCGAACCCTCGGCGAAGGATGGCCCGTACGCACTCGGCGTCGCTCGGCTCGAACGCCTCGGTGGTGCCGGCACCTGGATGGCATCCACCGACGACATCGCGACGATGCTCGATCACGTCACCGCTGCCGACCGCGAGACGCTCGTCAGTCCCGGGATCATCACCGATCAGTACGGGTGGGGGCACACGGGCACCGTCGACGGAGCACGGGCGTGCGCGTGGGTGTTGGAAGGTGGCCGCACCGTCGTCACCGCATTCGTCGCCGGCCAGAAGCCGTTCGACGGCGGCCACGTCTGCGACGCGCTGATCCCCGCGCTGGCCACCGACCTCGGCATCTGGGCCGACAAACCCGTCCGCTACCCCGACTGACCGCTGTCGTGTGTCGCGCCACGCGCGACCGTGCCTGACATCCGTCGGAGTAGTGCCGGCTCGCATCGCGCGTCGCGCGACCGTGCCTGACATCCGTCGGAGTAGTGCCGGCGCGACCTGCTCCTCAGCGGGTGGGGGCGTTGGTGATCCAGCTCGTCTCTTCGACGAGCTCGATGCTGCGCCAACCATCAGCAGTGCGGGTCAGGCGGTGGTGGTAGAAGCCGCCGACGAAGCTGGTGCCGTCGACGCCCGGGAACTGCACCGGGTTGTGGAAGATGGCTCGCACACGGGCCGTGTCACCGTCGATGTCGCACTCGATGTTGGTGATCGCGTGCTGGCTCATCGGGAAACGGGCGAAGGTCTTCTCCAGCCATGCGGCGATGTCGTTGCGGTGGCCATCGATGCCACCGGCAGAGCGGTAGTCGATGTAGGCGTCTTCGACGAACACCGATCGCCAGAGGTCCCAGTCCTTGGTGTCCAGCCCGCGCGCATAGCGCGCCAGCAGTTCTGCGATCTCGAGTCGGTCGGCGATTCCTTGGAGGTCCACGGCGAGATCATCGCGGAAGCGAACCGAGATCAGCGTGCCGTGCTCACGCGGTGGCAGCGACGACAGCCTTCGACAGCTGGCCCGCGGCAGCTGCCACCGCGGCGCCGAAGCGTTTGCCGGGCTGGCGAGTCAGACGCTCGACCGGGCCGCTGATGCTGACGGCCGCGACCACCGAGCCATCTGCTCCCGTGACGGGCGCCGAGACGGACGCAACTCCGGGTTCGCGTTCTTCGACGCTCTGCACCCACGCACTGCCGCGGTGGCCGGCCAGCACCCGGCCCGCCGACCCGATGCCCAACGGCAGCCGGGCCCCTTCGGCCACGATCCATCGCAGCCCGTGCGGCGATTGCAGCGACACGACACAGCGACGTTCGTCGCCCTCGCGCACGAACAACTGCACGCTTTCGCCGGTGGTGTCGCGCAGCGCGACCAACGCCGGACGTGCGACCTCGCCGATGGGGAACGCGTCGGCGGCAGCCCGGCCGAGCGCGATGAGTTCGAAGCCGAGGCAGAACCTGCCGGCGCCATCACGACGAACGAGACCGTGCTGTTCGAGTGCGACCGCGAGCCGGTGCGCTGTCGCCCGCGGCAACTCGGTGGCCTGCTGCAGATCGGCAAGCCCCAACGGCCCATCGGCACGGAGCGCCTGCAGCACCACAACCGCCTTGTCGAGCACGCCGACGCCCGATACGCTGTCCATACAACGAGAATGCTATCTCAGAAAGTGAGACGCAACCAATGACTTCTCCGGAATCAACACAGCCGACAACCCAGTCGGCTACACAGCCGAAGACCCTGCCCCAGAAGGTGTGGGATCGCCACGTGGTCTACGGCGCGCCAGACGAGCCAGACCTGCTGTACATCGACCTGCACCTCGTCCACGAAGTGACGAGTCCGCAGGCGTTCGACGGTCTGCGTCTCAGCGGCCGCGGCATCCGCCGGCCCGATCTCACGATCGCGACCGAAGATCACAACGTGCCGACCGAGAACATCGATCAGCCGATCGCCGACCCGGTCTCGGCCCGCCAGGTCGAAGTGTTGCGCGAGAACACCAAGGAATTCGGCATCAGCAACTTCCCGATGGGTGACCCGCTGCAGGGCATCGTCCACATCATCGCTCCCGAGCAAGGGCGCACGCTGCCCGGCATGACGGTGGTGTGCGGCGACAGCCACACCGCGACGCACGGCGCGTTCGGGGCGCTCGCCTTCGGCATCGGCACCAGCGAGGTCGAGCACGTGCTCGCCACCCAGACGCTGCCGCAGAGCCGGCCGAAGTGGATGGCCGTGAACGTCGACGGCGACCTGCCCGAGGGCGTGACAGCGAAGGACGTCATCCTCGCGATCATCGGCGAGATCGGCACCGGCGGCGGCATCGGTCACGTGATCGAGTACCGCGGATCCGCGATCCGCGCGCTCAGCATGGAAGGCCGAATGACGGTCTGCAACATGAGCATCGAAGCCGGCGCCAAGGCCGGTCTGATCGCTCCCGACGACACGACGTTCGAATACCTGCGCGGCCGTGCCAACGCCCCGAAGGGCGCTGATTGGGACGCGGCCGTCGCCGACTGGAAGACACTCCAGACCGACGACGGCGCGGTGTGGGACAAAGAGGTGACGATCGATGCATCGAAGCTGACGCCGTTCGTCACGTGGGGCACCAACCCCGGTCAGGTGCTGCCGATCGATTCGGTCATCCCGTCGCCCTACAGCTACGACGACCCCACCACGCGGCAGACGGTCGAGCGAGCGCTGGAATACATGGGCCTCGAGGCCGGCACGGCAATCCGTGACATCCCGGTCGACACCGTGTTCATCGGCAGCTGCACCAACGGTCGAATCGAAGATCTCCGCGCGGTCGCAGCCGTGATGAAGGGTCGTACCGTCACGGCCAAGCGGGTGATGATCGTGCCCGGCAGCCATGCGGTGAAGGCCCAGGCCGAAGCGGAAGGGCTGCCCGCGATCTTCATCGCGGCCGGCGCCGACTGGCGCGAACCCGGATGCAGCATGTGCCTGGCGATGAACCCCGACAAACTCGCCGTCGGCGAGCGCAGCGCGAGCACCAGCAACCGCAACTTCGAAGGCCGTCAGGGCCGCGGCGGACGGACACACCTGGTCTCCCCCGCCGTGGCCGCGGCGACCGCAGTCCTCGGCCACTTCGGCACACCCGCCGATCTCGAGAACGGAGCACCGTCATGAAGCAGGTCAGAGTCATCTCCGGAACAGGCATCCCGCTGAAGCGCAGTGACGTCGACACCGACCAGATCATCCCCGCCGAATGGTTGAAGCGCGTCGAACGCACCGGCTTCGAGAAGGGCCTGTTCGCGACGTGGCGCGACGACCGCAACTTCGTCCTCAACGACGAGCGCTATGCCTCGGCCTCGATCCTCGTCGCCGGCCCCAGCTTCGGTGTCGGCTCGTCACGCGAGCACGCGGTGTGGGCGATCCAGCAGTACGGGTTCGATGCCGTCATCGCCCCCAGCTTCAGCGACATCTTCCGCAACAACTGCACCAAGAACGGTCTGGCCCCGGTGGCGATCCCGATCGAAGCGGTGACGAAGATCTGGGACGCGATCGATGCCGACCCCACCGTCGAGATCACGATCGACATGGAGCGGCTGTTGGTCGAGGTTCCTGCCATCGGCTTCGTCGAGAGCTTCCCGATGGAGGCCCAGAACCAGTACCGCTTCCTCAACGGCCTCGACGACGTGGGCATCACGATGACCCACGAAGCCCAGATCGACTCCTACGAATCCACCCGCCCCGCCTGGCTGCACTGACCCCAGCTGCCGCAAACCCGTGCGGTTTTTCGACCGCCGAGGTCGAAAAACCGGATCAGTATGGACGTTGTCAGGTGATGGTGGAGACGGCGGTGTCCACCTCGGACATCGCCTTCATCGCGAAGAACGCGGTGACGGCGTACAGCACGAACGCGACGATGCCGATCACGCCTTGACGGTTGAGCGTCGAGGTCAACGTCGATGTGCTGCCGTTCATGTCCAGATTGCCGGAACCGAAGCGGACCACCGAGCCGATCACACCTTGGGCGATGAAGGCCACCTGCCACCGGAGCAAGTTCGGTGCGGTCTTGTTGAGGCCGGCCACCGACTTCTTGAGCTGACCGAAGCCGACCCAGAACCAGCCGATGGGGATCCACCATCCGCCGCATGCCAGGCCCGAGCTGACGTCGCGGACTCCGCGCGCCTGCGCGTTCTTGGCGATCCGACGCGCCCACAGGCAGAGGACGATCACCGCCGCGAGCGTGAGCAGCAACTGCAGAATGGCCGACAGCCCGACGAAGCTGTCGGAGTTGTCGACATCACTCAGCGACTTGGTGCCCGCGAAGAAGTCGTCGACCACGCTCTTGCGACTGAAGAACGCGAGTGCGAGCAGACCCGATGCCGCCGTGGTCAGCCAGAACAGGGCGACGGTCGCCTTGCGCAGGCCTGACGACTGTTGCACCTGGCCAACCGCGCCGGGGCCGCCGTACGCGACGTACCCCTGCGGCACACCCATCGGCCCTTGCGGGGCACCGGGGTTGTAGCCACCGTACGCGGGCGGCGGAGCGCCGTACGCCGGCGGCGGAGCGCCATACCCAGGCTGCCCACCCGGACCCTGCGGCGGAGGGGGCGGCGCCGGCGGGAATCCCGGTGGCGGCGGTGGTGGTCCTGGCGGCTGGAACGACATGGCAGAAGTCTTGCAGATCACCGCATGGCCCCGAACGGACCATCAGCGAGTGCGGCAACCGATCAGACGAGCGCGGCGTCGAACTCGACCAGGTTGTGCAGTTTCGGATTGTTCGAGAAGACCTCGATCGGCTTCGTGAACGGCAAGCGCAACGCACGCTGCAGCACGGTGCACTGCACATGTTGGTTGTACTCGGCCAACGTCACGGCCCAGCCGTCGCGACCGGCGCGAGCCGTGCGACCACTGCGGTGGAGATAGGCCTTGCCATCAGCGGCTGGCTCGTAGTGGATGACCGCGCCGATGCCGTCGATGTCGATGCCGCGCGCCGCGACATCGGTGGCGACGAGCACAGCCACCTCGCCGGTGGTGAAGCGCTTGAGCGCCTTCTCACGCGCCGGCTGCGGCAGATCGCCGTGGATGGCCATCGCTCGCACCCCGAGCTCTTGCAATGACTCGGTGGCGCGATCGCACATCCGCTTCGTGCCGCAGAACACGATCACGCGCTCGAAGGAACTGGCGATCGATGCCACGACCTTGTCGCGATCCATCCGGTGGACAGCGAGGAACAGATGGAACATCGTGCCGACGGTGTCTGTCGGCTGATCGATCGAGACTTCGACCGGCTCGTGGAGATAGCGGCGGACGAGATGGCCGACATCGCCGTCGAGCGTCGCCGAGAACAGCATCGTCTGGTGGGGGCCGGTGATCTTGCGCAGGATCCACTCGACCTGCGGCGTGAAGCCGTCGTCGGCCATCCGGTCGGCCTCGTCGAGCACGAGCACTTCGATCTGATCGAGATCGAGCTCGTTGTTCTTGAGCAGATCGATCAGGCGCAGCGGCGTTGCCACGACGACTTCGACGCCCGCGTTGAGCTCGTCGATCTGCTTGTGCCGAGACGAACCGCCGTAGACGGCAAGCACGCCGTAGCCGCACGAACGAGCGACGGGTTCGAGCACCTCGGCGACCTGCAGGGCCAGCTCACGGGTAGGAACCAGGATCAGGCCGCGCGGCTTGTTCGGCTGGGCCTTCCCGCTGAGGCGGGCGAGCAACGGGACACCGAACGCCAGCGTCTTGCCGGAACCCGTGCGGGCTCGGCCACAGACATCGGCACCGGTCATCGCGACCGGGATGGCTTCGGTCTGGATCGCGAACGGCTGGGAAAACCCGGCAGCAGCAAGACCTGCATCGATGTCGGGCGGCACGCCGAGGGCGGCGAATCCGGTGGGGGCGTAGACGGTGGAAATTGCAGGGGTTGGCTCGTGGATTTCGGGCGTCTGGTCGTCACTGGGCTTGTGAGGACGACGCTTGCGACCACGGCCAGCACCGAGACGGGCTGGGAGATCAGGCATGTTGGAGCCAGGCTACCGAGGAGAGCCAGCGTCAAGGCGCTTTCTCGGTCATGGCTCGCCGACCTAGGCTGGCCGGGTGACTACTGTTGGCCCCGAATCCGCCGAGCACGACGCTCCCGCCCATCGGCCGGCGACCACGGCGATCACCGCCGGCCGCGGGGCGAACGGCACATCGCTCGCTCCCCCGCTGTGGGCGTCGAGCACCTGGGTCTCGACCGGTCTCGTCGATGCCAGGCGCCGCGCCACCGGCCGTCGCTCGACAGAGTTCTACGGCCGCTACGCCAATCCCACCGTTCGAGCATTCGAGGACGCGGTCGCTGCGCTGGAAGGAGCCGAGGACGCCCTCGCCTACGGCAGCGGGATGGGCGCCATCACCACCACGATCCTGGCCCTGTGCGGATCGGGCTCGCACATCGTCGCCCAACGCCAGCTGTACGCGGGCACGCTCGCATTCCTGCAGGGTCCCTGTCGCCGATTCGGCATCGACGTGACGATCGTCGACGGCACCAAGCCGGGCGAGTTCGCAGCCGCGGTCCAGCCGGGACGAACGATGATGGTCTTGGCCGAGACACCGTCGAACCCGCTGCTCGAGCTCGTCGACCTCGACGAGCTCGGTGCGATCAAGGGTCCGTTCACGGTCGTCGACTCCACGTTCGCGACGCCACTCGGTCAGCGCCCGTTGGACCATGGGGTGGACCTCGTGATCCATTCCGCGACGAAGGGCATCGCCGGCCACAACGACGCGACGCTCGGCGTCATCGCCGGCGAAGCAGATCTGCTCAACGAGATCTGGGGCTACGGCGTGCTCCACGGCGCAACCGCATCGCCGGCCGATGCGCTGAACGCGTTGCGCGGTGTGCGCACGATGGCAGTCCGCATCGCCCATCAGGCGGCGTCCGCGCTGCAGCTGGCGAAGGAACTCGCCGCCGACGACCGGGTCAACGCGGTGCACTATCCAGGCCTGCCGAGCCATCCGCAGTACGACCTCGCCCAGCGCCAGATGAAGCACAACGGCACCGTCCTCACGTTCGAGGTCTCTGGTGGCTTGGCCCACGCGTCGGCGTTCCTCGACCAGCTCCGGCTGGGCCGCGTCGCGACATCGTTGGGCGGACCGGAAACCCTGGTGTGCCATCCGGCGACATCGACCCACGCCAGCCTCACCGCTGACGAACAGGTGACGGCCGGGATCACGCCCGGCCTGCTGCGGGTGTCGATCGGGCTCGAGGACCCGAACGACCTCATCGCCGACTTCCAGCAGGCGCTGCGCCCGCCGGCATGATGCGCTCGCCGTCCTCGCCGTTCTCCCCGTCATGAAACTCGGCGTCATCTGCGTCCACGGTCTCGGCGGCACCCCCCACAGCGTGCTCCCCGTGACCGCTGCCGTGCACGGTGCGGGATACGCGACCGTGTCGCCGATGCTGCCAGGACACGGCACCCAGCCGTCCGATCTGCTCGAACACACCTGGACCGACTGGCGAGACGCGCTCGACGCGACGGTCGACGAACTCGCCCACCGATGTGACGGCGTCGTGATCGTCGGTCAATCGATGGGCGGCACGTTGGCCCTCATCGTCGCCACGACGAATGCGCACGTCCGAGGCGTTGCGGTGATCAACCCGCTGGTGACTCCATCCGATCCCGCCGCGACCGAGTTCCTCGAACGGCTCATCGCGCGAGGACGCACGATGCAACCCGCCGGCGACCCCGACATCCGCGATCCACACGCCCACGACACGGCCTACGCAGAGCTGCCGCTGCAGTCCCTGCTGGCGCTCGGCTCGGCCGCGGAGGCGGCGCACGACGTGCTGGCCCAGGTCACCGTTCCGGTGCTGGTGATCACGAGCGAGCACGACGGTGTGGTCGATCCGGCCAACTCCGATCTGCTCGCCTCGACTGTGTCCGGGCCTGTTCGTCGACTGCGGCTCGCCAACAGTGCGCACGTCGCGGCGCTCGATCTCGATCGGGAACAGTTGTGCCGGGAACTGCTGACTTGGTTAGTCACTTTGACCGACGAGTCAGCCGTTTCTGTCTGATGAATCAGTGAGTAGCTGTGTCCGCAATGTTTCGTTATGGTCTCTGATCCTGTGCCCGGAACAAACCGGCCAGAAAGGAAACGATCCTCTTTTCCAACGTTGGAAGGGCCCCTCATCATGAACAGCTTCGATGCCACCGCAACTGCAGGTCGCAAGGGAATTGCGTACGACTGGCAGAGTCTTCTCGCCGCTGATGGCGTTGCCGCGATCGAGGCCGAGCTCGCTGATCTGGTGCTGGAGCCGGCTGAATGAGTTTGCTGCCCCAGCGGGTGCTGGTGCTGGGGTGCGGTTCGGTTGCCCAATGTGTCGTGCCGTTACTGGTGCGTGATCTCGGCATCGAGCCGAGTCGAATCAACATCGTCGACATGGTCGACAATCGTGCGCGGGTCGCCTCGTCGCTCGCGCTCGGCGTCGGCTACGAACAGGATCAGGTCACGCCCGACAATCTCGATCTGTTCCTGTCGGCGCGTGTCGGCAGCGGTGACATCCTGCTGGATCTGGCGTGGAACATCGACAATCCCACGATTCTCGACTGGTGCCGCGACCACAATGTCCGCTACCTGAACACGTCGGTCGAGGTGTGGGACCCGTACCTCGATCTGCAGAAGACGCATCCGATCGATCGCACGCTCTATGTGCGCCACATGCAACTGCGGCGGATGATGCAGCGCTGGGGTACCAACGATGGCGCCTCAGCGGTCGTCGAACACGGCGCGAACCCCGGCCTCGTCAGCCACTTCGTCAAGCAGGCGCTGGGCGAGATCACGACGCGCATCCTCAGCGAGGGTCGTGGGGGCGAGCGCACCGCCGCACTCGAAGCGGCGATGGATGGTCGCGCCTACAACGTGTTGGCTCATCTCACCGGCACCAAGGTCGTGCACATCAGCGAGCGCGACACGCAGATCACCGACAAACCCAAGGAGTTCGACGAGTTCGTCAACACCTGGTCGGTCGACGGCTTCTACGAAGAGGGCGTGGCGCCGGCCGAAATGGGTTGGGGCACGCACGAACTCCGCCTGCCGCCGAACGCGTACACGCACATCGGTGAGGGTCCTCGCAACCAGATCTGCATGGCCCAGCCGGGCATGAACACGTGGGTGCGATCGTGGGTGCCGTGCGGCCCGATCCATGGCATGGTGATTCGTCACGGTGAAGCACTGACGATGAGTGATCACCTCACGGTGTGGGACGACTTCGGCAACCCGATCTACCGGCCGACGGTGCACTACGCCTACTGCCCCTCCGAGTCCGCGATCGCGAGCGTGCACGAACTCCGTCAGGCCGACTGGAAGATGCAGAGCCGGCAGCGGATCCTCAACGACGAGATCACCAGCGGCCGCGACGAGCTCGGTGTGCTGCTGCTCGGCCACGACTTCGGCGGCTGGTGGACCGGGTCGCTGCTGTCGATCGACGAAGCCCGGGCGATCGTGCCCGGCCAGAACAGCACCACGGTGCAGGTCGCCGGAAGCATCATGGGCGCCGTCACATGGATGATCGAGAACCCGAATGCCGGCCTGCGTGTCCCCGACGAACTGCCGTGGGAAGACGTCCTGCGCGTCGCGACGCCGTACCTCGGCACGCTGCACTCCGGCCCCACCGACTGGACGCCGCTCAGCGGACGCAACGACCTGTTCCCGGTGTTCGGTGACGAGAGCGATGGTCTCGACCTCGACGACCCCTGGCAGTTCACCAACTTCTTGGTTCGCTAACGGCGGAAGTGGTGGCGGTTCAGCGACACGCGGTCGTGGCGGAGACCTGCGTCGCGCAGATGGTCGATGATCACCTCGATCGGGACCACATCGGACGGCTCGTGATCGATCCACACTTCGTCGAGCACGCGTAGTTCGTCCGGTGATGTTCCCATCAGCATCTGCCCCGCAGCACCTTCGACGTTGACCTTCGCGATGACACGACGGGCTGGGTGCGCGTCGACTCGAAGCACGGAGGACAGCGCCGCGACATCGATCGATTCGGTGGCAACCGTCGACGAGTCGGCGGTCAGCGAATGGCCCCACGATGCGGCAGAGATGTGCAGCGTCGCGACGCCTTCGGCCGCGCCGACCGCCTGTTGATGAACGGTCCATCGCGGCTCGCCTGCGGCCGCGAGATCCAGGCATGCGAAGTTCTCGCTCGCCGGCTCGTACGAGATGACACCGGACGCACCCATCGCCAAGGCGTACGCGCCGAAGTAACCCTTGTGCGCGCCGATGTCGAGCACCAACGCGCCAGCGAAGTTCATCGCGAAGATCTCGTCGATGACTACGCCATACAGCGTGACGTAGTCGACGTACGGACTGTGTCGACCGATGTGGACTCGCCGCGAGCCGATCCGGACGTCGACCGGACGATCGAGCCGCGCCGAGCGGCCGGCACGCACCAAGAGTTCGAGGCGCAGCAACTCTCGGCGGGCGTACACGGGGCGTCGGTCCAGGATCACACGGGCACCGCGCTTGAGCGAAGCGATGCGCATGGTGTTCCGCCGTGTCACGGCGTTGACAGTACGCTCTTTCCCGTGGGCACAGGCGTCTCTGCTTCCGCGCTCGTGGCGGCTGGGCGTCGGGCCCTTCGACGCCGGAGGTCTGCTTCGGCGCCTGTCATCCTGATGTACCACCGAGTTCCGTTGCAACCGCCGGTCAACGACCCCTGGGCACTCGCAGTTCGATCCCAGTTCTTCGCCGAGCACATGGCGGTCCTGGCGGCCGGCCGCCGGCCGTGCCTCACGCTCGGCCAATGGCACGCCGCACGTGCTTCGCAAGCTTCGTCGCGCCCGGGCCCGCGGCCGCCGGCTGGCGCGGTCATCGTGACGTTCGATGACGGATACGCCGACAACCTCGACGTCGCCCTACCGATCATGGAGCAAAGCGGCGTGCCTGCAACGGTGTTCCTGACGACCGACTTCATCGGCGGCACCGAACCGTGGTGGGACGACATCGAGCAGATGGTGTTCGACGAGGCGCCCTCGGCCCCATCGGTTCCGGGCTGGGCACAGGCCCGAGGGACCGTGCTCGACGACCGGCAACACGCGTATGTCGACCTCTGGAAGCGCCTGTCGGTCGCGTCACCGGCCGCCCGCGCCGCATCGATGGCCGCGCAGTGGGATCGGTCGGGACGGACGCGCCGGCTCCGTCCCGAGCACGCGATGCTCACCGCAGATCAGGTGCGACGCGTTGCAGCACTCGATCATGTCGAGGTCGGAAGCCATGGCCTGACCCATCAATCGTTGCCATTGCTCGACGACCTCGGACTCGAGGCCGAACTGGCGGGATCACGCGACCGGCTGGCGACGTTGACCGGCGCGAGCGTCGACAGCCTCGCCTATCCGAGCGGCCAGTGGGATCAGCGAGTCGCCGAAGCGGCGCGACTGGCCGGATACCGCCGCGCGGTCACCACGGATCGAGGCCTCGTCGGACCAGGCTCGGACGCGATGTCGCTGCCTCGCATCGCGGTCCCGGACTGCGACGGCGACGCGTTCGAGCGGATGTTGAGCGACCTCGGATGACGCAGCGAACGACTGTGAGCGAATCGGTGTGGCTTCGGCTGCCCAGCGGTGTGAGACGGCTGATCCAGAGAGCGCGTCGAGCGCCGTATGTTCCCGCGCCGAACACGGTCCGTTTCGGCGACCTTCGCCGCACGTCGCCCATCGCCCGCGACTTCGGTTACAAGCGTGGTGGTCCGATCGACCGGACCTACATCGAGTCGTTCCTCGACAGCCACCGCAGCGACATCCGCGGCCGCGTCCTCGAAGTCGGCGATGCGTCGTACACCGAGCAGTTCGGATCAGGCGTCACCGCCAGCGACGTGCTCAACGTGTATCCCGATGCCGCCGGAACGACCATCTGCGCCGACCTCGGTCGGCCGAACTCGTTGCCGTTCGCCGCGTTCGATTGCATCATCCTCACCCAGACGCTGCATCTGATCTTCGATGTCCCCACAGCCATCGACTCGACGCTGGCCGCGCTTCGGCCTGGCGGAGTTGCGCTCGTCACGGTCCCCGGCATCACCAACATCGACCCCGGCGAATGGGGATCGACGTGGTACTACTCGTTCACACATCACTGGTTGCAGCGGGCATTCTCGCGCGACGGATATTCGGTCGACGTGCAGTCGTATGGCAACGTCCTCAGCGCGATCTCGTTCCTTCACGGATTGGGCCGCGACGAATTGACGGCGGCTGAACGTGAAGCGCTCGACGTGAATGACGCAGTCATCCACGCCGCTCGAATCACGCGATTGCCAGGTTCTCGATGATCCGCGCAGTGGCTCCCGGTCCACGGGTACTGATCGTCGTCACGAGTGCGCAACGGCGCGGTGCGGAGATCGAGGGAGCCGGGCTCGCCACACAACTCGCCGCGCGCGGTGTGCCGACCCGCGTCGTCGCGCTCAGCGGCGCGTCGTTCGGCACCGGTCTCGACGTCGAGGTGCTCGGACCAGCACCACTCTCGATCACGTCGCTACGCGCGCTGCGCCGCGCGGCCACGGATTGCGATGTGGTCGTGGCCTACGGCTCGACGACGCTACCCGCCTGCGCTCTGGCGCTGCTGGCCCACCGCACCGCGTTCGTGTATCGCAGCATCGGCGATCCGACACGTTGGGCCGGTGGACGAGCCCGCCGACGGCGCACAGGGTGGATGATGAAGCGCGCCAGTCGCATCGTGGCGTTGTGGCCCGGCGCGGCACAAGCGATCGAGGACTTGTACGGCATCGACCCGGCCGCGATCTCCGTCGTTGGGAATGCCCGCGACGGCGAATGGCTCAGAGCCCCCACGGGAACGGAGCGAACCGCAGCGCGCACCAGCTTCGGATTCGGCGACTCTCCGGTGGTGGCCGTGATCGGGTCACTGTCCGACGAGAAGCGCGTCGACCTCGCATTGCGGACGGTGGCACTGGTCCCTGACGCGACGGCGTTCGTCGTCGGCGACGGTGAGCTGCGCGGCGAACTCGAACGGCTCGCGGACGAACTCCTCGCAGACCGACACGTCTTCACCGGCGTGGTCGACGAGATCCGAGAGGTTCTGTGGGCTGCGGACGCTGTACTGCTCACGAGCCGCACCGAGGGCATCCCCGGCGTTTTGGTCGAGGCGGTGCTGTGCGGCGTTCGCGTCGTCGCCACCGACGTCGGGGGTGTTCGGCAGCAGTTCGAAGGCCAGCCCAACGTGCACATCCTCGACGCCGATCCAGCGCCGGCACTGGTTGCGGCAACGCTCACCGAGGCACTCTCCGCCCCACTCCGGCCGACATCGGGCGACGGTCGGTTCGGTTGGGACGACGTGTGCTCGAGATGGACGTCGTTGTTCGACGCCATCGCTGGTGGGCAACGGTCGGCGGTGTGAAATCCGATCGGCGGCGAGTCATCGCAATCATCGTCACGTTCCGCCGTCCGCTCGTCGTGCTCGAGACGATTCGGCGGGTGATGACGCAAACGGTGGCGCCCGACGAGATCTGGGTTGTCGACAACGATCCGACGACGCAACTCGCTGAACACATCGAGACATTGCCCAATGCTCGATACGTCGCGATGCCGCACAACAGCGGACCAGCAGGCGGGATCGCAGCGGGCATGCATCGTGTGCTGGTCGATGCCGGCGACGACGACTGGATCCTGCTGATCGACGACGACGACCCGCCGCCTTTCCCCGACGTCATCGAACGGTTGCTGGCCGCGATCGACGCGGCCGACGCCGATCTGGAACAGTCGGGTGGAACAAAGCTCGACGGGAAACAGCTGGGCGGGATCGGGATGATGGGTGCGCGGTTCGATCGGCGAACATCTCATCTGCGACGGCTGGCGGACGACGAGCTCACGGGGCTGGCGCGAGTCGACTACATCGGCGGCAACCAACTCCCGATGTATCGCGCCGCAGCAGTGCGCCAGGTAGGTCCGTTCGACGCATCGATGTTCTTCGGGTACGACGATCTCGAGTTCGGTCTGCGGCTCGCTGCCGCGGGTTGGGCGCTGTGCATTCCGGGCGAACTGGCGACGGCGGTGCGCGTCGCCGCCGGTCGACACGGCCACGCACCCGCGACCTCGGATGCGCCCGAGCAGCCGGCGTGGCGACGGTTCCACTCCACGCGGAACCTGGTCCGGATCGCCCGGGTCCACGGCGGACGAGTCGCCGCGATCCGGGTCGCGCTGACGTTCGGCGTCGGTGGCTTCTTGCGTCTCGCGGCACGGCAGCGGTCGTTGCGCTCAGGCCTTCCGGCACTCCGTGGCGCATGGTTCGGATTGGTCGATCGCAACGACGATGCGATGCGACCGACGTGACAGGCCGACGCCTGGAACCGCGCTGTGATCAGGGCGGCCAGACGCGACGGGCGATCGGGGGAATCGACACGATGCCCAGACGAGCGAGATGGCCGACGCCAACCGGCTTGACCCGCCATGCTCGTCCGAATGATCGGCGGGCCGCGGCGATGTCGCCCACACGCACCGACCACACGCCGCACTGCGCATGGTAGGACGCCAGCACCGCCGGGTCGCGACGCAACTGGGCGCTGTGCTTGTCGATCAAGCGCTGACACGATCGCAGCCGATCCGCTGCCGAATACCACCGTTCAGGCGACTGGTGCCAGATCAGCAGCGCCCGCTCGACGACGCCGATCTCGCCACGCGCTCGATCGCACCACGCGCTCAGGCGCAGGGCCAGATCGGTGTTCTCGGAGTACGTCAACGCCGTGTCGTATCCGCCGATCTCGCGAAGGACGGCTGTTCGTACCAGCAAGGTGCCAGCCAACACCACGAGTCGGAATCGGTGGTACACCTCGGTCTCAGCAACCGGCATCGTTGCCGACGATTCGACACCAGCCTCGTCGATCGTCCTGAACCCGCACGTCGACGCTGCGACCCGGGGCGATGTGAAGCTGGCAACGAGACACGACAGCCAATCGGCCTCGACCTCGTCGTCGCTGTCGAGGAAGGCCACGAACTCGCCGCTCGCCAATGCCAGGCCGGCATTGCGGCCGGCTGATGCACCCTCGTTGCGGTCGAGCCGAACGATTCGCAGCCGCGCGTCGAGGTACCTGTCGAGGACAGCAGCGGTGTCGTCCGTCGAAGCGTTGTCGACGACGATCAGTTCGAGGTCGCGATGTGACTGGGCCAGAACCGAATCGATCGCCCGCGTCACGCTGTGGCCGCGATTCCACGTGGGGATGACAACCGATACCCGCATCGCCGCGCTCGCCGAGTCGGCGCTCACGTCTTCCGCCGCGCCGTGGCAAGCACTCTGCGAACCGCCGGCTCCGGAGCGACCACCGTGTCGAAGTAATGGCGGCTACGGGCTTCGAGTGCGCGACGCAGACGATCGTCGGCGCGCAGTCGCACCACGGATTCGACGATTTCGTCGTCACCTGCGGCGACGAACATGATCTCATCCGGCTCCGGATCTCCGGGAAGCACGCGGGTGAGCGGCAACGAGACGATCGCCTTCCCCAGCGCGAGGTACTCGCCGAGCTTCCAGCCGAGGCAGTCGTGGACGGCCGGCGTGTTGATCGCCGCAACCGACGCACCGACGCGTGCGAGGTAGTCGGGCAAAGACATCGACGGCCATCCGACGTCGCCGATGACCGCGGGACGGCTACCGCTGACCAGCCCACCCTCGAAGCGCAGGCCGTCGATCCCCCGCAGTGCTCTGATCAACTGGGCCCGTCGTTCGTTGACCGCTGGATATCGCTGCCACTCGGTTGCCAGCAGGAAGAGGTAGTCGGGTTCGCTGGGCCGCGTCACATAGCCGGCGAGCGGCTGCCGATCACGATGGTGCCGAACGAGCGCTCGCACCCGGCTGACCGTTCCGCCGAGGCCCGCTCGATCCGCGTGCGAAGCACGCACCACCGACGACATCGCCCGCACCAGCCCGCTGGGCCGTATGCCGAAGCCAGGCCCGAGCGCGACGACTCGCCCGTCCCGCGGTGACGACGGGTCGACGTTGATCTGTCCGTACGCGTCACACCAGTCGAGCGCAGCCTCATCGACGGTCGCATGGTCATCCGCCGCGAAGTAGAGCTTGAAGCCATCGGGCGTCAGCACGGCCAAGCCGTCTCGCGCCGATCTCAGCGGCGGAAGGGGCTCGACCGCGAATGCGAGACCTGCATCGGGATAGACGGCAGCGAGACCGTCGAGGTAGTAGCCGTAGTACGAATGGCTCGACCCTGCCGACACCACCAACCGTGCCGTCACGATCGCCCGATCCGGCCGGCGAGCCCGCGCGCCACCAACGCTGGAGCCGTCGCGCCCATCAACGCGTACCGTCGAACCCGCGCAACATCAGCGAGGCGGTGATTCAGCTGACCGAGGGCCGTGGGAAACACGCCGGTTGCATCGATGCCACGTGTTCTGCACGCCGATCGGGTCGAACGCGCCAGCGCCGCAACAAGTCGAATCACGTCTCGTCGATTCGGCGCTGCGGCCGGACTGCCGCTGACGACAGCGGCGATCGCTGAGTCGAGGTCCGCGACGCCACGAACGAGAACACCCTCGACACACGCCCGGACATACGCTTCGCTGCGCGCACGCTGCAGGGCTACCTGCCTGTCGCTGTTCGTCGCCGACACTCCAGCCGGATTGTCGTGGCAGTAGAGCCCGACCTCACGGATGGCGCCGTATCGCCCGACGCCCAGCAGCTTGATCCACAGGTCGTAGTCCTCGACCGGAAACCAGGTCTCGTCATAGCCGCCGACGCGCTGAGCGGCCGCGGCGACGAACATCACGGACGAGTGCGGAATGCAGTTCCCGAACAGCATCGCGACCATCGCGCGGTCATGCGACCACGGGCTGGACACTGTCGCCGTCTCGCGACCGGCGGTGTCGACCTTCACGTAGGCCGAGGCGCACATCACGAGATCGGGGTCGGCAACGAACATCGCGCGCTGCGCAGCGAGACGTTCTGGTGACGCCCGATCGTCGGCATCGAGGCGCGCGACGAGACGGGCGCGACACACCGCGAGTCCGGCCGTGAGCGCCGCGACGATGCCCTGATTGGTCGCCAGCTCGACCAGCCGAACACGGCTGTCGAGAGCCGCGTGATGCAGCACGATCGCTCGCGTTGCGTCGGTTGAACCATCGTCGACCACGACCAGCTCGAAATCGGTGAGCGTCTGGTTGCGCACGCTCTCGATCGCCGCCCCCACAGTGGCCTCACCGTTGAACACCGGGATCAGCGCGCTCACGGCCGGGACGCGCTCAGCCATGTCGACGGCCTCGGGCCGGGGCCGCTCCGACAGCGCGCCGATAGAACGCGACCATCCCGTCGGCGGCGCTCTCGACGGTGAACAGCGAGGCGAACCGGCGAGATGCTTCGTCGACCGTTGCGCCGGCGATCGTCGGATCGGTGGCCAAGGCGATGATCGCGCGGCTGAGGCGTTCGGCGTCGTCGACGGGAACCAACGTCGCGCACGGCGGGGAATCGCCGACGACCTCGCGGACGGGTCCGATGTCGCTGGCGATGATCGGCAGGCGCAGTGCCATCGCCTCGATCACGGTGCCGGGAAGTCCTTCGCGACGGGTGGGGAAGACGAGCGCATCGGCCGCGCACATCAGACTGGCAACATCGTCGCGATGACCGAGCCATGAAACTCGGTGCGCCACGTCGAGCGCGACTGACATCGATCGCAACGCGTCTGACTGCTCACCCTCGCGTCCGGCCACGAGCAGGCGAACGTGATCGAGTTCCGCCGGCAGCAGCGCCATTGCTGCCAATGCGACATCGATGCCCTTCTGGTGTTCGTGGCGGCCGACCGCGAGCAGCACGAAGTCGGCGTCAGTGATGTTCAGTTCGGTACGTGCCTGCGAGACGCGGTCGGTCGTGCGGGCGCCGAGCGCAGCCGCGCTCCGTCCTCGATGGACCACCTCACAACGCTCCGCCGGGACGTGCAGCCGCTGCGCCATCGTCGCCATCACCGCTGCGCTGTTGGCATGGAACCGACAGGCGAGTCGCGCCGTGAGCGTGTCGAGCAGATGCGCGAGCGCGAGCTTGGTCGGTCCCAGCCGGCCCGGCACGTGGTGGTCTGGACCGTAGGACTCGTTCACGAGGCTGGTGACCACCGGGCGACGCGCCAGCCGGGCGCCGACGCGACCGGCGACGTCGGCCTCGAACAGCGTGGTGTGCACCAGATCCGGCTCGACCCCACGAACCAACCGAGCGACCGCGAGCATTCGCCCCGCCCTTCCGCCACGAGCCCGAATTGCGTGGAGTCGCGCGCCCGTCGCTTCGAAGTCGGCCAGCAGATGGTTGCGCTCGAACAACGTCGCGACCTCGATTCGCACGCCGCGATCCGCGACGTGCGGGATGAGCGCCGCGAGTGACGCCTCCGCTCCCCCAGCCAGAAAGCTGTCGATGATGTAGAGCACGGTCAGTTCGGCAGGGACACCTGGCTGCTGGTCCATCGCAGTCGACGTCGACGTCGACTGGGCCGAAGTCTGCCGCCACCGCTGCACGAGCCCCGCGGTGACACCCGCTTGCGTCGCCGCAACTCTCCAGGAACTGGCTCGGATGGCGGCCGAGAACGGCAACAATGGAGCGTGGCGGACGAGCCACGCCACGCGACGTGCCGACATGTGCGCTGTGGACGCCGCGGCATCGACGGGCGTCAACACCCGATCGCGGGAGAAGCGATACTGCCTGCGCAGGATCGCCCCGAGTTCGCTCGGAAGGCGGTAGTGCACGACCGCGCCGTCGACCGGCGCCATGACGTGACCTTCTCGCTCGGCCCTCATGAAGAACTCGGTCTCGTCACCTGCGCCCGACAGTGCCGAATCGAATCCGCCGAGCGCGTCCCACATCGAACGTCGCATCGCGCAATTCCCACCGACGGGTGAACGTCCGATCTCGATCCGACTCGCGTCGACTCCCCACCGGGCCAAGCCGCGTTCGGTGTTGAGCCGGTCGTAGGCCATCCGCCCGCCGGCGTAGTCGGCGAATTCGAGCCCGCCGAAGAGTGCGGTGATCCAACCGGGCTCGACGATGTCGTCAGCATCGCACAGCAGCACAGCCTCGAATCGAGCGTGGCGAAATCCCGCGTTGCGCGCATTGTTGACGCCCGGGACGTCTTCGGTCACCACACGGAAACGGTGATCCTGAACGGCGAACGACGACGCGATCGAATTCGTCGCGTCGGATGAGCCGTTGTCGACGACGACGAACTCGACGTCACCATCGAACTCTTGAGATCGCAGTGCTTCCAGTTGCTCGGCGATCGTGAGCGCAGCGTTGCGCGCCGGGACCACGACAGACACCTCGCGCCGCAACACCGGCCTCGGCTCGCTCATTCGGTGACGCGCCGTCGGAGTCGAGCGACGACCTCGCGTCGAGCGCGGTGGAGGTCGAAGCGGTAACGCCGGCCGTCGATCACGGTGACGTGACCGCGTCCGGGATGATCGACGATGTTGAGGGTGTGGCACCCCATCGAGAATGGAGGGATCGTCGCCGTCATTCGTTCGACCTCGACCTCGATCAGGCCTTCGTCGTCGAGCGCATCGACCCGGTTCACGACGACCGCCGAACCGTAGGAACCGGAACAGTCCTGCGCCGGTCGATGCAGTATTCCGTCTCGGATCATGATGTTTCCGGCCGGGCGCGACGAACCCGCGTCGACCTTGATCGGGTTCAGCGGATGAGGAACGTACGGCCCGCGCATGTCGGCCGCCGTCCAGGCGAACAACTTGCTGTCGGGTTCGTCGTCATGAACGGTTCCGAGCAGCCACCAACGACCATCCCACTCGAACACGGTCGGATCGACGACCGGGCAACCCTCGACGAGCACCGCCTCGTGCTCCCACCGGTCCGGGAAACGGACACATCGCCAGAGTCCGACGGAGTTCGCCTGCCACGTCTCGGGGACGCAGAACAGCTCGGAGCCGACGATGATCATCGACGGGAACGATGCGTGTCCGGTCACGTCGATGATGCGACTCGTCAGTCGCCACGTGCCGTCGATGCATTCGATCGCGCCGATCGTTCCGAGGCCCGAACGCTCGTCGAACTCCTCGACGAAGATGACGAGCCGGTCGTCGCGAACGACCGGAAACGGGTCGGCCAAGTAACCCCCGGGGCGCAGCTCGGGCAGCCACGTCGGCGGCACACCTTCGTCACCGATGCCGATGGTCCACACGTCGGCGCTGGTGACCCCGCGCCACTGTGACCGAAGGATCCGGGCCGCCTGGCGACGGACGAATCGCACCATCTGGGAGTTCGTCGGATCGCGCCGGATCGAGGCGGTGCTCGGGCCCTGCGCCGGATCGATCAGCGGGCGAGCACCGTGGCGAACGCGACGAGCGACTGCGGCCAGCATGTCGGCACCGCCGAAGGACACGCGGTCGCGGTTGCGAGGGTACGAGTGCTTGATCGTCGGAAACGTCCAACGCGCCAGGGCAGTCCCACCATCGAGCCTGTCGGTCAACCGTTGGAGCAGCACCGAGGTGCAGTCGTGACCCTCGTCGACTTCCCAGAACGACGGCGGGCCGCCACGCACGACACGCTCGTCGTCATGATGGAACGACCACACACCATGGCGGGGAACGGACAGGATCTCGCCGCGGAGGATCCCGAATCCGAAGCGCACGAGGACATCGACATCCGCGTGTCGAACGCGCTCGACGACATGCTCGGGCATCGACCACGCGTAGCGACCGTGAGCATCGGGGACGACCGTCGCGGTCGGCGCGCGCCCGATGATGTCGGCGCAGTCCACACGGCGCACCGCACGCGACCGACGCGCAACCCAACCGTTGTTGTAGACGTTCCACAGTGACAATCGCCGGCGGCGCCCCCCGATCGTTCGAGCACCTGCGCTGTTGACCAGCGTCAGGACCAGTTCGGCATCACCACCGGCCAGCAGCGCCTCGATCGCGCGGCGCTGCCAAGCACTCCACACCGAGCCGTCGACGAGCAGGCCGAATCGCAGGACAGGGTGTTCGTTCACTTCATGTCCGAGACTACGCGCCGGGCACCCGGGGTTGGCGGTCCCCTGGCCCTCGGGCATACCGCGACGGGCGTGCGCCGGCCGTTAATGTGAGTTCGAGGGCATGCGCGAACAGATGAGCGACCGAAGCAGACATCGACAGATCGTGCGTGCGACGGTTCGGCCATTCCGTCGGCGAATCGTGGAGCTGGCGACAGCCTCGTTCTTCGGCGGGCTCCTCGAAGCCTTGTTCCTGATCGTTGTCACGCGCGCCGCGCTCGCGATCGCCAACGGCAAGACACGGGCGGGTGTGCTCGCCGGCCACGATCTGTCGATCGCATGGGCGCTCACGCTCGCGGGCGGAATCCTCGTCGCCCGATTGGGGTTCGCCGGGCTCGCGGCCCGCCAGTCGGCCGACCTGCAATCGAAGGTGTTGGTCGACGCTCGCCATCGGCTGGCGTCGGCCTACCTGCACACGTCGTGGGCCGTGCAGCAGGCAGAGCGCTCCGGACAGCTGCAAGAGCTGATGTCGTCGTACGCGGGAGCATCGTCGGGGCTCGTGTCCTCGTATGCCGGCGCCGTCAGCACGGCGCTGTCGCTGATCGCGCTCGTCTCGGCCTCGCTCATCGTCAGCCCGCTTGCTTCGCTCGTTGTTCTCGGTGCACTCGCCGTGCTCGGCAACGGCATCGCACCCCTGCGGCGCAGCATCAAGCGCCACGCTCGAGCCGCCAGTGGCGCTGGCGCCGAGTTCTACACCTCGGTCACCGAGCTCGGATCCCTGGGGATGGAGATGCAGGTGTTCGGGACGGTCGATGCGTTCGGAGAGCACATCGATCGCCTGCTGCTGAAGGATGCTGCCGCTCGCCGCCGACATGCGTTGCTGCAGGGCTCGATCGCTCCGATCTACAGCACGCTCGCATACATCGCACTGCTCAGCGGACTCGCGCTCGCCGCGCTCGCCGGACCCGCAGATCTGTCCGAAGTCGGAGCCGTGATGCTGGTGATGCTGCGTTCACTCGGGTACGGGCAATCACTGCAGAATTCGGCGGTCGGAGTGGTCAGTGCGGTGCCGTTCGTCGAGACCTACAACGAAGCCGTCGAACGATTCGAGGCGGCTGCGACATCGAGTGGCGAGACGGTGATCACCAGCGCAGGAACCATCACGGTCGAGGACCTGCGATTCGAGTACGAGGACGAGAACGAAGTCCTCCACGGCCTCTCGTTCACCGTTCCACGCGGCGATGTCGTCGGCATCGTCGGTCCCTCGGGGGGAGGGAAGTCGACGTTGGTTCAGCTGCTCCTCGGCCTTCGTCAGCCGACGTCAGGATCGATTCGAGTCGACGGCGTCGACCTGCACGACATCGAACGCTCGGCGTGGACCGATCGCGTCGCGTTCGTGCCACAAGAGGCCAACCTCTTCTCCGGGACGATCGCCGACAACGTTCGCTTCTTCCGCCCCAGCGTCGAACGCCGCGATGTCGAAGACGCAGTTCGATGGGCCCATCTCGACGTCGACATCGAACAGATGGATGGTGGCATCGAGACCCAGGTGGGCGAGCGCGGTTCACGGTTGTCAGGTGGTCAGCGGCAGCGCCTGTCGATCGCTCGGGCGCTCGTCGGCCGGCCCGACCTCCTCATCCTCGACGAGCCGACGAGCGCGCTCGATGCCCATTCAGAGTCGATGATTCGCGGCAGCATCGCCGAACTTCGCGGGTCCACCACGGTCGTCATCATCGCCCACCGCCTGTCGACGCTCGACATCTGTGATCGCATCATGGTGATCGAGGACGGTGCGATCAGCGCGTTCGACCACCCACTGCAACTCGCCGAACGCGACGACTTCTACCGCCACGCACTCGAGCTGTCCGGTTTGGTCTGATGGCGGCCTCTCGGCTGAGCATTCAGCGCCGGATCAACAACTCGGTTCGGTTTCGGGCGAATGCGCTCGCGATCAAGACCGCCACTGGGCCGATCGCCGCGGCGTTGCGCAAACGAGCCTCGATCAGTGACCTCACCGACGGGGTGACGGTCATCACGGTCAACTACAACACGCTCGATTATCTCCGAGCAATGGTCGCGGCAGTTCGACACTTCTCCGATCGGCCCGTGCGGATCATGGTCGTCGACAACCACTCCAGCGACGGCAGTTGCGCTTGGGTGCGCCGGCAAGGCGACATCGACCTCATTCGCCTGCCCGTCAACATCCTTCACGGCCCGGCGATGGACATCGGAATCCTGCGTTGCCGCACCACCCATTTCGTCGCGCTCGACGTCGACGCCTTTCCGATCTCTCCGAGCTGGCTCGAACAACTCCTCGATCCGCTCGACACCGACGTGTTCGTGTCGGGCGCAAGCTACGCCGAAGATCTTGTCGCCCGCCCGCAGCCATATGTGCACGCCTGCTGCCTGGCGATGCGGACCCGGGACTTCTCCACGCGCGGTCACACGTTCCGTCCCCGTGACGGCGGGGACACTGCGCAATCGATCTCGATGCGCGAATGGCCACGCGTCCATTTGCTTCCGCTGAACTCGAGTCGCGGCCCGGGCATCCTGGGGTCGGTGTTCGGGCACGTCGTCTACCACAACTTCTACTCGGCACGATTCGCCGTCACCTCGCACGACACCATCGACATCATCGATCGCGGCCAACCGGAGCAGGCGTGGAGCGAAGCCGTCGACAAATATCTCGGTGACCTGTCGTTGCGATGAACACGCTGGGTGCACATCGAATTCGGCGCCTCGGCCAGCGGGCGCGCAGCCGTCTCACCCATTCCCTCGCGCCGTACGGTCTGAACCTGCGCCAGACGCGGAGCGCCATTCGCGGCCGCAGGCAGTATCGCCGCAATCGGGCCGAGTTCGCGGCGCTGCGAGCCGCCAGCCCGGCCGAGCAGAACGCATTCGCGATCGGTCGCAAGGTGCCGTGCCTCACGGATCGGTACGCATCAGGAGGCGACACGCGCGGCCACTACTTCCATCAGGACCTGTACGTCGCGCAGCTCATCAAGCGTGCTGGCCCCCGACGCCACGTCGACGTCGGTTCGAGGGTCGACGGGTTCGTCGCCCACGTCGCGTCCTTCCGCGACATCGACGTCTTGGACATCAGGCACACGGACACAACGGTCCCTGGCATCACCTTCCACACCTACGACCTGATGAGCGGCGACGGGTCGTGGGACGCACGCTGCGATTCCCTCTCGTGTCTGCACAGTCTCGAGCACTTCGGCCTGGGTCGGTACGGCGACACGATCGACCTCGACGGGTGGCGGAAGGGCTGGGACGGATTGGTTCGCGTCGTCGAGCCGGGTGGAACGATCTACCTGTCCACCGTCATCGGTCCACAGCGGATCGAGTTCGATGCGCATCGCGTCTTCGAACTGGGCACGATCATCGAGCTGGTCTCGGGTTCGTGCGAGATCATCGGATTCGCATACATCGACGACGCCGGCGACATCCATCGCGACGTCGACTGGTCGGGCAGCGCGGCGGCGTCGTCATTCGGCTGCCAGTACGGCTGCGCGATTCTCACCCTTCGGCGCAACGGCGCCGAGCAAGCCGGGGGGTGACGTTCGTGGGCCTGTTCCACCCCGGGATCCCGCCGTGGCTGCTGCGATGGGCCGACGAGACCGGAGCCGTGACTGGTGCCATCGAGACGGGGACGTTCCGCGGCGACTCCGCTGCGACACTTCGCCAGACCTTCGGGAACTGCATCACCATCGAGCGCGATCATCTGCTGGCCCAACAGGCGGCGGACCGATTCGCCGATGACCCGAACATCGTCGTCCGATGCGGATCGTCTCGCGACGTCCTGCCCGAAATCTGCGCAGATCTCGCCGAGCCCGCGATCTTCTGGCTCGACGGACATTGGTCAGGGGCGGCGACCGCCGGCTCCGACGATCCGTGTCCGGTCCTGGCCGAAATCGAGGCCATCGGCTCGTCCAGGCAGCCGGCGTCCCACATCATCGCCGTCGATGACGCCCGACTGTTCGGATTCGGCCACGACCTCGATCCGATGATGGAGAGCTATCCGCGCATGGTCGATCTCTTGACGCGAATCGAGGGACTGGGCCTGCGCACGTTCATTCTCGACGACGTCGTCATGGGCGTGCCCCCGGATCTCGTCCTGTCCTTCCTCGCCCTCTCGGCCAACCCGGACATCCACCATCGTGGAGCGACCGCACGCGATTCCCTCTCGTCCAACGGTTCGAAACGCAGGACTGGCGGAAGCAGCCCATCACCCGTGCGCCGCAGTCGTCGGCTGGCCAAGCGACTGCTGACCAACGTCGGTCGGCGTTGGGGGGTCTCCCTCGTGCAATTGTCGTCGGGCGCCGGCAACCAGTTGTTCCAGTACGCGGCAGCGACATCGCTGTCGGGCCCCGACCGAGTACGTGCCATTCCGTCCGGCCGCGCCACGAAACAGATGTCGATCAACGACCTCCTTCCCGGCTACGTGAACGAGGCCGGGCCGATCCAACGTCGAGTCTTTTCGTACGTCGTCGCCCCGCCACGCTCGCACCCGCGCGTCATCGACCGAATCGTCCGACCGGTCACCGATGTCCTGCGATCGCGAGTCGTCACCCAGTCGATGAACGAGATGCAGCCGGCATTCACGCCGCGCCGCACGACCGACGGCCACCGATTGCTTCGTGGCTATTTCCAGCACCGATCGTGGTACGAGCCGGGCGACCGTTCGATCATTGCGGCGTTGGTCGAGCGAGCGCCCACGGCCGCGCCGGAGTGGGAACGCGCGGCCGAGTTGACGGTGATCAGCACCCGCCGACGCGACTACGAACCACTCGGATGGGCTCTGCCGGAGAGCTACTTCGACGAAGCGCTCGATCTCCTCGACAGCGGTGCGACGACTGACGCTGCGATCGTGCTCGTGATCGTCGGCGATGATCCGAGCTACACCGCGATGCTCGCCACCCGCCTTCGCGATCGAGGTCGAACCGTCGTGGCCACACCTCAGCTGGCCGACGACCCGGCGGTGTCCGACTTCTGGTTGATCGCGCGTGCACGCGATGTGATCATGTCGAACTCGACGTTCTGCTGGTGGGCGACGCGAACCGGCGACGCGTTGCCGCAGACCGGGCCATCAGCGAGGCGTGTGATCTATCCCACTGGCTGGCTGCACGGAAGCGGCGCGGACCTGATGGACCCGACATGGACACCAGTGACGCCGAACGCCGGAAGCGCCGGCCGCGCCTCAGGCGCGCTTGACGGCATCGACGGCTGACGCGACGAGATCGGCCGGAGCGGCATACGGCATGTAGAACGCAACCCTGTCGGCCACACCCTCGAACCGTCGCGCCAGCTGCGCGGCGACCTCGTCGGGGGTGCCGCACACCGCGATCGTGTGCATGACGTCGTCGTCGATCAGACCGATCATGTCGACCCAACGACCCTGCTTCGACAGTGCGTTCAGCTCGACGTGGAGGTCGCCCCAGCCGTGTGCGTCGAGGACTGGTCGATACGAGGGAGTCGAGCCGTAGAACGAGAGCAGCCCCTTGACACCCATCACGGCCGCTTCGTACTCGCGCTCGTCGCGACCCACGCAGACGATGGCCTGGCTGATGATCGAGATGTCCTGACGCGTCCGCCCGCCGCGGGCGAGCCCGATGTTCAGATTCGCGAGCGTGTGCTCGGTGAAGTACTTCTCCGAGCTGAATGGCATCACCAACAGCCCGTCTGCGACCTCCGCGGTCATCTGCGTCATCAACGGGCCGAGGGCGCCGAGCCAGATCGGTGGCGGGCCACCGGGGTTGGGTCCGGGGTTGAACATCGGCGTCAACAGCGTGTGGCGGTAGAAGTCGCCCTCGAACCGCAAGCGCTCACCGGTGGCCCACGCGGCAAAGATCGCGTGCAGCGCTTGAACGAACTCGCGCATCCGGGCCACGGGTGGATCGAACGCTGCGCCATAGCGCTTCTCGATCTGCGGCCGGATCTGCGAGCCGAGCCCGAGCATGAAACGCCCACCGCTGATCAACTGCAGATCGTTGGCGAGATACGCGAGCTGCATCGGGTTGCGGGGCAATGCGATGGCGACGTTCGTGTAGAGGTCGATCCGTGCCGTCGGAGCGGCGAGGATCAACGGAACGAACCCGTCGTGCGGCCCCTCGAAACTGAACGCGCCGTCGACACCCGCTTCCGCCAGTTGGTCGGCTTCGGACGCGGCTGTCGCCATGCCGCGGAGTTGGGTGTCGAGCTTGAAGGTCGCCATCGGGTCCAGACGGTAGCCCACGAGGTTCCGATCGCGCCTCAGCGGTTTCTCACCCATCTCTTAAGTGTCTCTTATGATCCGCACGGACGACTCGACGACGATGACGGCATGTCTCTGCGCCACCCGTCTGCGTCCGGTTCCGTTGTGCCTCGGCGGAGGAACGCTCGAGTCGCTGTTGCTGCACTGGGCGCCACGTTCGTCTTCGTCGTCGCGGCGTGCGGCGGCAGCACCGGCAAGGCTGCCAAGGTGGCCACGCTGGGCAGCACCACGGCGAACTCCGAGACCGCGACCTCGGCGCCGAAGAGCACTCAGGAAGCCCTGCTGTCGTACGCGTCCTGCATGCGCGACAACGGTGTGGACATGAAGGATCCGACGTTCGACGCCAACGGCCAGCCCACCGGCGGACTGTTCGGTCGCAACTCCGGCGTGGACCGCACATCCGACACGTTCAAGGCCGCACAGACCAAGTGCGGCAGCTTCCTGCAGGGCCTCACGCTCGGCGGGGGCCGAAATGGTCAGGGCGGCGCCCTCAATCGTCAGGCGATCCAGACCGGACTGAACGACTTCACTGCGTGTCTGCGTGACGCCGGGCTGAACGTCAACGACATCAACTTCGCGGCCGGAGCGCCCGGCGGCGGCAACGGCCCCGGTGGCGGCGGGTTCGGTGGACCTCCCGGAACCGGCGGCGCAACGACCGGTGCCGCGACGGGCGGGGCGACCTCAGGCTCGACGCCGCCAGATGGCGGTGGCTTCGGTGGACCTCCCGGAACCGGAGGCGCCGGCGGCAACGGCGGCGGCCGCGGAGCAGGCTTCGATCCGAGCGCCCGCATCATCAGCCGTCTCGGTCTCGACGCCGAAGATCCCACCGTCACCGCAGCCGTCACCAAGTGCCAGCCGATCCTGACGGCAGCCTTCCAGGGCGGCACCGGCACGACGACAACCACCGCCGGCTGATGGGCCGCGCCTCGAAGGTGGTGCTCGCGTTCACGGTCATCGTGGCCGCGGGCGCCGGCGGCATCACCTACGCGAAGACCCGTCCGGCCAAGACGGCAGCGACCGGCACCGCCAAGGCGGCGGCCAAGCTGAGCACCACCAAGGTCGTCAAGAAGGACCTCATCACCTACAACGAAACGACGGCAACACTCGGGTTCGCTGTTTCGGTGACCGTCGGTTCGCCGGTCGCGGGCACGGTGACGGGCATCGTCAAGGCCGGAGACACCGTCGACGCCGGCAGCACGGTCGCCACCATCGACGGTACGCCCGTCGTCGCGATGATCGGCGACGTGCCGGGCTATCGCGACCTGTCGACGTCGTCCGCCGACGGCGCCGATGTCCGTGAGTTGAAGCAGAACCTCATCGACCTCGGCTTCGACCCCGACCATCAGATCGTGATCGACGAGTCGTACGACGCCGCGACCCGAGCGGCCGTCAAGCTGTGGCAGACGAGCCTCGGCATCACCGTCACCGGTGACGTCCCGAAGAGCTTGGTCGTCTACATCCCCGGAAAGCTGCTCGTCGACACCGTGTCGGCCACGATCGGCGGTTCCGCCAAGAGCGGGTCCACGTTGTTCACCGGCCGTCAGGAAGAGCGCAAGTTCCTGCTCGCCGACACCGTCGGCACGCCGGGCGGCACCGTGGCACGTTTCGCGCCGGCCGGCACAGCCGTGAAGACCGGCACGATCCTGTTCTGGGAGAACTTCACGCCCGTCGTCGCGATCGAGGGCGATTCGGCCGTCGTACCGGCGCTCGACCGTGACTTGTCCGTCGGCGTCAGCGACGGCGCCGACGTGAAGCTGCTCGAAGGCATGCTCAAGGCGGGCGGGTTCGATCCCTCCAATGCGATGACCGTCGACGATCACTTCGACGACGCAACGGTCGGTGCCGTACTTGCGTGGTGGAAGTCGATCGGCCTCGTTCCGGGCCTGTCGAAGGTGGTCGTTCCGAAGGGCAGCTACATCGTCGTGCCGTCAGGTCTCTTCGCTGGGACACCACTGATCGCTGAGGGCACGGCACTCACCGGTGACGCTGTGGTGCAGACCTTGACGTCGGCCGCGCGTCAGGTGACGACGACTGCACCGGTGGGCGACGCGACGTTCAAGGTCGGCGCCAAGATCGACGTCGAGTTCCCCGACGGCACGATCCAGCCAGGCACGGTCGTCACCGTCAGCAACGTCGCGACCAACACGTCGAACACACCAGGGTCGACACCCAGTGTCCCGATCACGATCCAGGTCGACAACATCCCGGCGTCGGTCGACTCCTTCGTCGAGATCCCGGTGACCCTGCGCGCGGTCGATCAGTCCGAACCCGGCGCGTTCGTCATTCCGGTCAGCGCGTTGGTCGCGCTTGCCGAAGGCGGCTACGGAGTGGAGGTCGTCGATGGCACGAACGCCGACGGCACGAACGTCACTCACTTCATCGGCGTGACGCCCGGCATCTTCTCCGACGGATTCCTGTCGGTCACGGGCAAGGACCTCAAGGACGGTCTGACCGTCGTGGTGCCGGCATGACGGCACCCGCCCTCGAGCTCGTCGATGTCGTCAAGGAGTACGGCGGCGACCCGCCGATCCGAGCCCTCGACGGAGTGTCGCTCCGAATCGAGCAGGGCGAGCTGGCGGCGATCGTCGGGCCGTCCGGCTCGGGCAAGTCGACACTGCTGCACATCATCGGCACGCTCGATCGCCCGAGCAGCGGGCTGCTCCGACTCGCGGGGGTCGAGGCATCGGGGATGTCCGACAAGCAACTGTCGGCCGTGAGGTCCCAACTCATCGGCTTCGTGTTCCAGCAGTTCTTCTTGCTCGAAGGCATGTCGGCGCTCGACAACGTCGCCAACGGTCTGCTCTATCGCGGCATCTCGCTGCGCGCCCGGCGAGCCTCCGCGGCGGAGGCGCTCGATCGTGTCGGCCTCAGCCATCGCCTCGAACACACGCCGAATCACCTCTCGGGCGGCGAGCGCCAACGAGTTGCGATCGCGCGTGCGATCGTCAACCGCCCGTCGATCGTGCTCGCCGACGAACCGACCGGCAACCTCGATTCGAAGTCTGGAGCGGCCGTGATGGAACTGATCCGCGAACTCCACGCCGAAGGCCGCACGATCCTGATCATCACCCACGACCGCGAACTCGCGGCATCGCTGCCGCGTCGCATCTCCGTCCGCGACGGCGCGATCGAATCGGACGAGTCCGACGGGGACGAGTCGATCGTCTCGCCGGAGTCGGCGGCGGTCAGCGCGTGAGCAGTCCCACATTGACACCCTCGACCCCACCAGTCGACTCCCACGCCCCAGTGACGGCGCAGCAGTTGCCGAAGTCGCGACTTCGTGCCGGTGACATCTTGCGCGTCGGTGCGCTGGGGTTGCGCACCCGCCGCCTGCGCACCGGTTTGTCGACGCTCGGTGTCGCCATCGGCATCGCCGCGATGGTCGGCGTGCTCGGTTTGTCGGCATCGTCGCGAGAGGATCTCCAGGCCAAGATCCGTGCCCTGGGCACCAACCTGCTCGAAGTCCAAGCCGGGCAAGGCTTCGGGCGCGGCAACGGCAAGCTGCCCGACACCGCTGTCTCGATGGTGAGTCGCATCGCCCCGGTGAGCGCTGTCAGCTCGGTCGCCACCGTCAATGCCGCCGTCCGTCGGACCGACGCGGTCAGCAAAGGCATCACCGACGGCATCTCGGTGTTCGCGGCCGACCCCGGTCTGCTCGACGTGCTTCACGCCAAGTTGGCTGACGGCAGATTCCTCGACGCTGCGACGAGCACCTACCCGGCGGTCGTCCTCGGTGCGGTCGCCGCACAGAAACTCGGCATCTCCAACGTCGCCGACCAACTGCGCGTCCGCATCGACGACGAGTGGTTCTCGGTGATCGGCATTCTCCAGCCAGTGAGCGCTGCCGACGGACTCGATCGGGCCGTCCTGATCGGCATAGCTGCGGCCGGCACCTACCTGGTCGGTTCCGAGGTCGTCCCCGAGTTGATCTACGTCCGCACCCAGGACGGCGCAACGGACGAAGTCCGCAACGTGCTCGCGGCCACCGTGAACCCGCAGACGCCGGAGGAGGTGCAGATCACTCGCCCGTCCGACGCACTGGCCGCGCAGGACGCAGCCAGCACTGCATTCACGTCGCTGTTCCTCGGACTCGGCGCCGTTGCGCTCCTCGTTGGTGGCATCGGCATCGCCAACGTGATGGTCATCGCCGTGATCGAACGACGCAGCGAGATCGGCTTGCGTCGAGCGCTCGGCGCGACGAGAGCGCACATCCGCCGCCAGTTCCTCACCGAGGCCGTGCTGCTCGCCGGCGCCGGCGGCGTCGTGGGTGTCGGGCTGGGCGCGGGCGTGACCGCGATCTATGCATCGGTCAAACACTGGAAGGTCGTCGTCCCTCCGATCGCGATCGTTGGTGGCGTCGTCGCCGCGGTGATCATCGGCGGTATCGCCGGTCTCTATCCGGCGTCGCGAGCGGCCCGCCTCCCACCCACCGAAGCCCTGCGGTCGAACTGAGCCGATGATGAGATCAACCAACACGCGGTCAGCAGTGCGCACGATCGGCAGTGTCGCGCTGGTACTGATCCTCGCCGGCGGCGCGGCAACGGCCGGAGTCGTTGCGTTCAAGAAGTCGACGCCGAAATCGGCGACGCAAACGGCCATCCTGAAGACCACCGCGGTCACATCCGGCGACCTCGGCACGACGGAGAAGATCAACGGAACGCTGCAGCTGTCATCGTCGATGGCGGTCCTGCATCGCATCGCGGGGCAGACCAGTAGCGCCGACACCTCGACGCCGGCATCGACGAGCGCAGCAGCCGGCTCGGGCTCGGGTGGCACGATCAGTGGTGCCACGGGAGCCGCGGCGGCACCGACCAACGCGAACAACGCAGTGGCCGCACGCGGCGTGACGTGCCCCGCCGGCACCGGCACCGGCACCGGCACCGGCGATACGACACCGTCCGCGTCGGATCCCGTTGCACCAGCCCCGACGACGATCCCTGCTCCCGCGACCACACCCGCGCCGGCAGCACCGAGCGACGGCAGCACCCCACCGGCCACGAACGTCACCACGACGACCACGACCGGGCCACCGCTCCCGCCACCGCCACCGTCGCCCGTGACGCCCACGACCCAAACGCCGACACCGGTCACCACCGTCCCGACTCCGAACCAGACCCCCGACACGAGCACCGCGTCCACCGATCCATGTGCGACGACAACGGGCGCCACCAGAACCGTTGGGGGTGCAAGCCGCACCGCATCCAGCCGAGCGAGTGCGGGCAGTGGTGGATCTTCTGCATCATCAGCCACGCGTGTCACGCAGACGGTCACGTCGGTGATCCGCGTCGGCTCCTCGGTCGAGCTCGGCGACGTCCTCTACTCGGTCGACAGCCAACCCGTCGTGGCGCTGAGCGGCGCACTGCCCGCCTGGCGAACACTCTCGACGTCGTCGACTGCCGGCCCCGACATCCAACAGCTCGAGCAGAGCCTCGTGTCGCTCGGCTACGACCCTGACAAGACCGTCACGATCGACGAGAAGTTCGACTCGAAGACGAAGGCAATGGTCGAACGGTGGCAGACCGGACTCGGCATCAAGGCGACGGGCACCGTCACCCTCGGTTCCGTCGTGTTCCTGCCGACGACGACGAAGGTCGACAGCGTCAGCACATCGGTCGGCTCGGCCGTCGGCGACGGCGACACCATCGTCACGCTCGCCGCGTCGACCCAGGAGATCGTGATCGACGTGCCCAACGGTGACGAGAACTCGATCGTTCCCGGCCTGCAGGTCGCGCTCGGTGATTCGACCGGGACGGTCGCGCTGCTGCGATCCGTGGCGCGCTCCGGAGCAGCGGTCGTCCAGGCCGTGATCACGCCGGCAGCACCGATCGCCAACGCATCGAACGGTGCGACGATCGCGGTCACCGTCAACAGCGTCGCGCTGAAATCGGTGCTCGTCGTTCCGGCTGTCGCCCTGCTGTCCAAGATCGACGGCACGTACGCCGTGCAGGTCCAGGGCAAGGACGGCACGCTCAGTTGGGTGACCGTCGACATGCTCGGGATCAGCGGCAACAAGGTCGGCATCCGCGGTCCCGGCATCACCGCCGGAACGCTCGTCATGGTGCCGGTGTGAGACGTCGCGACAAAAGGCGTGTCTTTCGCCGCGATGCAGTGCTATTGTTTGGCCCGATGAGTCACCTGAACGGCCTCCTTCTTACCTAAGGCGAGCGCCACATATCGCGTTCGCCATGCCCCTTGCGCCCAGCGCAGGGGGTTCTTGCTTTTTCCGGCCAGAACTCACCACCAACACGTCACACGACACGAATTCCGCACACAGGAGCAACTCTCATGCCACCGCCGAACGTCACGCCCAAGAAGATGCCTTTCGAGAAGTATCAGCCGTGGCTTCCGCTCGTTCTCACGGACCGCACGTGGCCCGATGCGCGCGTCACCAAGGCACCCCTGTGGTGCAGCGTCGACCTGCGCGATGGCAATCAGGCCTTGATCGATCCGATGGACCCCGAACGCAAGAGGCGGATGTTCGACGCGTTGGTGAAGATGGGTTTCAAGGAGATCGAGGTCGGCTTCCCAGCGGCGAGCCAACCCGACTTCGACTTCGTCCGTCAGCTGATCGAGGAAGATCTCATCCCGGATGACGTCACGATCCAGGTCCTGGTGCAGTGTCGTCAAGAACTGATCGAACGCACCTACGAGTGCCTGCAGGGCGCCGACAAGGCGATCGTGCACTTCTACAACTCGACCAACCCGCTGCAACGCGAGGTCGTGTTCGGTCTCGACAAGGCCGGCATCGTCGACATCGCCGTCAACGCGGCACGCCTCGCCCGCAAGCTGGAAGAGACGCTGCCCGGCACCGCGATCCGCTACGAGTACTCCCCCGAGAGCTTCACCCTCACCGAGCCCGAGTTCGCGCTCGAGATCTGCCATGCCGTCATGGACGTCGTCGAGCCGACACCCGAGCGGCCGATCATCTTCAACCTGCCGGCGACGGTCGAGTGCTACACGGCCAACACCTACGGCGACGTCATCGAGTGGTTCTGCCGCAACGTGCGCAACCGCAGCAGCGTCGTCGTCAGCCTGCACCCGCACAACGATCGTGGTACTGGCGTCGCTGCCGCCGAGTTCGGCGTGATGGCCGGCGCCGATCGCGTCGAGGGCACCCTGTTCGGCAACGGCGAACGCACCGGCAACGTCGACGTCGTCAACCTGGCGATGAACCTGTTCGCCAGCGGCGTCGACCCCGAACTCGACATCAGCGACATCGATGCGCTGCGCCGCGTCGCCGAGTACTGCAACCGGCTGCCGGTCCACCCTCGTCATGCATATGTCGGAGACCTCGTGTACACGTCGTTCTCGGGCAGCCACCAGGACGCGATCAAGAAGGGCTTCGATGCGCTGTACGCGAAGGCCGCCGCGGCCGGCAACAAGCCGGACGACTACGCGACGTGGGGCGTGCCGTACCTGCCGATCGATCCCAAGCACGTCGGCCGCAGCTACGAAGCGGTCATCCGAGTCAACAGCCAGAGCGGCAAAGGTGGCGTCGCATACGTGATGAAGACCGAACACGGCTTCGACCTCCCTCGTCGGCTCCAGATCGAGTTCTCCAAGACGATCCAACACATCACCGAGGACAGCGGCACCGAGATCAGCACCGGGGTGATGTGGGACACGTTCCAGAGCGAGTACCTGCCGCAGGAGCCGGGGATCAGCTTGATCAGCCATGAGATGACATCGTCGAGCGAGGGCAAGACGACACAGGTCACCGCGCAGCTGCTCGTCGACGGTGTGCACGTCACCGTGTCGGGTTCCGGCAACGGACCGATCGACGCGTTCGTCACCGCGATCAACTCCGGGCTCGGCACGGACATCGATGTCGTCGACTACGCCGAGCATGCAATCGGGGCCGGCAAGGACGCGAGCGCGGTCGCGTACGTCGAGTCACGTCGCGCCGACGGACAGGTGCGCTGGGGCATCGGATCGGACCCCAACATCCTCACCGCGTCGTTCCACGCCGTCGTCTCGACGGTGCTGCGCCAGCGCGACTGAGGTTCGCGAATGCGAACGGCCCGCGGCACTATGGTTGAGCGATGCGTTGCTGGCTGAAGAGACTGCTCGTGCTGGTGTTCGTGGCAGCAGCTGGTGGCGCGGTGTTCTCGGTGGTGCGCCGCCGCGGCAGCGCGTCGACGACGAGCAGCCTCGCGCCGCAGTGGCCACCGTTCGAGCCGACCGCGACGACAGCCACGACTGCCGCGACAACGACGACCTCGGCGGACGCTGAGCCGATCGTCCACGGCGTCGTCGAGAGCCCGGTCGTCGAGGGCCTCGTCGACGCTCCAGGCGTCGACTGGGTATTGCCGATCGACGATTCATGCCCTGACGGTTTTCCGATCAAGGCCAACGACAACAGCCACATCTTCCACGTGCCCGGCGGCCGCTTCTACGACCGCACGGTCGCCGAGCGTTGCTACGCCACTGCGGAAGCCGCCGAGCGCGACGGCTACCGTCGGGCCAAGGCGTAACACCCGACACTCACAAGGAGCCCCCATGAAGGTCAGCGTTGATTTCGACATCTGTGCATCGACGGGCGCATGCATGCAGACGTGCCCGGAGGTGTTCGAGGTGCGCAGCGACGGCTACCTCTACATCCTCCATGAAGAGCCGGGAGAAGAGCTCCGTGAGAAGGTCGAGCTGGCCGCTGACCTGTGCCCGACGGCCGCGATCACCGTCGAGGGCTGAGCGCCCCTGATGGGCTTCCACGACAAGCTCAACGCCTCGTGGCGGCTCACCGGATCGATGCTGTGCGTCGGTCTCGATCCTGACCCCGATCGGATGCCGCTGCCGCTGCGCGGCGACCCCGACGCAGTCGAACGATTCTGCATCGCCATCATCGATGCGACTGCGGCCGTCGCTTGCGCATTCAAGCCGCAGATTGCGTTCTTCGCGTCGCAGGCCGCCGAGTCAGCACTCGAGAACGTGTGCGACCACATCCGCGAGTCCTACCCCGATCACGTGTTGTTACTCGACGCCAAGCGCGGCGACATCGGCTCGACCGCAGAGCACTATGCGCGGGAGGCGTTCGTCCGCTACGGGGCAGACGCGGTGACCGTGAATCCGTACCTCGGCACCGATTCGGTCGAGCCGTTCCTGCGTCACGAGGGCAAGGGCACGATCATTCTGTGCCGCACCAGCAACCGTGGCGGCGACGACTTCCAATCGCTGCTGGTCGATGGCCAGCCGCTCTATCAGCGGGTCGCGCGCCGGGTCGCCGACGACTGGAGCCGAATGGGCGAATGCGGTCTGGTCGTCGGCGCGACCTACCCGGCCGAACTCGGCATCGTCCGCGAGATCGCCGGCGACCTGCCGATCCTGGTTCCCGGCATCGGCGCTCAGGGCGGTGACGTCGAGGCCACCGTGAACGCCGGCCATGACAGCGCCGGCCTGGGGCTGATGATCAGCTCGTCCCGCGCGATCCTGTATGCGAGCGACGGCGAAGACTTCGCCGAAGCCGCCGGTGCGATGGCGGCGGCAACACGTGACGAGATCCGGCTGATCACCACCGGCTGACGCCCCGGCGGTCGAGGTCATCGTCCTTTGCCGAAGTCACCGCCGCGCAACTCGCGCCCGCGGTGGGTGTGTGCGCGACCCGGGTCGCTCAGAAGCCCACCGCGGGCGTGGTTTGCGCGGAAGTCCTGAGTTGACAGTGGCGCAGATCGCGCTCGGGTGTCGATTGTGCGGAGCGCCCACTCGATCGACACCCGAGCGCCGCTGACGGCGGGCGGAGAAGTCAGCCGTAGCGAAGTCAGCCGTGGAGAACGGCGACGCTAAGGATGCCGGGGCTGGTGCGCAGTGCATCGACGACCTCGGCGGTGACGTGACCGGTGGGAGCGATGAGCATCACCGCGGTGCCGGGCGTCTGGGCCCGACCCACAGCCATGTCGGCGATGTTCACGCCGGCGCTGCCGAGCAACGTGCCGACGAGGCCGATCACGCCGGGGCGGTCGTCGTTCTTGACCATCATCATGTAGTCCGTGGGCGGCACGTCGAAGGTGTGATCGTCGATCAGGACGATGCGTTGCTCGCTGCGGCGGCCCGACAGCGTGCCGGAGATCGTGTGCCCACCGCCGCTGAGTGTGATCAGGTTGACGTAGTCGGCCGACGTCGTGCAGTTGACCTCGCGCACGTCGACGCCGCTGTCCTTGGCGAGCTGGGGCGCGTTCACATAGGTGACGGGTTCGTCGCTGGATGCCCCGAAGAAGCCCTTCAGCGCGGCGAGCGTGAGGATGCGCGTGTCGTAGCCGGCGATGTCGCCCTCGGCACAGATCTCGAGAGCGTTCGGTGACGAACCGACCAGCGATGCGAACAGGCGGCCGAGTCGCTCGGCCAGCGGCAGGTACGGCCGTAACGTTTCGTTGGCCTCAGCTGCGTTGATGTTGACGGCAAACGGAACGAACTCGCCGGCGAGCGCCAGCTGCACCATGTCGGCGATCGTGTCACCGGCCTTGTCCTGGGCCTCGCGGGTGCTCGCGCCAAGATGCGGCGTGACCACCACCGAGTCGAGCGCGAACAGCGGCGACTCGGTCATCGGTTCCTTGGCGAACACATCGAGCGCAGCACCGGCGATGACGCCGTCGCGGATCGCCTCGGCGAGCGCATCTTCGTCGACGATGCCGCCGCGGGCCACGTTGATCACGCGCAGCGTCGGCTTGGCCTTCAGCAACAGGTCACGACCGATGATGCCGGTCGTCTCCTTGGTCTTGGGGAGGTGGATCGTGATGAAGTCGGCCTCACCGACCAACTGATCGAGCTGCATCAACTCGACGCCCATCGTGCGCGCCCGCTCGGCAGACACGAACGGATCGAAAGCGACGAGGCGCATGCCGAACGCTTTGGCTCGATCGGCGACGAGCTTGCCGATGCGACCCAAGCCGACGATGCCGAGTGTCTTGTCGGCCAGCTCGACGCCTTCCCAGCGGGTGCGTTCCCACCGGCCGGCCTTCAGCGCAGCGTTGGCCTGGGGCACGTTGCGAGCCTGAGACAACAGCAACGCCATCGTGTGCTCGGCGGCCGAGATGATGTTGGACTGCGGCGCGTTCACCACCATCACACCACGGCGTGTTGCGGCTTCGACATCGACGTTGTCGAGGCCGATGCCCGCCCGCCCGACCACGACGAGATCGGTCGCCGCTTCCAGCACCTCGGCCGTCACCTGCGTGGCCGATCGGATGATCAGCGCGTGAGCACCAACGACGTGGGTCATCAATTGGCTGAGATCGAGCTGGACATCGACGTCGTGCCCTGCGGCGCGCAAGCGATCGAGGCCGCCCTCGGCAATTTCTTCGGTGACCAGAATGCGAGACATGTACCCATCCTTATCCGCTCGCGCCCCTCTCCACATGCGGTTTGAACGTTTCGTCAACCGCGCTCGGCCCGCTCGTTCGGCACAATGGCCACCGTGATCCGTGCGGTAGCGTCTGCGCCGCAAGCACTCTCGAGGGGGAACAATGCCAAACCCGTTTCTGTCGGACGAATGGATGACCGAGGCCAAGGCGATTCGCGCCAAGTACGAGGGCCAGACCGGCAAGGTCAGCCAGTCGATTCGCGTCAATCAGGTCATCACCGATGCACCGTTCGGTGCGGGCACGATCAAGAGCTACATCGACACATCGTCGGGCGACGTCGTGATGGAATTGGGTGAGCTCGACACGCCGGACGTCACCGTGACCACCGACTACGACACCGCCCGCAAGTTGTTCGTCGATCAGGACCAGGCCGCAGCGATGCAGGCCTTCATGGGCGGCAAGATCAAGGTCCAGGGCGACATGATGAAGATGATGGCGCTGCAGACGGCCATGCCCACCGACGATGCCTCGAAGGCGATCGCCGAGGAGATCAAGGGCATCACCTCGTAACACATACGCTGGCCACGTGGCTCAACCTCGATCGCTGGCGTGGCGAATCGTGCCATGGGTGATTCCGATCCTGCTGATCGTCGTCGGCCTGATGTTCGTGGTCGCCAGCCTGTCCAACGATGCGAAGCCGTCCGGTATCGCCGCGCCTCCGAACGTGCGCAACGTGACCGTGTACAACGCGCCCGCATGGGCGTTGCGGCAGGTCGATGCCAGTACGACGTCGAAGGTCGTCGATGTCGTGATGGCCGAGTCGAAGGCGATCAACGCGACCAGCTACGTGGTACGGGCTGCGATCGCCCGCGTCGACTCACCGCTGCCCCCGCCGACGGGCGTTGCCGTGTCAGGCGTCCCACCGCCGGCACCGACCACCGTCGTGCGAACCGTCGTCACATGCGTGCGGTGGAACGTCGATGTCGCCACCGGGGCCATCGTCGAGCGCGGATCTGTCGACCTCAGCAGCCGGCCGGGTGAGCACGGAATCGGTGACGCCAAGGCAGCACGCACAGCGTGCGTCACCGCCAGTTTCCCCTGATCAATCGTCAAGACCTCGACAAGATGTGCACACCGGATGCGAGCGGATTGCTCAAGCGCGGACCGTCGCGTGCCGATCAATGTGATGGACAGACGGGTGGGAGCAGGACATGGCGAGGATCTTTCCGGCAATCAGCGAATTGGATCACCACACGGTCGATCTGAACGTCGCGGAACTGCTGACGCTGGAAGCACTCGCGCGCCTCGACGACTCGTGGTCGGTGTACGTGCGGCCCTTGCTCGGCTGGGAGCAGCCGGACTTCGTCGCGATCAACCCCGACTTCGGCATCTGTGCGATCGAGGTTCGCGACTGGTCCGTCGGCGATCACCGGATCGCTGTCGACGGTCGTTTCGAGCACCGCGAGACGTCCGCCGCGGCATGGGAGCCGCTGGCCGATTCGCCGCTGGCCACTGCTGCTCGGCATCGCCAGGCGATCCTCGATGTGTTGCGCGCCGAGCCTGATTCGGCAGACTGTGCAGTCGTCCGCTGCGTCGTGATCCTGCCCAACTACTCGACGGCGCAGGCGTGTGCACTGCTTCGCCGCCCGCGCATGTTCGATCAGGACAACTGGCTCAAGGTGTGGGGCGGTCAGGCGTTGATCGACGACCCGGCGTGCGTGGTCTCCGGTCACCCACGGCCGATCCGCACCGCGGTGTCACCGATCACCCTCGATCTGATCCACCAGCACTGCACCCGCGCTGACATCGAGCACGCCAGCGCGATCCGCTGACGAGTTGACGACTCGACCAATCGACCAATCGACCAATCGACTCAGCGTCAGTCGCGCTTGAGCGGCGCAAGCGCCTCGGCCAGGCCGGCCACCGTCCAGCGGTCGTCCTGCTCGACCTTGTCACCCATCGCCCAGGTGTCGACCCGGGTGACGTTGCCGCCCTGGACGAAGAACGTCTCGCCGGTGAACGCGCAGTCTGCGGTCGAGAGATAGGCGACGAGGGGTGAGATGTTGGCCGGATCCCACATGTCGAACGCGCCCTCTTTGGGAGCCATGATGTCGGGCAGGCCGGGCGTCGCCAGCGTCAACCGGGTGCGGGCTCCGGGGGCGATGCAGTTGCTCTTGACGCCGTAACGCGACAGCTCCTTGGCGCAGATCTGGCTGAACGTCGCGATGCCCGACTTGGCTGCGCCGTAGTTCGCCTGACCGGGGTTGCTGAACAGACCTGACGTCGACGATGTGTGCACGACGTTGCGCGGCTTGTTGATGCCGGCCTTGGTCTGTTCGCGCCAGTACGCAGCAGCCCAGCGAGTCGGTGCGAAGTGGCCCTTGAGGTGGACGGCGATGACCGCGTCCCACTCGTCCTCGGTCATGTTGATCAGCACACGGTCACGCAGGATCCCGGCATTGTTGACGAGGATGTCGAGATCGCCGAAGGCTTCGACGGCGCTGTTGATCAGTCGCTGGGCACCTTCCCAATCGGCGACGTTGTCACCGTTGACGATCGCTTCCCCACCCATCGCCCGAATGTCAGCAGCCGTCTGCTCTGCCGGCGATGCGTCCGCGCCGGTGCCGTCGTTGGCACCGCCGAGGTCGTTGACCACGATCTTGGCGCCTTCAGCGGCGAACAGCAGCGCGTGTTCGCGCCCGATCCCCCGCCCGGCTCCGGTGATGATGGCGACGCGTCCTTCGAGTGATCCCATGGGGCGAGACGCTAACGACTCGCGACGATCCAGCACGAAACGAGACGGCGGTTTCTGCGGTTGCGTCATACTGATGCATCAGCGAATCGACATTCACCGACCGCCAACTCGCAGCGCTGTTCCTCGGCGTCGTGGCGGCGATGGCCGTCTCCGCGATCAAGCCCTACGAGTGGTCGACGTGGACGCTCGAGGTGTTGCCGATCCTCCTCGCGCTGCCGTTGCTGTGGTTCACCCGCGGCAGGATTCGCTTCACGCGGCTCGTGTATTGCCTGATCGCATTGCACTGCGTCGTGCTGATGGTCGGTGCCCACTGGTCGTACGAGAAGGTGCCGTTGGGCGACTGGGTGAACCATCGACTCGGTTGGAAGCGCAACGACTACGACCGGATCGGACACTTCTTCCAGGGGTTCGTCCCGGCCCTCGTCGCTCGCGAGTTCCTGATCCGCAAGACCGAACTGACCTCGCGGAAACTGATCGCGTTGCTGTCGATCTGTGTGGCGATGGCGTTCAGCGCGATCTACGAACTGATCGAGATGTTCCTAGCCCTCCTCAGCGGTGGTTCTGCGGCGCGTCACGTCGACGGGCAGGGCGACGTTTGGGACCCGGAGTGGGACATGTACTTCGCGCTCGTCGGGTCGTTGTGCTCGCAGACGCTGCTGTGGCGAGCACACGATCGGCAACTCGACGCCGCACGTGACGAGCCGCTACCGGCTCAGAGGTAGAAGAGATCGACCGCAGTGTTGCGGATGTACATCTGGCCCGGCAGCGCTGGAGCGCCGGCAATGCTCGCCTGGTACAGGATGCCGGTGTTGGGCCCGGTGACCTTGCCGACGGTGAGACCGGCGGCGGTGAGAGCGGCCTGGATGCCGGCGAAGTCGAGGCCCTGCAGCGACGGCATTGCGACGTAGTCGGGGCCCTTGGAGATCGCGATCGTGACGGAACTGTTGCGCGGCACCTGGGTGCCGGCCGCAACGGATTGATCAGCGACCAAGCCGGCCGGGACGGTCGGGCTGAACGTGTCGTTCGGGTCGCGGGTGACGGTCAACTTCAACGCGGCGAGGGCGGCCGTGGCGGCGGCTTCGTCGAGGCCGACCAGCTTCGGCACGGTGCGCGGCGCAGGGCCCTTCGACAGCACGACAGCGATGTCGGTCTGCTGCATCACGCTCATACCCGGTGTCAGACCCGGCTGAGCCGGCACCGACCACGAGATCACGGTGTCGGCCGGGACATCTTCGCTGTAGACCTGCTGCCCGACGGTGAGCGCCAACTTCGCGGCTGCCAACGTCGCCTTGGCCGCATCCAACGTCTGGCCCGTGACATCGGGCAAGGTCGACAGCGTCGGGCCGTCGCTGACCACCAATGTGATCGTCTTGCCTTCTTTCAACATCGTGCCGCCCACCGGCTCCGTGCGAATCACGTTGCCCTGCGGCTGCGCGTCACTGCGCTCGGTCGTGGTCACGACGGTCCAGTTGTCCTCCGCGATCTGGTTCTGCGCGACCGCAGCCGACATGCCCACGAGAGTCGGCACGGTGTGCGATGTGTCGCGCAGCAACCGGAAGGCGACGAAGCCGCCCGCGGCGAGCGCCAACACCAGAAGGAGGACGGCGAAGATCCAACCTTTGCGACGGCGCGGCTCGGCCGTCTCGTAGTCGTAGAGCCGTGTTTCACCGGTGGAATCCGGCGGTGGTGGTTGCGGTGGGCCATCGTCGACGGCGACGGCACCGACGTCCATCGCAGCCGTGTCGACGAGGGTCGAGTGATCGGGCAAGGCATCGACGAACATCAGCCCGGGTGCGGCTGGGGCCGAGACGAGATGCGGCGCGGGCTCGGCATCCTCGGCCAGGGTGATCAGCAACGGAGGCGGTGACGTCGTCGTGATCGGTGGCGGCGGTACGACGACGGATGGCGGACCGATCGGTGGGAGCGCGAAAACCGGGCTGACCGGCCCCGGCTCGGCCAGGATCTGCGGCAGCAGCATCGTGTCCGGCGCCGGTGGTTCGACGACTGGGGCGGGGTCGACGGCAGCCACGACAGCGACGTCATCCGATTCGGGTTCTGTCACGGGCGCGGGCACCACGGCGGGCGTCTCCACCGTTGGCGGAGCCGGGCGGCCCGCTGGCCCCGTGGGGTCGGTCGGGCGGCGCATCGCACCGGACGAGTCGCCGAACAACGACGTCGTCACGATCGGCAGCGGCGCCGGCCGCGGGAACTTCTCGGCGGCCTGCACCAACGCGCGTCCGAGTTCGGCAGCCGTGTATCGGTCAGCGGCGCGAGCGCGGCCGGCGCGTTCGAGCACCGCTGCGAGCGGACCGAAGTCGGCCGACACTGGCATCAGCTTGTCGACGCGGGCGTTCAGCGTGGCGACGGTGGAATCGGCGGCGAACGGGACCTGCCCGGTGACGGACTCGATCATGATCAGGCACAGCGAGTAGATGTCGCTGGCGGTGCCGAGCGTGCCGTCCTCGACCGTTCCGCCGATGGCCTGTTCGGGGGATGAGTAACGGGCGGCTTCGATGCCGGCTGCCGAAGGTTCGGCCCACGTCTGCTCGGCGAACATCCGTGACAGGCAGACATCGAGGATGCGTGCGCTGCGGTCTTCGCCGAATGCGAAGTTGGCCGGCGTGAGACCGAGGTGCATCACCCCGCGGCGATGCATGTAGTCCAACCCGCGACACGCGTCGAGGCCGATCAGCAACGCCTGCGACGGCGTCAGCAATCGACCGCGATCGAGCATGTCGCGCATGCTGCCGCCACCGAGGTGTTCGAGGACGAGGAACGGGACGCGGGCGCCTTCGATCTCCTCGATGCCGGAGTCGAAGACCGCATTCAGGTTGGGATGGCTGAGCGCGGCGGCCGCCTGCGCCTCGAGCCGGAACCTGGCTTCGGACGCGGCATCCGCGACGAAGTGCGGTAGCAGGATCTTGACCGCAACCAGCCGTGGCGTCTCTTCGTCGATGGCATCGAGCACGACACCATGGGCCCCGGTGCCGCGCCGCTGCTGCAAGCGGTAGCGACCAGCCAGCAGGTGATCGGTGAGGGCATCGTTCGCTGCCATGGGCATCTGAAACTACCGTGTCGTGCTCACAGTTGGCCCGCGGTGCCAAGTGACCAGCAGATTTCGGAGGGCGACCGCGCGATTGCGGTCGGTGTCGATGAGAATGGTCGAGTGAGTGGGCGTGGACCGATGATTCGACGAGTCGTGGCAAGCATGGTGATCGCGGCGGGCTTCGTGTTCGTCGTCCTGGGACTGAATTCGTCGGTCACGGGCAAGGCGGCCCAGAAGCTGCCGCCCCAACTCGAGACCATCACGCCCGTGCGCAGCGCGTCGCAGGTGCAATCGCAGGAGAACATCGTCGTCGACATGGTGACCGGCTACACGGGCACGCTTCAGGTCGATGGAGTCCTGCTGAAGACCGTCGGCCTGGACACGCTCAGCAACGACAAGCCCGGCCAGGAAGTCAAGATCCCGCCTGATGTCATCTTCGAGCCGGGCAACAACACGCTGACGTTCACACCCACCAAAGGCGCGCCGATCGAAGAGTTCGTCACCGGCGTCAACACCGTGGTGCTGACCTACTGGAAGATCAGCGAGGGTCCCAGCTTCGCCAAGACCTTCACATGGCAGTTCACGGTGGTGTGACCCCGTCCCCCGAAAGTTCCGCATCGGGTGGCAGTTCGCCGGTCTGCAGCAGATGGGCGAACCCGGCGTCGTCGAGGATCGGAATGCCGAGGTCGGTCGCCTTGGCCAGCTTGCTGGCACCAGGCTCTGCACCAACCACGACCGCGAACGTCTTGGCGCTGACGCTGCCGGGGCTCTTGCCACCGCGATCCTTGATCGCGGCCTCGGCTTCTTCGCGGCTGTAGCCCTCCAGTGATCCGGTGACCACGACTGCCTTGCCGGCCAGGTTCTGCGGAAGCCGGCTGACGACGACGTTGCCGAACTCGACACCCGCGGCGCGCAACTTCTCGATGAACTCACGATTGCGCGGTTGAGCGAACCACCGCACGATCGAGGCGGCGATGATGCCACCCAAGCCCTCGGTCGTCGCGAGATCGGCTTCCGACGCGTCCATGATCGCATCCAGCGTCCCGAACGCGCGGCTGAGGCCCTCGGCCGCCGACGGACCGAGGTGCTTGATGCCGAGCGCCGTCAACAGGCGGGGCAATGGCCGGTCGCGCGATCCCTGGATCGCGGCAACCAACCGCTCGGCGCTGATCGCTGCGAAACCTTCGAGATGCGACAGCTGCTCGACGGTGAGGCTGTAGATGTCGGCCGGGTCGCTGACGAGACCGGCTTCGCTGAGTTGGAACACCGTGCGTTCGCCGAGGCCCTCGATGTCCATCGCGCCGCGGGTGGCGAAGTAGATGATGCGCTGGTCGCGCTGGAACGGGCACGACGGTTCGATGCACGCGATGTTCGCCTCACCCTCTGGCCGCACCAGTTCGGACTGCAGCGGGCACGGGCACGTGGTCGGGAACACCCACGGCACGCTGTCGGCTGGGCGCAGCGACAGCACAGGCCCGACGACCTCGGGGATGACGTCGCCGGCCTTGCGCACGATGACCGTGTCGCCGGGGCGAACGTCCTTGAGCGCGACCTGATCCTGGTTGTGCAGCGTCGACATGCCGACCGTGGAACCACCGACGAAGACCGGTTCGAGGACGGCGAACGGTGTCGCCCGCCCGGTGCGTCCGATCGACACCATGATGTCGCGCAGCAGGGTCGTTCGTTCTTCCGGGGGAAACTTGAAGGCGATCGCCCAGCGCGGTGCGCGCGACGTGAAGCCGAGCCGTTCGCGTTGGGCGAGAACGTCGACCTTGACCACACAACCGTCGATCTCGTACGCGAGATCGTGGCGATGATCGCGCCAGTGGGTGCAGAACTCGGCGACCTCGGCGAGGGTGCCGATCTGACGCAGCTCGGGGTTGACGGGAAAGCCCAAGGTCTTCAACAGATCCAGCGTCTGATGGTGCGAAACGAACTCGGGCCCGCCGACGACCTCGCCCAGCTGATAGCTCCAGAAGCTCAGCGACCGCTTGGCCGTGATGCGCGGGTCCTTCTGACGCAGGCTTCCCGCCGCTGCATTGCGTGGGTTGACGAGCATCTTCTCGCCGGCCGCAAGGGCCGCCGTGTTGAGCGACTCGAAGCTCGCGAGCGGCATGTACACCTCGCCGCGAACTTCGAGCACCTCGGGTACGTCGACACCGCCGGCGCTCACGAGACGGTGTGGCACCGCGGCGATGGTCTTGACGTTGGCGGTCACGTCCTCACCGACTCGACCGTCTCCACGTGTCGCGGCCTGCACGAGCTCGCCGTTCTCGTAACGCAGGCTCATCGCCAAGCCGTCGATCTTCAGCTCGCAGACGAACGTGATCTCCTCGCCCGGCAAGCCGCGCAGAAGGCGCTCGCCCCAGGCCGTGAGTTCGGATGCGTCCATCGCATTGTCGAGGCTGGTCATCGGCACGCGATGCACCACTGGCGCGAAAGTCGCCGACACCGCACCCCCGACCTTCACCGACGGCGAATCCGGCGTCACCAACTCCGGGTTGGCTTCCTCCAATGCGCGCAGTTCGCGCATCAGCAGGTCGTAGTCGGCGTCGCTGATCTCGGGGTCGTCGAGGTCGTTGTAGCGATGGTTGTGATACGCGATCTGGGCGCGCAACGCAGCGACGTGAGCTTCGGTGTCTGGTGGAACGGGCACTGCGGGAAACCCTACCGAACGAGATCGACGGCGAACCGCCGTCACGCACCGAACGAGAAGCGAGTGGCAGACGCCTGATCGCGAACACGGGTCGACAGCTCGGCGTTGATCCGCAGGACCCGTTCGGCGACCGCACCGTTGTGCAGACCCAGCCCGCATTCGGGCGTGATCAGGCTCTGCTGGCGCAGCAGCGCGGGGCTGCAGCCGCGCTGCACGAGCTGGCACCACAGTTCACACAGTCGCTTCCACGGCCGCTCGGCCGACATCGGCACCGGGCCGTCGGTGTTGACGGCGCCCCACGCGATCCAGCCGCCGCTCTCGAGGAAACGCTGGATGTACCCGGCGCTCTCGACCAGCGATGTCCGCGCCGGAATCGACATCAACGTCGGACCGGCCGACACGATCGAGGCCCAATCGGCAACGGCACAGCAGTGCACGCCCGCAACGGCCACCGGTTCGATCGTGGCCAGCGCGCCGGACAGCAGGTCGACGGCGACGTCGGGCGCCAGTGGAAACCCGGGTTCGAGCATGGCGCCGAGCCCGGGTTCGTCGAGCACGACGATCTGTTCGTTGTCGGGAAATGCAGCGGCGACCGCATCGAGCAGGTTGGTGGTGTGTGCACGAACGACCCGGACCGCGACGTCGAACGCGAGCTCGGTCGGCAGACCGGCGCGCTGCAGCGCCAGGCCCAGGGTGACCGGCCCGACGAACTGCCACTTGACCGGGCCACTGAACGATCCGGCCGTGGCGAGAAATGCGCGGAACGTGCCGAAGCCGTCGTGGTCGAGATCGGTGCGCACCGGTGAGGACGTGTCGATGCTGGCGGCGTCGACGGCGATCGCACCGTACTGACCGACCGTCACGCCGGTGAGGCCGACAAGTGCCTGAGCGATCATGCCCTCGGCCGGCGAGCGGCGCGGCAGCGTCGGAATCGTGACGATGTCGGTGGCCGTCAGGCTGAGTTCGATCGCGTCCGCGACCGACCGGTGAGGCAGGCTGCCGATCGCCATCGACATGCCGCCGAGGACACGTGATGGCATGCCAGGCGGGATCAAGGTCCGGTTTGGAGAATCGGTCGCCATGACGCCTCCTTCCTGAACTTCGCCATGCTCGCTTTCGCCGTTATCGTGACACAGCGGTACGGCAGAACCGCTACCGGTCGTGTTTCCATTCCGTGAACGTTGTCGAGTCGAGCCAGCCCCATGCAAACCAATCGATGTGGACTCCCGACACCCCCGTGTGGTATCCGGCCATGACCGCCAAGGCCTCGTTGTCGCTCTGGATCCTCCGTCTGACCTGGGTCGTTCAGCCGTTTGTCTTCCTGCCATTGCTCGACGATGCGACGATGCATCTGACGACGACCGGGAGCACGATCCTCGCCGTCGTGCTGTGGTCGAAGTGGGCGATGGTGCTGCTCGCCACCCTCGTGCCGAGCACCGTGAGCCTCACCGTCGGCCGGCTGGCAGCACCGATTGCGGTGGTCGTCGCGATCATCGCCGCGGTGGGCGCCGACGCAGCCGGATGGAAGATCGCGATCGCGATCGGCGGCGCATTGCTGGCGACGGTCGTGTGGTTCAGCGGCGAGACAGGCGCCGCGCTGGCCCAGGGATCTGCGTACGGTGCCGAAGAGCGCTTCCCCCTCAAGCCACCCGTCCCGTACATCGTGCCGATGGTCGTCACGTGGTTGGTGATGGTCGCCGCCGCCACGAGTGGCGTCGCGTTGTTGGCCAACGAGAAGTGGATCGCCGGCGTCGTGCTCGCGGCGATCGGCGCAGCGATCGCGTTCTTCGTCGCGCCACGCTTCCATCTGTTGTCGCGACGCTGGCTTGTCGTCGTTCCCGCCGGCCTCGTCGTGCACGACCCGATGGTGCTGGTCGAGAACGCGCTCTTCCGGGTCACCGAGTTGAGATCGGTGCACCTGGCCCTCGCTGACACCGAGGCTGCCGACATCACCGGCGGCACGGCCGGCGTCACGATCGAGATCGTCCTTCGGGCGATGGACGACCTGATCAAGGTCGGCAACCGCAATCAGCCCACCGGCGTCAAGCTGCACGTGCTGAGCGTGCTCGTCAGCCCGTCCCGTCCGGGCAAGGCATTGCGCGCCGCAGCAGCACGTCACATGCCGGTCGGCTGACCCATCTCGCCGGGCAGCGCTGACAACGCCAGATCGTGTGCGCTCGAGTCGTCGGCCACCTCGAGTTCGCGCGGCAGCGTGAGGGCAACGAGCACAACGGTCGCGGCAGCGATCGCCGCGCTGACCACGAAGGCAGTCCGGATCGCATGCGCGTGATCAGCCGCAGACACGACCCGGTGACCGTTGGCGACAACGACACCGGAGGCCGCAGCGATGCTCGCCAGGACTGCGAGTCCGACCGCACCGCCGAGTTGCTGCGACGTGCCGTACACGCCCGCCACGACTCCCTGATCGCGCTGCGCGACCCCCGAGGTCACCATGGTGATCATCACGACGAGGATGATGCCGAGCCCCAATCCGACGCCGAATGACGCCGGGATCACCGACGCCAGAATCGACGCGTCGTTCGGGGTTCGACCCATCCACGCACATGAGATCGCGATCAGCGCGAACCCGATCACGACCTGGCGGCGCAGGCCGAGCCGATCGACCAGCCACGCGCTGATGTTGACGCCGATCCCGAAACCGGCTGGGAGCCCGAGGATCGCAGCACCGGATCGGCCCGCGCTGTATCCGAGCACGTCCTGCAGGAAGAGTGATGTCAGATAGACGGTCGCGTTGCTGAGGACAGCGATCATCACGAGTGGCATCAGGGCCACGGAACCACGACGGCGCAGGACTCGCATCGGCAGCAGTGGATGATCGGCCCGATTCTCGATCGCGAAGAACGCAGCGGCCAGGACGACGCCGGCAGCGATCGATCCCGACGAAACCGGCGCGCTCCAACCGTGCGATTGCGCCTGGCTCACGCCGAAGATCATCAGGCCGCTCGCGATCGTGATGGTCACCGCGCCGGGCAGATCGAGCGGTTGGCGCGTCGAGATCTGCGAGTTGCGCGGCAGGTATCGAACGGCGAAGTAGACAGACGTCAAACCCACCGGTCCGTTGATCACGAAGATCGACCGCCAGCCGAAACCCGATGTCAGGAGACCCCCGAGCAGGAACCCCACTGCGCCGCCGATCGAACCGGTCGCGGCCCACACGCCGTAGGCGCGCCTGCGCAGCGGCCCATCTGCGAACGTCGACGCCAGGATCGAGAGCGTGCACGGCGAGATCAGCGCGGCGCACAGACCCTGGGCGCCACGGGCGACGATGAGCTGCAGTGGCGACTGAGCGGTGGCGGCCACGAGCGACGCAACCGTGAACCCCGCGATGCCGGTGACGAACAGCCGGCGCCGATCGAAGAGGTCGGCGACCCGCCCGCCGAGCAGCAGGAAGCCGCCGTACGTCAACGCGTATGCCGTGATCGTCCATTGCAGGCTCGCATCGGCGAAGCCCAGCGCATGACCGATCGTCGGATTGGCCACGGCAACGATCGTCACGTCGATCGCGAGCAGCAGCTGCGACAGGCACAGAACCGTCAGGACGACCGTCGGCCGCGACGGCGGCGCATCGCGTGTCGTCGCCTCGGTCATTCGCAGACTGTACGCAGGCCCCCTGGATCAGCCAGCAGCGAGCGGGCTCCGCGTCAGCCAGGGAACCAACCGTTGACGTCCGCGACGAGATCCGTTCCGTTCTGCGTGAACAGGCACACGGCTCCGCCATCGCCCACCTTGACGATGACGAGGTTGGGTGCCGTCGCACCGGTGCGCAGGTTGAGGTTCGACGCCGTTGGTCGCGGTCGACCGCACGGCCACACCGTCACGAAACCGTCCGCGGTGGCACCGGTTCCGGTGACGTTCAGGACGACAGCTCCCGCACCGGGCGGCACTTGGGTCGTTCCGATCCCCGTGATCTGCAATTGCACGACGGCGCCCGCCGCTGGCTTCGAACCGCTGTATCCAACCTGCGCCGGGCGCGTCTCCAGCAGCCGTTCGGGCAGGACCGGACGGAAGCCGGTGCCGGACGGAAACCAACCATCGACATCGGCCACGAGGTCCGTTCCGGCCTGGGTGAACATGCACACCTTGCCGTCCAGGCCGAGCTTGGCGATCACGAGATTGGGAGCAATCGACCCAGTGGTGAGATTGAGGTTCGACGCCGTGGGCCGTGATTGACCGCATGGCCACACCGTGACGAAACCGTCGGCGGTCGCCCCCACACCGGTGACGTTCAGCACCACCGCGCTGGCGTCGGCGGGCACGTTTGTGGTCCTCGCGCCGGTCACCTGCACGACCACGGTCTGACCGGCACTCGGTTTGGCTCCCGCGTATCCGGTCGGCGGATCCCGCGTGTCGAGCAACCGCTCCGGTTGCACCGGGCGAAACGATGTTGTCGCCGGGAAATATCCGTTGACGTCGGCAACGAGATCGGTGCCTGATTGCGTGAAGAGGCATACCTTGCCCGACGTGCCGAGCTTGACGACGACCAGGTTGGGCGAGGTACCACCGCTCACCAGGTTGAGATTCGATGCAAGCGGTCGCGGTTGCCCGCACGGCCACACGGTCACAAAGCCGTCGGCGGTCGCAGCCGTGCCGGTCACGTTGAGCACCACGGCCACCGCATCGGTGGGCACGCTCGTCGCGCCGGAACCGGTGATCTGGAGCGCCACGGTTGCGCCGGCGACAGGCTTCGACCCGGCATACCCGGTGCCATCGCGTGTGTCGAGCAGGCGCTCAGGTTGCACCGGCACGTACTCACTGAAGACGGTCGCCGAACTGGTCGTCGCTCCCGGCCCGGTGCCGTTGGCGTTCTGCGCCGACACGATGAACCGGTACGGGATGCCTCCGGGCACGACGATGGCCGCCGACAACGGCGAGCCGGTGGAAACCGACAGGTGGACGCCGGCGGGAAGCGACGTGATCGTGTAGCCGGTGATCGGCGAACCGCCGTCGCCGGCCGGAGGTTGCCATGTGACCGTCATCGAACCGTTCACGGGCGATGCGGCGACCACAGTGGGAGCACCCGGGGTCGTCACACCGTGGCCGGTCAGCGAGATCGGTGCCGCGCCGGAACCGAGGAACGACCCCGCAAGACTCCGCAGGGTGAGCGCGGGGGACGTCGGCCCGTACACCCATTTCATCGAGCACGTGCCATGACCGGCGACCGTCGCGTTGACGCAATCGGCCGTCTTCGTGAACGGCAGGGTGGTGTCGTAGCCACTCTCGAGGAGCTGGTAGTCGCCGACCGCGAGGTTGGTGAACGGGATCGACAACGGAGCCGTCGTCGAGCCGACCGGGACGTCGCCGAAGTCGAAGCTGCGCGCGATCAACGCGAACGGCAGGATCGAGTTGAGGTGGAAACCGAACACGTCGTCGAACGTCACGGGTGTCGGCGAACCGTCGGTCGCGGCGATCGCGAAGCCGGCGGTGCTCGTGATGTCGCCACCGTTGGGGGTCGCCAGCGTGATGTTCATCTGGCACGAGTCGTCGAACGCGAGCACCGCGCCGACGCAGCCCGGACCGACGACGGCGGGGTTGTACGGCCCGGCCAGATTGTTGATGCTGGTGATGGTGATGGTCGTGTGCTGAGGGTTGGTGATCGTCGCGGTCTGCGCTGCCGGCGGATCGGGGAAGTAGCCGGAGCCGAAGTCGAAGCTGGTCGGTGAGATGGTGAAGGGGGCCGCGGTCCCTGTCTCGCCGCGCAGAGCGATCGAATACGCCTGTCCGTTCCAGCTCCCCGACGCTGTGGAGGTCTTCGTGCCTGCGGGCGAAGTCGGAGCAAACGCGTACGTCATCGTGCACGATGCGCCTTGCACCAGTGTCTTGTTGATGCAATCACTCCTGTCGACGGAGAACTGGTCGCCGTTCGGACCGGCGAGCGCAGCAGCTGTGCCGGACATCGTCACCGGGTGGCGATCCAGGTTGGTGGCCGTCACCGTGAGCGGCTGCGCGCTTGCGAAGCCGCTCGGCACCACCCCGAAGTCGAGACCGGTCGGGCTGATCAGCAGCCCGGCCGTCGACGAGCCGTGCAGGCCGATCGAGAACGCCTGACCGTTCCAGTTGCCGGTGCTCGTGACGTCAGCGGCCGTCGAGGGCAGTGGCTGGTACGAGTACGACATTTGGCACGAATCGCCCGGCGCCAGCGTCACGCCCTGACAGTCCGTCGTCGCGACGAATCCGCCGACCGACGCGACCGAGCCGTTCATCACCACCGCGTCGACGCCTTCGTTGGTGACGTTCACGACCATCGGCGGATCATCGAGGCCCGCCGGCAGCAGCGGAACAATGAACGACGTCGGCGAGATCACGAGACGCAACGGGTTCGCCGCCGACACCGGCGCGGTTCGCGTCGCGACCACACCGCTCGAGACCGCTGCAACGAGGACGACGGCACCAACCGATCGGATCAACCCTCGCACGACAGACCCCCTCCGTCAGATAACTGCACCTCTCGTGCGAAGTCTCTCACGCCGGGATCGCCCGGCTCCGACCACCGCCGACTCTGCGACTTGGCACCGCCGGACGGCCTGCGGGTACCGTCTCCAACGACTCGCCCGAGTCCACCCGTGACTGCGCTGGAGTGACCGTGACAGATTCCCCGACGTTCGATATCGACGCCGTCAACGCGTTCCAGATGAGCGGCCAGGACGTGCCCTGGCTGTTGCGGCACTGGGCCACGAACAAGCCCGAGCATCCGTTCCTGATCTGGGAGCCCCGCGACGGCGCCACCCGCACCTGGACCTATGCCGAGTTCCTCACCGATGCCGGCAACCTCGCAGCCGGACTCGCGGCTCGCGGCGTCGTCAAGGGCGACAAGGTCTTGCTGCATTCCGACAACGCACCCGAGCTCGTCCTCAGCTGGTTCGCCTGCGCGCTCATCGGCGCCGTCGGCGTGACGACCAACACCAAGAGCGCCGGACCCGAGGTCGAGTATTTCGCCTCCCACACCCAGTGCGTGGCGGGCATCACCCAGCCGCAGTACGCCAAGCTCGTCGCCGAGAACGCACCGCAGCTGAAGTTCCTCGCGGTGACCGCGGACAACAGCGGCGAGCCCGCCGAGGAAGACGACACGTCCGGTCTGGCGGTCGTCGCGTTCGCCGATCTGTTCGGTGACGGCTCGACCTTGCCCAGTCGGCCGGCCGAGCCGATGCTGCCGGTCGGCATCATGTTCACGTCGGGCACGACCTCGCGTCCGAAGGCCGTGGTGCACACGCACGGCAACGTGATCTGGTCGTCACGCGTGGGGCCGGACAACATCAAGATGGGCGGCGACGACCGTTACCTGATCTATCTCCCCTACTTCCACGTGAACGCGCAGAGCTGGTCGACGTGGACCACGCTCGGCGTCGGCGGCACGATCGTGCTGATGCCGAAGTGGTCGGCGTCCCGGTTCTGGGACGTCGTGACGAAGCACGGCATCACCCACTTCTCGATGATGCCGTTCGTGATGAAGGCCGCGATGGGTGGTCCGATCCCGGAGAACACGTTGAAGGTCGGCGCGTTCGGCCTCATCTCGCCGCAGATCGAGAAGATGATGGGCGGCGTCCGCATCACCTCGAACTGGGGCATGACCGAGACCGTGATCCACGCAACGCGCAACAACTTCGATCAGTTCTGGCCGCAGGGCACGATGGGTCGCCCGACGCCGGGGTACGAGTTCCTCGTCGTCGACACCGAGACCGATCGCATCTGCGCTCCAGGCGAGAACGGCGAGCTCTACGTCCGCGGCACGCGTGGCATCCAGCTGTTCCTCGAGTACTTCGACAATGAGGAAGCCAACACCAAGGCGTTCACCGCCGACGGCTGGTTCAAGACCGGCGACCGAGTCATCCTGTCCGAGGAAGGGTTCTTCTTCTTCAAGGACCGCGACAAGGACGCGCTCAAGGTCGGCGGCGAGAACGTGTCGGCCAAGGAAGTCGAGGACGTGTGCCGGATGGTGCCGGGCGTCGCCGACGTCGCGATCGTGGGCCAGGCCCACGACTTCCTCAGCATGGTCGCCGTCGCGTTCGTGATCCCCGGCCCGAACGCTGCCGACGACATCGGCGACCAGATCATGAAGATGTGTTCAACTCGGTTGGCCGACTTCAAGTGCCCGAAGGCCGTCTACCTCGTCGATGACTTCCCGCGAGCCACGCTCGACAAGGTCGCCAAGAACAAGCTGCGCGAGATGGCGGATTCGTACCTCACGTCGTGAGGATCGGCTCGGCGGCGATGCCTCCGCCGAGCACGAAGCGATCCGTCGGGTCGTACAGCACGATGCTCTGACCCGCCGCGATCCGACGCTGTGGTGCGAGCCACCGAACGTGGGCGGACCCTTCTGCGTCGATGACGACCGTGGCCGGTTGCGGCGAGCCGTGCGCGCTGCACTGCACCAACACCGAGTCGTGGACCAGAGCGGCTGATGCGTCATGCACCCACGTCATGCTACGAACGACGTGGCCGACGGTGAGCAGATCGGCTTCGTCACCGACGGTGATCACTGCGTTGGGGACGTCGATGTCGACCACGAACCGTTTTGGTCCGCCGCCGGGCAGACCGATGCCACGGCGTTGTCCGAGCGTGACCATCTCGACCGAAGGAACGGTGCCCACCGTCGCGCCGGCAGCGTCGACCACCGTCGCCGACCGAAACGGGATGCGCTTGCCGAGGAATGCCGTGCGCCCGCCGGTACTGGTGATGAAGCACACGTCCTGACTGTCGGGCTTGGTCGCGGTGCGCAAGCCGAGTCGCGCTGCATGGGCGCGGACATCGGTCTTGTTCATCGAGCCGACGGGGAACATCGTGCGCGCCAGTTCGTCTGCGTCGATCATGTGCACGACGTAGCTCTGGTCCTTGGCGCGATCTGCGCCGCGTTCGAGTTGGAGGCCGGCGGACGTCTCGGTGACCCGCGCGTGATGCCCGGTCGCAACGGCATCGAAGCCGAGCAACGACGCACGCTCACTGAGCCGAGCGAACTTCACGTGGCGATTGCATTCGATGCACGGGTTCGGGGTGATGCCCGCGGTGTGCGCCGCGACGTACGGATCGACGACGTGGGTGTTGAAGTCCTCGGAGAAGTTGAAGACGAGGTGATCGATGCCGAGCTGCTGCGCGACGCGGCGCGCGTCATCGACGTCGGAGACGCTGCAGCAACCGGTGTCGCTCTCGCCACCCCACAACCGCATCGTGACACCGACGACATCGTGACCCTGTTCGACCAGCAGCGCAGCCGCGACCGAGGAATCGACGCCACCGCTCATCGCGATCATGACCTTCATGCCGGCACCCGCACCGCACTGCCGCGCAACCGGCGAACCGATGCGACGAGGACGTCGATCGCGCGATCGACGTCGTCCGCGGTAGTGGCGTGACCCAGGCTCATCCTCAACGCGCCGAGCGAGTAACGCTTCTCGACGCCCATCGCGGCCAGCACGTGCGATGGCTCCATCGCACCGCTCGCACACGCGGACGCGGCCGACGCACAGATGCCGGCCTCGTCGAGCAGGTACAGCAACGCCTCGCTCTCGATGCCCGCGATGCAGACATGCGCCGAACCCGCCACCTTCGCGCCGCGCTCGACCGTTTCGATCACGTCGTCGAGGCTGCCCATGATCGAGTCGACGAGTCGGTCGCGCAACGCCGCCAGGCGCGCAGTCTCGGTGACGCGCTCGACATCGGTGAGTCGCAGCGCCTCTGCCATCGCGACGATGCCCGCGACGTTGTGCGTCCCGCTGCGCCGGTCGCGCTCTTGGCCGCCGCCCTGCAGCAACGGTTCGAGGACGGTGCCCTGTCGAGCCATCAGCACACCCACGCCCTTCGGCCCACCGAACTTGTGCGCCGACAACGCGAGCAGATCGACGTGCGGCGAGATTCCACGCAGGTCGAGCCACGAAGGCGCCTGGACGGCATCGGTGTGGATGAGCGCGCGCGGTGACTTGGTGTGAACGATCGCCGCCGCTTCGGCCACCGGATTGATCGACCCGACCTCGTTGTTGACGGTCATCACAGAGACCACCGAGACATCGTCGTCGAGCGCTCCGGCGAGCGCGTCGAGGTCGATCCGGCCGTCGCGATCGACAGCGACCACACGTCCTCCACCGTGCTCGACCGCGTGCAGCACTGCATGGTGCTCGGCTGCGGAACACACCGCGACGCCACCGTGTCGCCGCTGCGTACCGACGATCGCAGCGTTGTCGCTCTCCGTTCCGCAGCCGGTGAAGACGACTTCACCGGGGGCGCAACCGATGACGTCGGCGACGACCTCGCGAGCCTCGTCGACGGCCTGGCGCACCGACCGTGCGAAGCGGTGCGAACCGCTGGGGTTGGCGTAGCGCTCGGTGAGGAACGGCAACATCGCCTCGACCGCCTCGGCGCGCATCGGCGTCGTGGCGGCGTGGTCGAGATACGTGAGTCGGTCCACATCCTGCACGTGGTTGAGGGTAGCGTCGCGATCAGACGTCGGCATCGAACGCTGTCGGCGCAGGCCTGGGGGGTCACATGAGGGTCACAGCCATGATTCGTCGTTCTTTCGTTCGTCCGCTACTCGCGCTCGCTCTTGCCGCCGGTGGCATCGTCGCGATCAACCCGACTTCGGCCGCCGCCGACGGTCCCGGCGCCGGCGCGCCGTGGGTGGTCAGCGTCGGTGATTCGTACATCTCCGGCGAGGCCGGTCGGTGGGCCGGCAACAGCAACGCCAGCTCGTCGTACACCGATGCCCTCGGCCCGACGGCGTACTACGACAATCCCACCGGCTCGGCCGAGACGATCGAGCGCTGCCATCGGTCGAAGGCTGCCGAGATCATCGTGGGCACATCGGCCAATGGCTCGGCTGTGAACAGCGCCAACTTCGCGTGCTCGGGCGCCAAGACCGCCACCGACGCGAGCGGCACGTACTTCAAGCCGGGCATCGACTTCTACGCCGACTCCAGTGGCCGCCAGGGCCAGGCGCTGTTGCTGCAGCAGTTCGCCGCGACCCACAACGTGACGATGGTGCAGCTGTCGATCGGCGGCAACGACTTCAACTTCGCATCCGTCGTCCAGCAGTGCGTCCAGGACTTCCTGCTCTCGCCGTCGTGGTGGCCCGACTACTGCAACGACGACAGCTCGGTCACGGCCAACTTCACGACGGCCAACATCAATGCCAAGACAGCGCTCATCACCGGTGCGATCACGAACATCAAGACGGCGATGGCGAACGCCGGCTACGCCCCCACCCAGTACACGATCGTCACCCAGACCTATCCCTCGCCGATCCCGAGTTCGAGCGGGTTCCGTTATGGCCAGAGCGGCTACGGCCGGCAGAGCACGGGCGGGTGCGGCTTCTGGAACAAGGACGCCGACTGGGCCAACAGCAGCGCGTTGGTCAAGATCAACAACGCGGTGAAGGCCGCTGCCGCTGCCGGCGGAACGAAGCTGCTCGACCTCGCCGGCGCGTTCAACGGCCGGCGGCTCTGCGAGAACACGGTTGGTCTGCTCGAGGAGAAGGGGCTCACGTCGTGGACCGCACCGAACGCGGTCAACGTCACCGAGTGGATCGAGCAGATCCGCACCGTGTCAACCGTCTTCGGCCCCTACTACGTGCAGGAATCGCTGCACCCGAACTATTGGGGCGAGAAGGCGATCCGCAACTGTGTGCGCCAGGTCTTCAACAACGGCTCACCGCGCAGCGGCACCTGCACACCCGGTAGTGGCCTCGATGCGCAAGGCGAACTGAAGCGCCCTGGGATCCGCGGAGACTCATAATCTTGGAAACGAGAATGAGTCATGGCAAGTCAAAACAGTCCAACAACGCGTCGGTACACGCCTGAGTTCAAGGAGCGCGCGGTACGTCTGGTGATGCAGCTCCGTGAG